>JADJQX010000001.1:1800000-2100000 GCA_016712525.1 Myxococcales bacterium
ATGCTGCCGAACGCGCGCCAGACGCACGTGCAGAACCCTCACTGGGGCCTCGACGGTCTCCTCTTCGAGGCGGCGTGGCCGGTCGACTCCGGAGATCCTCAGGTCGTCCTCCGCCCCGAGATCATCTGGCGCCTCCCGGGGGATGGTGGTCTTCCCGTGCCGCACCAGCGCTTCGACAACTCCGTGGCGCCGTGCACCATGCCCGACGGGCGCTACGCGTTCCTTTGGCTCGGCAGCCCGAACAACGTGAACGGCGACCACGAGCTCGCCGTCTCGAACCGCGAGGCCACCTCGGCGTTCGTGCTCACGCCCAAGGTCGACGTGACCGACATCGGCATCGGCTGCGCCGACTGACGCAGAGGGCAGACCGCACCGCCGAATCTGTCGCGTTTGTTGATTCGAAGAAATCGCATTTTATTTCTTGACCGGGCGAGGGGCCCGAGCTAGAGATGAATGGCCGGCCCACTTCGGCCGTCGGAGACCCACCATGTTCACGCTTCATTCGACCCAGCTCGCCACCACGTACGAAGGCCTGTCCTTCGTGGGCGGTCGCGCGTTCGGTGCGAACGGCAGCGTCGGCATGGGCGCGGCCTTCGGGCCAGCGCTCCCGTGTGGCAAAGCCCCGAAGGCGGGCCCCGTCACGCGCGATCGGCGCTTCAATCTCGAGGGGGGCCACTCCTAGGCGGATTTCGACGTTCCTGAGGGACGCAGTCGAGGCCGCCCGGGATCCCCCGAGGCGGCCTCCGGCGTTTCTGGAGCTCTCCTCCTCGGTTCACGGCCTCCCCACCTCCCTCGGTCCTCCCTCCTTCCCATCGGTCCAGGGGTCCTCCGCTTCCCTCGAGGCCAGGGGGCACCCGGTCCGCGCGCGCTCCGTCTCCCCAGGGGAAAGGCGCCGACGACAGGGGCCCACCGGGCCCTGCGGTCCCCTTCGCTCCGCCAGGTAGGTGGCGGCAAACAATCGCGATAGTTTCGGTAAAACAAACGTAGTTCTTTGCCCGGGGCGCACGCCGAACGGTTCGGCACCCGGCTTTTAACCGGAGACCCGAGGGTTCGACTCCCTCGCGCCCCACAACGGGACCACGCCCTCCCGCGCGCCGCCACGCGCGGCACGGGAGGGGTGCGCCCGCCTCCACGATCGACGACGGGCTCGTGGCGCAGAGGTAGCGCACCTGGCTCTTACCCAGTGACGCGAGGGTTCGACTCCCTCCGAGCCCACTCCGGCCGATTCGCGCGCCGACGACCGGCACCCGTGTGCCCGCCGCCCCCGCGAGGCCCCCAGATTCCGCACGCCCTCGGTGCTCCGCTCTTTGAAAACCGAAGCCAACGAAACGCGAGGGAGCAGCCCTCCTTCGCGTCACGTGTGCGGCAGCGCCGACTCTCCATTTGCGGAATGGCGCGCGCTGCCGCACACGACGATATTCCAGTGTCGCCTAGTGGCAAGGCGCCCGGTTGTTAACCGGTACTACGGAGGTTCGATTCCTCCCGCTGGAGCCAGCCTCGGCGTGCACGAGGTGAAGAGGGTCGCGAGCTGGACGCAGGATAGCGCTCGTTTGAAACACGAGAGAACGTGGTGCGAGCCCACGGTGACCCACCTCTCTTCGAGAATTTCGTAAGTCTACATTCAGGGGCCGTAGCTCAAGAGGAGAGCAGCCGGTTTGCACCCGGCCGATGCGAGTGCGATTCTCGCCGGTTCCACCAGGGTCGACGTCCGAACGTCGGCTCGTCATCTCCTCGTCCCGATGGATGGGCGCCGGTCTACGAAGCCGGACGTCGAGGTTCGATTCCTCGCGGGGAGACCGCGCCCTTCGGGGCGCTCGTGCCGGCGACTCGCCGGTTCACTGGCCGTGACGCGCTTACGAGCGGCGTGTCGCGCGCATTCCACATTACGGCTCGGAAAGGAGAACGATCATGTCGAACAAGGCACTCTTCGGTTTTGCGGGCAAGGCCTCGCCCGCGACGGCCATCAACGAGGCCGGGGGGAAGGCGTACGCGTTCTCCGCCGAGCACGCCCTCGCCCAGCTCACGGTCACGGGGACGCTCCACAACACCTTCTATGCGAACGCCGAGGATCAGCTCGACAAGGTGCTCTCGCTCGCGGCCGAGGTGTCTCCCGAAATGGTGGCGAAGACCGCGATCTACTGTCGCGAGAAGGGCTTCATGAAGGACGTTCCCGCGCTCCTCGTGGCCTACCTCGCGAAGCGCGACACGCGCCTCATGAAGCTCGTCTTTCCGCGTGTCATCGACACGGGCAAGATGCTCAGGAGCTTCGTCCAGATCGTGCGCTCGGGCCGCGTGGGGCGAAAGTCTCTCGGTACGGCGCCCAAGCGCGCGGCGCAGGGGTGGTTTCACGGCAGGTCTCCGGAGGCGATCTTCCGCGGATCGGTCGGTGCGCAGCCCTCGATGGGGGACGTCATCAAGCTGGTTCGACCGGCTCCGACGAAGGCAGACGGCTCGAAGGACGCGGCACGTGAGGCGCTCTACGGGTACCTCATCGGCAAGGCGATCGACGAGACCGCCCTGCCCGAGACCGTGCAAGCCTTCGAGGCCTTCAAGAAGGCGCACGGCGAAGGCACGAAGGTGCCCGAGGTGCCGTTCGAGATGCTCACCGCGCTCGAGCTCACGCGCGAGCACTGGGCGGCGATCGCGAAGACCATGTCGTGGACGCAGACGCGCATGAACCTGAACACCCTGCTTCGAAAGGGGGTGTTCGAGGACGAGGCCATGGTGGCGCTCGTCGCCGAGAGGATCCGTGACGAGGCGCTCGTACGCAAGGCCAAGGTCTTTCCGTACCAGCTCCTCGCCGCGTTCAAGGCGGCGAACGGCGCGATGCCGAGGGCGATCACGAACGCGCTCCAGGACGCGCTCGAGACGGCGACCGAGAACGTCCCCGACGTGCCGGGAAAGATCTTCGTCTGCCCCGACGTCTCGGGGTCGATGCAGAGCTCGGCGACGGGCCATCGTGGGAGCGCGACGAGCTCGGTGCGTTGCGTCGACGTCGCGGGGCTCGTAGCCGCCTCGTTCATGCGCAAGAACGAGGACGCCGAGATCGTACCCTTCAGCGACGACGTCGTGCCGCTCCCGCGGGCCTTGAACCCGCGTGACTCGGTCATGACGAACGCGCAGTACCTCGCCTCGCTCCCCTCGGGGGGCACGGCGTGTGTCGCGCCCCTGCGTCACCTGAACCGGGCCGGAAAGAACGGCGACCTCGTGGTCTTCGTCTCCGACAACCAGTCGTGGGCCGATTTCCGCCTCGGTGGGCCGGCTACGCGAGGGACGCCGATGGCCGAGGAGTGGGAGCGATTTCGTGCGCGAAACCCGCGCGCGAAGCTCGTGCTGATCGACATCCAGCCCTACACCCACACACAGGTCGCGAATCGCGCCGACGTCCTCAACGTCGGTGGGTTCAGTGACGCCGTCTTCGAGGTCGTGTCGCTCTTCGCCAAGGGAGAGACGACGGGCTTCGTGGACGCCATCCGAGCCGTCACTCTGTGACGTGCTCGCGGCCGGGCGGGGTACACGGAGACGTCCGTGTGCCCCGCCCAGGGACCGCGCCATCTCCGGGACACCGGCGTGGTTCGACTCCACGCGATGGCGCTCGGCGAATGCCCGTGAGGACTACACCCTTGCAATGGTCGAGGTCGCAGGTTCGAATCCTGCCGGTATTGCTCGCAGCACCGTAGCTCAGCCCGGATAGAGCGCGAAAAACGTCCTCACACCTCTTGTCGCCGTCTTCTTTCTCACACATACACACACTCTCTCTCTGTTCGCCCCGGCGGGGACCTCCCCGCCCCGGCGGGCTCCCCGTCGCGGATCGCGCTCCAGCAGCCTTCTGGCGCCTCGGGCGGCACGGTTCGACTCCGTGCACGTGGGACCCGGCGAATGCCGTGAGGACTACATCGGTGTCGCGGGTTCGAATCCCGCCGACTCCTCTCTATGGGGTCGTAGCTCAGGCTGGTAGAGCACGCTGTCCTCACCCTCCCTCGTCGCCGAATTCCTTGCCACCTCCTTGGGAGGGATCACCCCTTCGTACGGCGTGACGTTCTCGGTTCGATTCCGAGAGGTGGCTCCGCGGTGAATGCCGTGAGGACTACATCTACCCATAATGCTCGTCCTCGCTCTCCTCGTCACCGCACTCTTTCTCGTCGTCCAGGTCGTGTTTTGCGTCGATGGTTCAATAGGAGAATTCCGGGGCGCCACCTCGGAGATCCGGGTGCGATCCCCGGTCGACGCTCCGGTCGAATGCCCGTGGGGGCTCCTTACGGTTGGCCCGCCGAGAGGCGGGTGAGGTTCAAATCCTCGCAAAGCCTCCACTCCCTTCGTCGACCTCCGTTCGTGGTGCGGCCTCTCGTCGCGCCACTCCCCTGGGTGTAGCTCAGCCTGGTTTCAAGAGCGCTCGGTCCGGAACCGAGGGGCCGCAGGTTCGAATCCTGCCACCCAGACCATCTTCCGTCGAGCGCGAATCCGCGCGCTCGAAGCTCCAACACGAGGAGGGCCCCATGCCCCGCGAGATACCCAAGTAGCGAAAGACGGTGAACCCATGCGCACGCTCCTTTTGACCCCGTGGATGTCGCCCCACCGAATCATTTCGTGGGAGCGCGCCGTCGTGCTGCTCGTGCTCGGCAAGGTCGACGTGATCTCGGCCTACGAGGACGAGGTGCGTGGTCCGACCCACGTGCTCCCCACGCCGTCGATCGTGCGCATGAAGAAGGGTGGCCCCAGGAACAAGCCGGTCGTGCGCTTCTCCCGCGTCAACGTGTTCACGCGCGACGGATTTCGCTGCCAATACTGCGGCGAGAGGCTCCCCGTCCGCGAGCTCAACTACGACCACGTGGTGCCCCGCTCGAAGGGGGGCAAGACCACGTGGGAGAACATCGTGACGTCGTGTTATCCGTGCAACCTTCGAAAAGGTAGCCGCACGCCGGAAGAGGCCGGCATGACCCTCGCCAAGAGGCCCGTCGTGCCCAAGTCGCTCCCCGTCGCGTCGGGGCTCCGCTTCACCACGAGAGACGTGCCCGAGACCTGGGCCCCGTATTGTCAGGGGCTCCTCGGGAACGCGGTCGTGTCGTGAGCGTGCACCGCGTGAGCCGTGCGGCCCGTCGCGCCCCGAGACGCAAAACCGGGGCAACTCTCTCGAGGTGGCCCTGCCATCTCTCTCCAGGGCGTAGCTAAGCAGCCAAAGCGTCGGCTCGGGGAGCCGGAGATCGCAGGTGCAAGTCCTGTCGCCCTGACCGTGGAACGTTCGAACAACAAAGGAGAATACGTGTCATGAAGCTCTGACCGCGGCCTTCGCCGCAAATCGTGCTCGAATGTCGGTGCGAATCCATCCGTAACTATAACGGTCCTAAGGTAGCGACGTCCTGTCTGTCCGGCCCCGCGCAGGCGTGGGTCCGGTGAGGGAATAGCGAGCTTCGAAGCCCTCGGTGCACGAACACCGAGGGCTCGCGCCGGGAAACCGGCCGAAGCGAGGGAACGTAGGCCGGGGTCTCACGAGGCCCCGGTCGACACGCCGACGGTCGCCCATCTCTCGTCGAGCACGAGACAGTCTACTTTTCGCACGCTCCGACGGCCCGGCGCTTCTCGCCTACGTCGGGGCGCTCGGTTGGCTTCGGTTTGGCGTCCCAGAACGACGACGACGCGCCGCACGTGGTCGTGGGCGCGTCGCAGGGGGGCGAAATCGGCGGACGAGGCTCGCGCGTTCGGCGGGCCCTTTCGTCACGCTCGCAGGCTCAGGCGCTGCAGGGATCGGAGGACGTCGAGATCGGGTGAGCGTCCCCCGTGGGGGCGAGGATCACGTGCCCAGCCTCGAGCTTGGGCGTGTACACGGTCGCCTTGCCACCCGACACGATGGTGACCTCGGGCTTGGCGCCCGCCTTCACCGACCAGGTGGCCGACGTGGTCACGAAGTCGCCCTTTTCGAAGTCGAAGGAGCGGAACGTGGCCTTTCCGCCGGCGGCGAACGTCACGTCGAAGAGGTTCGCCACACCGGGCTTCGGGCCGAACATGGTCTTACCGACGAGCGCCTTGTCGAGGCCGGCGAAGGTCTTCGTGTCGAGGGCGCCGGACACCACGTCACCGAGCAAGCTCGGCGCGAGCACCTCACGCGCGGGTGCCGCGTACGGGCTCGTCTTGTAGACGTCACGGAAGGCCGGACAGGTGGCGACCGCCTCCTGGAGCAGCTCGCCGACGGCCTCGTGGGTGGCGTCGACCGACGACTTGTCTTTGGGGTTCGTGACCGGCTCGCAGACCTTCTTCGCCTTGATGGCCTTGGCGGCGTAGACCGCCAGCTCGTACTTGCGGAGCGCCGGCGTGTAGCTCGCGCCGCAGCTCTGCTTCGACGCCGACGTGATGTCCGCCTCGGACTCGTCGATGGGCGCGTCGGTGGTCTCGACGGCGGCGGTGCACGCGACGGAGGCGAGGGCGAGGGAGGCGAACGCGGCGAAGGCGAAGGTGCGCATGGGAAGGCTCCTGAAAGGCGGGTTCGTCGACCGATAGTGAAACAATCGTGCCACGTTGGCCTACATGTGTGCACCGAGTGATTTCATGTAGTTACGGTGGATCGGCGGGCGTTGGCTCGTGGCCGTGGTGAGGGTGCGATCCATCGCGTGCGATCCAGGGGCCCGGCGCCCGTGGGACGTCCGGTACCATCGGAGGGTGGAGCCGAGCGCGACGACGACGCCGACGGAGGTCGGGCACTACCGCGTCGTGCGGCCCATCGGGCGGGGGGGCATGGGGAGCGTCGTGCTCGCCCGTGACGTGCGCCTCGGTCGCCTCGTCGCGCTCAAGTTCCTTTCGCAGGATCTCCTCGGCTCACCGGAGGTACGGGCGCAGTTCGACGTCGAGGCACGGACGACGGCGAGCCTGTCTCACCCGAACGTCGTGACGCTCTTCGACGTGGGGGAGCACGACGGGCGTCCATGGGTCGCGCTCGAGTACATCGAGGGCAGCACGCTCGCGCAGCGCCTCCAGAACGACTGGCCGAGCGTGCCCGAGTCGGTCCGTATCGGCCTCGCGATCGCGCGGGCCATCGAGGCCGCACACGCCGCGGGCATCGTGCATCGCGACCTCAAGCCGGCGAACGTGCTCCTCGGTGTCGACGGGCGGCCGCGCGTGGTCGACTTCGGGGTGGCGAGGTTCTCGTCGCGTCGGTCCGACGTGCCGCCAGCAGACGACGGCGCCGGAGAGGGCCCCCTCGGGATCTTGGGGACCCCGAGCTACATGGCGCCCGAGCAGTGGGACGGCCGCGACAGCCCCGCGACGGACGTGTGGGCCCTCGGGCTCATCCTCCACCTCCTGTTCGCGCGGTCGCAGCCGTTCCGGGATTTGGACACGGTTCGCATCGTCGCCAAGATGAACGAGCCCGACCCCGTGGTGGTGTCGCCCGAGCTCACGATCGTCGCGCCCGAGCTCGCGCCTCTCGTGGTGCGGTGCCTCGCGAAGAGCCCCGCGGCGCGGCCCACCGCCTCGGAGGTGGTCGTCGCGCTCTCGGCCATCGAGGCGCAAAAAAGAGCCCCCAAGCCGACGGAGAGCCCGTTCCGTGGTCTCTCGGCGTTCTCCGAGAAACACGCGCATCTCTTCTTCGGAAGGGAGGCCGAGATCGCGGGCTTCGTCGAGCGGCTGCGGCATCGCGGCACGCTCGTGGTCGTCGGCACCTCGGGAGCGGGGAAGAGCTCGTTTTTGCTCGCCGGCGTCGTCCCGCGGCTCCGAGAGGGCGCGAGGCACCACGTCGTCGTCGTGAGGCCGCAGGCGAGGCCGCTCCGTGCGCTGGCCGAGGCCCTCGCGGGAGAACGGCGCTCGCGCGACACCGACTCCTTGGCCGAGCGCGACACCGTGGTCGAAGGGGCTAGGGCGCGCTCGACCGAGGACACCGGAGCCGAGGTCGACTCGGTCGCCGACCTCGAGGCGCGCCTCCGCGCGAACCCCGATGTCCTCGCGGTCACGCTCGCCGAGCTCGCCGTCGAACGCGACGCGCGAGTGCTCCTCGTCGTCGATCAGCTCGAGGAGGTCGTGACGGTGACGCAGGACGTGGAGGAGCGGCGCGCGTTCCTCGACGCGCTCGGCTCCGCGGGCGCGGAAGCGAACGAGCCGGTTCGGGTGGTGATGACGGTGCGCGACGATTTTCTCGGTCGGATCCCGTGGGGTAGCTTCGCGCAGCGTGTGCTCTCCGGCGTGGTGCTGCTCGCGCCACCGGAGCCCGACGCGCTCCGCGAGATCGTCACGAGGCCCCTCGAGGCCGCGGGGTACGCCTTCGACGACGCGACGCTGCTCGACGACATGGTCGCCGAGGTCTTCGGTGAGACCTCGTGTCTCCCGCTCGTCCAGTTCGCGCTCAGCCTGATGTGGGCGCGTCGTGACGAAGCTCGGGGCCTCCTTCTGCGGTCGGTCTACGAACGCATGGGAGGCGTGGGAGGGGCGCTCGCGGCCCACGCCGAGGACGTGCTCTCGACGCTCGGCCCGACCGAGGTGGACCTCTGCCGCGGCATTCTGCTCGGGCTCGTGACCGACCAAGGCACACGTCGCGCGAGACCGAGGATTGCCCTCGTGGGGGGCCTCGCGGACGGGGCGGACGCCCTCGTGACGAAGCTCGTCGACGCGCGTCTCCTCTCGGCGCAGCGCGGCGCCGAGGGCAACGTCGAGCTCGCGCACGAGTCGCTCACACGTGTGTGGCCGAGGCTCGCGCGCTGGATCGAGGAGAGCCACGAGGACCTCGCGCTGGCGACGGACCTCGTGACCGCGGCGGAGCGCTGGGATCGCCGAGGGCGACGCGCCGACGAGCTCTGGGAGGGCGACGCCCTGAGAGACGCCGTGAGGTTGCTCTCGCGAGGGACGTCGAAGGTCTCGGGTGTCGCCGTCGCGCTCGTTCGTGCGTCGGAGGCCCGTGAAAAACGCCGTGCGCGTCGTCGTCGTGCCGTCGTCGCATCGATGCTCGTGGCGGCCGTGCTCACGGCGATCGCGTCGTCCATGGCCGCCTGGGCCCTGAGGGAGCGCCAGCGCGACGCGACCCTCGCCGCGCTCAAGGCCGACGACGCCCGCGCCCGACTGCTCGAGGAGCGAGCCCTCGCGAGCTACGCGTCGCTCGAGGTCCACGACGCTCGCGCTCAGCTTCGCGCGTCGCTCGAGTCGCGTGACTCGCTCGCCCTCCGCAGCCTCTCGCAGAAGCTCGCGCGGGATCCGGCGCTGCTCCGTGTGCTGGACGAGGAGGTCACGTACGACGCCCACATCGTCCCCTCGGGTCGTACCTTGGTGACGGCGCGACAGGCCGGCCTCGTCGAGCTCGTCGACACCGTGACGCTGGAGCGACGGCTCCTTCGGGGGCACACCGATCAGGTGCTCGCCGTGGCGACCCTCGCCGATGGTCGGGTCGTGTCGGCGAGCTGGAACGGCGAGCTGCGGGTATGGGACTCGAGCACCGGTGCCAGTCGCCTGCTCCTGAAGCGCGCCGGGTTCTACGGTTTCGCCGTGCGGGGCACGATGGTGGCTGTCACGAGCGACGGGGTGGTCGACCTGCTGACTCCCGATGCCCCTCCGCGCGTGGTCGAGGCGCCGGTCTCGAGGACGTTCGGCATCGCGTTCGAGCCGAGCGGTGAGCGCCTCTTGATCGGGGGAGAGGACGGCAGGGTCCTCGCGCTCGACGTCGCGACCGGTCGCGTCGTGCGCGCGAGCGAAAAGGGCTCGCCTGTAAGAAGGGTCGCGTTCGCCTCGGGACGCTTGCTCGTGATCCGACGGAACGGGACGATGTCGGTGCTCGACGCCGCGACCCTCGCGTCCGTGAGGGAGATCGCTGCGCACGAGGGAGACGCGCGCGGGCTCGTCGTCGCGGGTGATGGGCGTGTATGGACCGGAGGTCTCGATCGACGAATCGTGGCGTGGGATCTCGCCACCGGTCGTGAGCTCGCGTCGCTGCCCACGCGTCTCTCGTCGGTCACGCAGCTGACGGTCGCGCCGGACGGGACCACGCTCGTCGCGTGCGGCCTCGGCGGCGCCGAAGTTTGGGACCTCGCGCGGTTGGGGACGAAGCCTCGAAATCCGGCCCATCCCGACGTGGTCGTCGACCTCCACTTCTCCGCCGACGGCAAGTCGCTCGTGTCTGCCTCGTACCGCAGCATCCTCCGGTGGGACGTGGCGACGGGTGTACCGAGCGCCCGCGTCGTCCGAACGTCCAAGCGCGGCCGGGACATCGCGGTCGACGAGAGACACGGGATCGTGCTGGCGACGGACGAGCGCGGCGGAATGAGCCTATGGGAGATCGAGAGCGGGCGCTTCTTGGCGACCCTCGGATCGCACAACGTCATGCCCATCGGTATGGCCTACGCGGCGGAGCACGATCTCGCCGCCGTGGGGACCTCCGACGGAACGGTGCTCCTCTTCCAGCCGGGCGCCCGAAAGCTCGTGCGCGAGGTCACGGCGTTTGCCGCGGAGGTGAGAGGGCTCGTGTTCTCTCCCGACGGAGCTACCCTGTACGCGGTCGGGACCGACGGTACCGTCGTCGCGATCGCCGTGAGATCCGGCGCCGTGACCCCGGTGGCTCGACACGAAGGGCGTATCCTCGGGCTCTCCGCGTCTCACGACAGGAGAGCGCTCCTCTTGGCCGGACAAGACGGCGTGGCCGCGCGCCTCGATCTCGCGACCAAGACGGAGACCGTGCTCGGGAAATTTCCCGGGAGGCTTCCGCGGCTCGTGGCGTCACCCGATGGGCGTACGGTCGCCGTGCCGTCGTCCGACGGAAACGTGTATCTTCTCGATACTGTGACGGGGCGGCGTAGATCCTTCGTCGGCAATCGGAGCGAGGTGAACGTCGTGGCGTTCGACCCGTCGGGAAAGATCCTCGCCGTCGGGGGCGACGATCACACGGTGCGCCTCTTCGACGTCGAGAAGGGCGAGCCTCTCTGGCGGCCCGATCCCGCCTTCGTCGATGCCGACCCCGGAGCGGCCCCTGCGGGGAAGTCGGATTCGGCGATCCGGTACACGAAGCCGCTCGACGGCCTCGGGGCGGTGGTCGCCTTCGAGAATGGAACTGTCGAAATTCGTTCGGAAAAGGGCGCTTCGGTGAGAACCCTTAGGGACACCCCGAGCAGGCCCTCGACCCGCGTGCTCGCGGGCCCGCTCGGGACGCTCGCGCTCGGCTTCGAAGACGGCACCTTCGGACTTTGGGACACGGCGATGGGGCTCGCGCTCGACCGGGTGACCCTCCACGGCGCCATCGTGGGCCTCCGAATCGACGCGAGCGGGCTCCGAGGGACGAGCGAGCTCGGGGACTCCGCGACCCTCGAGCTCGGCGCGCTCTCGAAGGACTATTGCGAGCTCTTGGCGGAGGTCCGGAAGGACGTGCCCTACGTGTGGCGCGACGGTGCCATCGCGCCCGAGCCTCGTGAGCTCCCCTGCCGCAGACCGTGAAGCGCTCGCGGCCTACGCCGTCAGGGCCAGGTCTCGGGCTCTCCCGATACGGTGGCGAGCCATCGCCAAAGGCGCTCGCGTTCGGCGGCCGTGTCGCTTGCGCGTGTGCTCGAGAGCTTGTGGATCGCGCGCACCCGGCGGTCGAGCCAGAAGCGCCCTGTCGTCGTAGAAGGGAGACCTCGGCTCGCGGCGAGCCACACGAGCGTGTCGGCACCTTCGTTCGGGGTGCGGAGCAAGGGGCGGAGCATCGCACGAAACCTCGGGAGCGAACGCGCGACGCCAGGCGTGTCGGCCCAACCCGGGTGCATCGCGTGGACGACGATCCCACGGCTCGCGAGGCGCTCGGCCAGCATCTCCGACAGCGTGACCTGCGCTCGCTTCGCGCGTGCATACGCGACGACGCCGTCGTACCCGCGGTGGGGCATCTCGAGCCTCGAGGTGTCGAGGGGCTCCGCGTACATACCCCCGGAAGAAACCCAGAGCACACGGGCCGGCGGGCGCGAGGACCCCGCTCGTTCGAGGCACGGGAGGAGCGCCCGCGTGAGCACGAGCGGCCCGACGACGTGGCTCGCGACTGTGGTCTCGATTCCCTCGGGAGAGACGGTCCTCTCGGCGTCGAGCGCGCCCGCGTTGTGGACGAGCACGTCGACCCGCTCGTGCCTCGCCGCGATCTCACGGGCGACCCGCCTCATGTCGTCGAGGTGGCCCGTGTCGCCTCGCGCGATCGTGAGGCTCGCGCCGGGGACGTCGTTCAGGATCGAGGTGCGCACGCGCGCGGCCTTCCCCTCGTCACGCGCCAGGATGCAGACGTGGGCCCCGAGCGCCGCGAGCCTCTGCGCGGTGACGAGCCCGAGCCCCGAGGTCGCCCCGGAGACGACCGCCACACGCCCCTCGAGGCTCGGGAGCGGCTCGGAGTCCCATGCGTCGAGCGACCGCCGCACGCTTGCGCCGATGCGCGTGAAGCTGCCCACCAAGGTTCCTTCGAGGGCGGTGTCGACGATGTCGGAGAACGTGGTCACGCTCCCTTCGATGCCGGAGCGGAGCGCGAAGCTCCAGCCGAATCGACGCTCGCGCTGCTACCGTGCGTTCATGCTCGGAAGCGAACGGAGCGCCATGACCGGCGTCGACCTCGACGACCTCGACCAGGACGCCCTCGACCGATTCGTGATCGAGCGGGCCCCGGAGCTCGTCGCTGCCCTGGGGCGAGACGACGCCGCGATTCGCCTCGGGCTCCTCGCCAAGGTGGCTCCGAGGCTCGCACCGACGCAGGTCGGGCTCTACGTGTTCGGCAAAGTGCCGCAGTACGTCGCGCCCGAGTGGGGAGTCGCGTGTGTCTCGTTCGACGGGCGCACGCTCGCGGACCCCATCGCAAGTCGGGTCGACGCCGAAGGGCCGCTCGCGGTGCTCGTGTCGAAGGCGCTCACGTTCGTCGACGAGGCGCAGCGTGGCTCGTCGGCGCGGTACTCCCCCGCCGTCGTCCGCGAGGTCGTGGTGAACGCCCTCGTCCATCGTGATCTCCGGAGGCCGAGCCGTGTCTCGGTGAGGGTGTTCGCCGACAGGCTCGAGGTGCACAGCCCCGGGGGGCCGCCCGAAGGCTACGCCGACCTCGACGACCTCGCGCGCGAAGGGGGCGTCTCTGCCCCGAGAAATCCACTGCTCGCGTCCGTGGCGAGGCGGCTCGGCCTCGGAGAGCAGCTCGGTCGAGGGCTCGTGCGGATCGTGACCGAGGGTTCGGCGGGGCTCGACGAGCGCGTCGAGATTCGTGTCTCGCCGAAAGACGTCCTCGTGTGCCTCCCCCCGGCGATCGCCAAAGGCCGCCCGCTCAGTTGACCGCGCCGAGCGCTCGGACTTCCCTCGTCGACGCGCGCGCGGCGTCGAGCGCGGCTATGGTCGCCCGTGCCTCGATGTGAGACACTGAGGCATGGCTACGAGTGGACGGCCGTCGCAGGCGAAACGGCAAAAAGAGATCGAACGCACGCAGCGCGCGAAACAGAAGGCCCAAGACCGCGAGCAGCGCAAGGTCGACAAGAAGAACCGCGCTCCATCCGAGGGTGGTGAGGACCCGGACATCGCGGGGATCGTGCCTGGGCCTCAACCCGTCGCCGACGACGACTGAGCCCTCGATCGCTGCGGCACCGACCGACGCATGAGGCCCGACGAGCGCTCGTTCGTCGGGCCTTCGCTCGGTCTCGGCACCGCATCTCCGCGGGTCAGTCGACGACGCCGGTGACGTAGCTCTCGTGCATGGTGATGCCCTTCGTCGGGAGGTTCAGCCCCGAAACCGTGCACAAATAGTCTTTGAAGTTGTACTTTACAATGGAGCCCGCGAAGGGCTCCCGGCCGAGCGAGGCGTGGTCCCCCTCGTTCGTCGCGGGCTCGCCGAGGTCGTCGCGGAGCGTGCGTGTCACGGCCGAGAGCTCGCTCGCCGCGCGGCCCTCGGGAAGGTGCCACCGCCAGGTCGAGAGGCTGATCAGCGTCTTGTCCTTCACGCGGAACGAGAGCTCGAGCTCGTCGAGGTCGGCGGTAGACGCCGAGGCAGGGAGCGCCGATGCGGGCACACGAGCACACGAGTAGGTCGTGTTCTCCCGCGAGGCATTGCACGAGATGCCGTGCCGTTTCGCCCACGCCTCGACGTCCGCGAACGTCGTTTTGTCGAGCTCGAAGCCGAGCGCGTGACGTTTCGGAGCGAGCGCCGTGCCACGCGTCGCCACGATGGCCCGCTTCTGGCTCTCCTCGACCCCTTCGGGGGGAGCGTTGGCGGCGGGGCAGCCGCCGACCTTCATGAGGAGCGGCTTACCGACGCTCGTGTGCAGAAGGCCCATGCCCGCTACGGCGAGCAGACACGTGCCACCGAGCCCTACGAGAGCTCTCTTCACTTTTGCCGAGACGTTCGCCCGTTCGTTCGTGCTCATCGCGCGCTCCTCGTCCTCACTTCGTGGAAATCAGCCCCCGCCGCCCGCGTCGGTCGGGGGTTTGAAGTCTCCCGCGGGGGCTTGCGGGTCGACGACTTGACCCTTCATGCCGATGAGGACCGTCGCGACGGTCTGGATGTCCGCCGGGGCTACCTTGGCGGCGGTGAGCACGCCACCGGCGATCTCGATGAACTTGTCGAACGTCGCACCGGGGATGTGCAGGCGCTCGTGCGTGGCCTTCATGTCGCCGCGGCACGCGTATCCGCTCGGGAGCGTAAGGGGGTATTTCTCGGGGCCGCCCGCCGCCGCGGCGAGCTGCTGGGAGAGGCACTCTTCGATGTCGGCGGGAGTAGGCTTCTCCCCCTTGAGCTGAAAGAAGAAGTACGACTTGATGTTGTCGTTCTTCAGCTCTTCGACGACGATGGCTTTGACCGCGCCGCGAATGCCGTCGATCTTGCCGAGCCGATCGTAGAGCGTGCTCGCGGGGCCCGAGTCGGTCGGGGTCGTCCCGGTCGTGGTCCCGGTCGCCGTGGTGGTTCCCGTGGGCGCCGTTCCCGCGTCGGTCGTCGTCGCCGGGTCGTCGCTGCAGCCGGCGACGATCGCGCCTGCCGAGACGAGTGTTCCGAGCGCGACCGCCAAAATACCTTGTTTTCTGTGCATAAGTTCCTCCTGAGAGCCGTGTCGAGGAGGGCTACGCGCCGACCGGCGGGCCGGATCGCCGCACCTCGCGCTTTTTCGGGAACGAGCTGGTCGAGCCGGGAATTTCGGCGCGCGTGCGTGCGTCGTTCGGGGTCGGGCCGACCGGGCTGCTACCTTCATGGCCATGGGTAATCCTTCTCTCTCTCCCGTGCTCCCGTTCTGGCTGGGTCCCCTCGACGCCGATGGGCTCGCTGCCGCCGACAAGGTGGAGCGCTGGTTCGCCAAGTCGGACGAGCTCGACACGCTCGTTCGATCGACGTTCTCGGACGTTCACGCCGAGCTGCTCCGCGAGGGCCCGTCGTTCGTGCCTGACGGCTCCCGCGAGGCGCTCGCGGCGATCGTCGTGCTCGATCAATTCTCTCGCAACATGTTCCGCGGCACGCCCGCGATGTTCGCCACGGACCCGCTGGCCGAGGGCCTGGCGCGTCGCCTCGTCGACACGGGCGCCCACGAGGAGCTCGCGACGCACGAGCGTGTCTTCGTCTACATGCCCTTCATGCACGCCGAGCGCCTCGAGGCGCAAGAGGCGTGTGTTCGGCTCATGTCGGCCTTGGTCGAGGGCACTACGGGCCGCGCACGTGCGGCGGTCGCCTCGAACGTCCGCTTCGCCGAAGCCCACCGCGACATCGTCGCTCGGTTCGGCCGCTTCCCCCACCGCAACGCCATCCTCGGGCGCGTGTCGTCGGCCGAAGAGGTCGCGTTCCTCACCGAGCCTGGGTCCTCGTTCTGACGTGTGTAAGTGGCCGTATATGTTGAGAAATGAGGGAACGTGGCGAGGCGCTGTAACGCCGCGGCCTCGGGCGACCCGAGAGGGCAACCACGCCCGAAGGAGGCACCTTGCTCGCTGAACGCACACCATCCGAGGCTCTCCCTCACGCCCCGCCCGGCTTCCTCGGCTGGGTGAGCAAACTCGTCCGCACGCACCGCGCCACCCTGCTGGGCAACGCGCGTCGCCGTGGGCTCTCGGCCGACGACGCGCTCGACGCCGTGCAGGACGCCTTCCTCGTCTTCTTGCGGCTCCCCGAGGCTCGCGCCATGGGCGAAGATCCGACCTCGGCGCTCAAGATGCTCACGGTGCTCCTCCGGCACGGCACGATGAACCGCCGCCGCAAGACCCAACGGCGTGCTCGTGGCGACGCCGAGCTCGCCGCGGTGACCCAAGGCACGGACGAGAGCACCGACGAGCTCCTCGTGCGCGTCGAGGAGCTCGCGCGGGTGCGTGGCTGCATCTTGCGCATGGCCGAGCTGCAGCGTCGTGTCGTCGAGCTCTCGCTCGTCGAAGGGCTGTCTCACGACGGCGTCGGCGCGAGCCTCGGTATCTCGGAGGGGTACGCCCGTGTGCTCCTTCACCGCGCCCGCGCGCACGTGCGGGGCTGTACGTTCGACTACGAAGAATCGGAGGCCACCTGACATGTGGACGAGCTCGCGACTCTCACGCGCCCTCGGGATTTCGTATCCCATCGTGCAAGGCCCTTTCGGCGGCGGAAACTCGAGCCCGGAGCTCGCGGCGGCCGTGTCGAACGCCGGCGCGCTCGGCTCCCTCGGGGCGGTAGGCCTCGAGCCCGACGCGATCCGCGCCACGATCGACGCCATTCGGTCGCGCACGCCTCGGCCTTTCAATATCAACCTTTGGGTGCCCATCCCCGGCGAGGACGACGTTCGCCCCACCGCCGAAGCGCGGGAGCGGGCTCTTGGGCACGTTCGAGAGCGCTACCGAGCGCTCGGAATGGACGACCCCGCTCCGCGCGAGGACGTGCCCTTCGTCGAGCAGGTCGAGGCGCTGCTCGATGCGCGCCCTCCTGTCTTCAGCTTCGTCATGGGCATTCCCGACAAGGCCATTTTGCGTGAGGCCCAGCGGCGAGGGATCGTGACGATCGGGACGGCGACGACGGTCGACGAGGCGGTGCGCATCGAGGAGGCCGGGGCCACCGCGGTCGTGGCCTCGGGGAGCGACGCCGGCGGGCATCGTGGCTCGTTCTTGTGCCCGGTCGAAGCTTCGCTCGTGGGGACCATGTCCCTCGTTCCCCAGATGGCGCGCGCCGTGGGGATTCCGGTGGTCGCGGCAGGGGGTATCGCCGATGGGCGGGGCATCGCCGCCGCGCTCGCCCTCGGGGCCGACGCCGTCCAAGTGGGGACGGCCTTCCTCGTGACACCCGAGTCGGGTGCGCCGCCCGCGCACAAGGCGCTGCTCGGCACCGCGGAGTCTCGGTTCACGCGTCTCACGCGCGCCATCACGGGGCGCTACGCGCGCGGGATCGACAACGGGCTCATGCGGAGCCTCGAAGCGGCGTTGGGGGACGTGCTCCCGTATCCTGCGCAACACTTCCTCACGAGCGCGTTACGCCGTGCCGCGGGCGCCCAAGGGATTGCGGACAGCGTGGCGCTCTGGGCAGGGCAGAATGCCGCGTCGGCGCGCGCGATGCCTGCCGCCGAGGTCGTGGCCACCCTCGTCCGCGAGACCGACGAGGCCCTCGCGAGCGAGAGGCTCAGGCCGCGAGACGTTCACGGCGCGTGACGTCCACCAGGTAGGCCCGCACGCGTCGTGGGCCACGCAACCCTTGCACCTCGGCGGCGAACGGTTCGTCGTCCGCCGAGATGGCCCGCGCGCGCCCGGGAAAATCCGCGGCCCAACGGTGGCACATGACGTGCCTCGTGGTGGGCATGCGCCGCCGTTCGTTCGTTCGCTCCGTGGTCCTCACCTCCGTGGTTGCGATGGTAGCCGCCGCCTCGTGCTCGGGGGACGACGCCCCGTACGCCGTCGACGGAGGGGAGCTCGACGCGCAGGTGGGAGCCGATGCGGGCATCCTCGACGCGACCGTGCCCGACGTCTCCCTCGACGCGCCGCGCGACACGAGCGCGCCCCGGGACGCGACGGACGATGGGCCGAGCGACGCCACGATCGACGCGGAAGCGGGGCTCGACGCGAGCCTGGAAGGTGGGGCCGATGCGTCCGCCGATGCCTCCGACGCGTCGCTCGACGCCGCCGACGCGGCTCCCGAAATCGACATTTACGATCCGGCGCTCGTGCCTCAGTTCGAGCTCACGCTCGACGCGGCGGCGCTCGCGATCCTGTCCAATCCGAGCACCGTCGAGGCCGATCGCAAGGCCTGGGCGCACGGCACTCTCCGGTACGGGGGAGAGGTGTATCCCGATATCGGTGTACGTCGCAAAGGCTCCTCCACGTTCCGCGCGCTCCCCCAGAAGGCCGCGTTCAAGCTCCGCTTCGACAAGTACGGCGGGCCGAAATTTCACGGGCTTCGTGAGATCACGTTGAACAACGCGATGAGCGACGGGACCTTCCTCGTCGAGCGCCTCGCGTACCATGTCTTCCGCGGCCTCGGGCTGCCCGCGCCGCGGTGCAACTCGGCTACGCTGCTCATCAACGGGGCCGACTATGGCGTCTACGTGAACGTGGAGGCGCCCGACAAGGTGCTCATGGCCCGCCTCTTCGGCGCGAACGCCCAGTCGCTCTACGAGGTGGCCTACGGGAGCAGCTGGATGGGCGGGGAAGACGCGGGCTTCGAAGAGGAAGTGGGAGACGGCACCAAGGCCGACCTCCAGCCGCTCTTCGCCGACGTGCGCGCGGCCCAGCCCGCGACGCTCTTGAACGACGTCTCGGCGCACCTCGAGACGGGCCGCTTCGTCACGTTCGCCGCGGCCGAGGCCGTGACGGGACACATCGACGGCTACGGATTCGGCATTTGGGGGTCGCACAACTACTTCATGGCCTCGGAGAAGAATGGCAAATTCACGCTCTTGCCCTGGTCGCTCGACCTGACGTTCTCGAACAACAACGGCGTCGTCGACGTCACCCAGCCGAAGCCCGCGAACCCGAGCGGCGCCGGGACGACGTTGCTCCAGCGCTGCAAGACGAGCCCGACCTGCTGGCCGGCCTACGTCGCCGAGGTCCGCCGCGCGACGACGGCCTACGAGGGAATGGGGCTCCTCGGGCTCGCTCAGGCGTGGCACGCCCAGATCGACGCGCGAGTCCTCGTCGACACGAAGAAGGAGCTCACGAACGCGGCCTACGCGGGCGAGACCACGAAGCTCATGACCTGGATCACGAACCGCCCTAGCGTCGTGCGTACACAGCTCGGACCTTGAGCGCGGCGCGCGTTCGGCGCGGGTCGGCCTCGATCAACCGACCTTCACGCGTGTGGAGACGTGCCCGACGCGGCAGCTCCCCGCGCGGAGCGAAAGCTCGCCGTGGCCTCGGACGACGAAGGTCACGGAGCCCTCGCCGGTGTTCCCTCGGCTCCGCTGGAAATAGAGCGCGCCGGAGCCGTCGTGGAGGCCTCGGCCCCAGCCGTCGAGGTGACCTACCGTGCGCGGAGCTCGGTCGGTGTCGACGAGCTCGAGACCTTCGCCCGTCGCCGTGATCCTCACGGGCTCGGCGTGCTCGAGGGATTTTGCCGACGAGAGCACGTAGGTGGGCAAGTAACCCGTGTTGCGCACGGTGACGGTGACCTTGAAGAGGTCTTCGGCAAGCGGCTCGACCTCGGGCGGATCGATGAAGAGCCTCGGGGCGAGCGACGCCACACGCGCGAACGCCCGCGATTGGGCCTCGCACACCTCGGGGAGGATCTCGTACGGGGGGTTCCAAAGGCCGACGCGCGGGTCGACGCCGCCGACCTCCACGTCCCCGAGCTGCGCGTGGCGTACGGCCTTCCATGGCCGAACGACGCGCCCTTGGTTGTGGGTCGCGTCCCACTTTCCGAGATCGATCATCTCGTTTCGACCGAGCTCCGAGTATGCCAGAACGAAGCGCTTCTTGCGCGGCATTCCGATGCGGGTGAAGAGATCCCAGAGCTCGACCACGTACGCGATGGCGCCGCGCTGGTGGTAGGCGTAGTCCGTGAGGTCGCCGTGGAGGGGCTTGTCGGGCTCGTAGGTGAACTCCTCGAAGCCGGACACCATAGGATACCCGGTGATGTCCTCGGCCCACGCGCCGATCTGCCGAAACAGGGCGAGGTCGTGGGCGTCCATTTTGTTGTCGGGGAGGTGACCCAAGGGGCGAATGAACACCCCTCCGAACGTGTGCCCGTTCAACCAGGCGAAGATCTCGGGGTGCCGCGTCGTGTGCTCGACCACCGCGCGCGCCTCGGGCTCCGACAGCGCGAACGCGCCGGCCCCGGCTTGTTCGTGCGGGGGCGCCCACGACCAGGGGAAGTTGCGGTTCAAGTCGGTTTGATTGTCGGAGAGAAAATGGGGAGACGGGACGGTGTGCCCGTCGAAGTTCTCGATCCGGCCCTCGGGATAGAGCTTGTAGAAGGGGCCTTCGTCCTCGATGCGCCTCGGCAACATCAGGCCGGGCACCTCGACGCTCTCGACGTACTCGCCCCCCGGATCGCGGACGCGCATGAGGAGGGAGAGCCCGTCGCCATCCACGTCCTCGGAGATCCATCGCGCGTGGCTCTTCGCGGGGCGCTCGTCCCGCGGGACCGAGCGCACGTAGCGGCCCGTCTGGAGCACGGCCTCGGCGCCGTCGGGCGACATGCGCGGGAGGACCATGAAGAGCACGTCCTCGAGGGCACGTGCCGCGGGGGCGGGAAGGTCCCGGAAGCCTGCGGCCGGGTCCGCGTGGAAACGAATCGCATCCTCGGCGATGGCGAGCGCCATGCTCGACCCGCAGAGCTCGCTCGCGTGCATGTTGCCGTCGACCCATACCGTGGGGCGTCGGCGGTCCGGCTCTTTGCCGATCGTGAGGAGCCATAGCTCGCGCCCCTCGGGGGTTCGTCCGATCGAGGTGAGCCGCACCACCTCGGGGAAGGCGTCGGCCCAGGCTCGCACCTGGCGGGTGAGCTCGTCGTAGGAGAGGTAGCGGTGACGAAAGCCCACGGAGAGCGTGGCGAGCACGGCATCGGCAGACGGCATGGCGCCGTACGTTACGCGGAAGGTCCGGGGCCTGCACAGGGAGCCGCTCGGCCGCCGGCGCACGGTCGAGGTCTCTCGGTGGTCCCGGGGCGCGAGCGTACGGATCTTGTAAGTGTCCGAAAGGAATGGCGAATGTGAAAATCGTAGGGGCCCTGTAACGTTTCGCCGTCGCCCGTCGTGTCTCGTTCGCTCGGTCGTCGGGCGAAAGGTGCGGACATCATGAAGGTCGTCGTCGTCGGTGGGGGGCTCGGTGGGTTGGTCGCGGCGGTGTTGCTCGCGGAGGGCGGAGCTCGGGTGACGGTGCTCGAGCGGGCGGAGGTCGTCGGGGGTCGCGCGAGGACCACGTCGCGTGACGGCTTCGCGACGAACCTCGGTCCGCACGCCGTCTACCGTGGGGGGCACGCCGAGCGCGTCCTTCGAAGCCTCGGCGCATTCGCCGACGGGAGGCCGCCCCTCGTGCGTGGGTATGCGCTCTACGAGCAACGTCTCCATACGCTGCCGGCAGGGGCGATCTCGGTGCTCACGACCGGGCTCTTCGATCTCCGGGATCGGGTGCTCGCGGCCAAGGTGCTCGGCGGCGTCTCGAGGCTGCGCGCCGAGCCGAACGAGAGCTTCGGTGCGTGGCTCACGCGCTCGATCGCGAGACCTCGCGTCGCGCAGGTCCTCGCGATGTTCGCGCGTATCGCCACGTACGTGCACCCCGTGGAGGTGCTCTCCGCGAACGACACGCTGGAGCAGCTCGCCCTCTCGATCCGCGCAGGTGTCCGCTACGTGCACGGCGGATGGGGCGTGATCGTCTCGCAGCTCGTACGTCGCGCGGCCACGCTCGGCGTCGACGTGGTGACCGGGATCGGGGCAGCTCGCGTCGGGCTCGTTTCCGGGCGGGTGAGCGCCGTCGTACGGACCGACGGGCGTGAGATCCCGTGCGACGCCGCGGTGCTTGCCGTGTCTCCTCGCGCGGCCTCCGAGCTCCTCCCCGAGAGCCGTTCGCTCGAGCGGGCGGCTCGCCTCGCCGAGCCCGTGGAGATGGCGTGCCTCGACGTCGCCACGGGGCCGCTCGTGCGCCCGGCGACCACCGTCTTCGGAGTCGACGAGCCGCTCTACGCTTCGGTGCACTCGGCGTCGGCGAGGCTCGCACCGGAGGGCGGAAACGTCGTTCACCTCGCTCGTGCGCTCGCGCCCGGAGAGCGCGCCACGCGTGACGAGCTCGAGGCGCTGCTCGAGCGTTTTCAGCCGGGCATCGTAGTGCATCATGCACGCTTTTTGCCTCGCATGACGGTGGCGTTCGCGCGCCCGGACGCGGCGCTCTCCGGGCTCTCGGGCAGGATCGGGGGCACCGAAACACCGAACCTCGCGCTCGTGGGCGATTGGGTCGGGCCTCGAGGAATGCTGCTCGACGCCGTGCTCGCGAGCGCCGAAGATGCGGCGCGATGCTTGCTCGAGGGTCGGAGAGCGCGATGGAAGGCGAGCGCGTGAGCCTCTCGTCGGAGGCGGTCGCGCGGTACCAAAAGCGCATCTTCGGGCTCGCGTACCGCATGACGGGTACGGTCTCCGACGCCGAGGACGTGGTCCACGACACGTGGGTCCGTTTCATGAGCCACCCTCCCGCGCGCGGAGGTGAGCTCGACGACGTGGGCCCGTGGCTCGTCACGGTGGCCACGAACGTCGCGCGCGACAGGCTCCGGAGGCGCCGACGCGAGCGCTACCTCGGCCCGTGGCTCCCTTCTCCCGTCGACACGTCGAGGCTCGACGTCGAGCCCGTGTCCCCCGATGGAAGCGGCGAGGCGCGCTACACGCTGCTCGAGAGCGTGAGCTATGCCTTCCTCGTCGCGCTCGAGGTGCTCACGCCTACGCAGCGGGCGGTGCTCCTTCTGCGTGATGTGCTCGATCAGCCCGAGCGCGCGGTCTCCGAGGCCCTCGGCCTCTCGCGCGAGGCCGTGGCCGTACACCTGCATCGCGCGCGAAAGAAGATGGTGCGGCACGATCGAGCGCGCCAAGGAGCGAGCCCCGAGGCCTCGCGCGGCGCGGTGATCGCGTTCGTGTCGGCCCTCGCGCGGGGAGACCTCGAGGAGGTGAAGTCGCTCCTCGCCGAGGACGTGGTCAGCCTGTCGGACGGCGGGGGCGAGGTGTCGGCGTCGGTGGTCCCGCTCGTCGGACGGGACCGTGTGGCTCAGGCGTGGGTGTCGATCACACGGTTCGCGCCCGCGGTGGACGCGGCCGAGCTGCGCGAGCTGTCGGCTACGTCCTTCTTCGTGGCCTCACGGAGCGTGGTCGAGCGTGAGGCGCGGCTCGTGGCGCTCACGTGCCGCGTCGACTCGGAAGGGAAAATTGCGGCGATCTACGCGGTGCTCGCGCCGAAGAAGCTCGTGGGCGTCGTCGACTCGTCCCGGATCGGCCCTTAGAGCCGGGCACGGGCACGGGCACGGGCACGGGTGAAAGGGGGAGAGGAGAGAGAGCAAGATGCCTAGGGGCAGGTGGCGTTCGACGGGCACGGGCACGGGCGAGAGGGTGGGAGACTAGGGACAGGCGGCGTTCGACGGGCGTGGGGTGGCGCCATTTTGGCCTTTTCCGCACCACGAGGGGTACGCGGCCGGGAGCGCGCGAGACGTGTACGGAGACTGCCCCGCGCCGAGCCAGTACGGATGATCGAGCACGAAGCTCCACACCGCGTCGAACACCACACCGCCCGCGGGCGGCGCGTCGAACGGGGGCACGGCGTGCCCGCAGTTGTGCACGCACTCCAGGAAGAAGTGCCCGTCCGTGGTGAGCGCTCCCTCGAGGCGCTTCGACGCGCGATCGAAATTCATGATGGGCACTTGCTCGGGGTACGTGTCTCCCGAGCCACCCCAGAGCACCATGGCCGGCAGGCGGTGCGGCGTCGTCGCCCAAGGGCGCACCACGTCGCCGACTCCACCCGAGAGCGAGACCATGCTCGCGAGCCGCTCGGAGCGCACGGTGGCGAGCTGCGAGGTCCATAGGGCGCCCGCGCTCACGCCGACCGAAGAGACACACTCCTTGTCGACGGCCATCGCTCGGCCCACGCACGCGAGCATATCGTCGAAGAAGCGTGCCTCCTCGTCGACGCGCCCTTGGCTCTGCGTCGCCTCGAAGGGCCAGCGGAAGAGCGCGTCTCCCTTGGGGGCGGGCACAACGGCCACGAACCTGCGCGCGTCGACGGCGGCCTGCACGGCGAGCTTGGTGAGCACGTCCTCGGGGCTTCCGCCGAGCCAGTGCCAGAGGAACACGACGGGGAGCACCTCGCCTGCGACCGCAGTCGTGGGCTTCACGACGAGGAAACGCCGCTGCGCGCCGCCGCTCGTGATGTCCGTGTAGGTCGGCGCGAACGACAGAGCAGGGCAAGTGCCGGCGTAGGTGGGGAGCGCCGGCGCTCGCGGGGTCCCCGGAGGCCCTGGGACCTTGCAGCTCGCGGTCGCGATGGCCGTGGCAGCGTCTGCGGAGGCGGCGTCCGCGGGGCCTCCGTCGCTCGTGCTGCTGTCGCTCGAGCTCGCGTCGCTCGGCGCGCTGCCGTCGTTCCGGGCGGTCGACGAGGGGCTCGCGGACGGAGAGCTCGAGGTCGAGGGAGAGGTCGACGCGGCCGGTGGCTCCTCGCTCGAGGGCGCGCTCGAGGTGCCGCAGGCGAACGACGAAGCCGCGATCGACGCGGCGAGGACCGAGAACAGGAAGAAGGGGCGGCGCATACGAAGGACGAACGCACTACCACGCGCCGGCGGACGTGCAACGTGCAGGTGCCCGTAAACGCCCAGGATTTCGTGACGCAGAGCGACGCGGCCCAGCCGCCCGCGGCCGCTACTTCTTCTTCGGCGGAGCCTTCGGGGCAGGCTTCGGCGGCGCCTCGGGCATGGGAGGTGCCCCGTACATCGCCACGACGGCGCTGGGGTCACCCGTGGGAAGCGTGGGCGCGCTCGTGGTCGACGGCGCGGGCTTCGGAGGATCGACGGCCCGAGGGATGGATGCGTCTGGCGTGTCGACGGGGGGCGGCGCGCCGTACATCGCGACGGGCGAGGTGTCGGGAGGGGGAGGGGTGAGCGGTGCGGGGCCGGGCTCCGAGGGTGTGCACGCCGCCACGCTCGCCGCGACGGCGAGGCCACCGAAGACCAGCGCGGCTCGCGACAGACCCGAAGGGTTCGTGCTTACCGGAGCGGCTGCGCGGAGCGTGACGGTCGCCCCGCAGAACGGGCACGCGGACTCGGTCTCACGAAGGTGGCGGGTGCAGGCGGAGCAGGTCACGAGGGCCATGCCCGATTCGTCTCACAGTCTTCGCAGGAGGGAAAGCCTCACCCGTGCTCACGCCGGCCCCGGCTTACGGCGCCGTGCGTACCCCGAGCGCCGCCACGAGCATGGCGCCCCAGCCCACGAGCATCGCCACGCCACCGAACGGTGTCACTGCGCCGAGCGCTCGCACTCCGGTCAGGGTCATCGTGTAGAGGCTGCCCGAGAAGAGCACGATGCCCACCGAAAACGCGACGACCGACACCTTGGGCGCGGCGCTCTCCGTTCGCGAGGCGAGCACGGCGACAAGGCCGAGCGCGAGCGCATGGATCGCTTGGTAGTGCGCGCCCGTCCCCCACCATTCGAGGCGCTGCGCCCCGTCGGCGAGGGGGAGCATCTTCGCTTTCAGGCCGTGTGCGCCGAACGCACCCAGCGCCACGGCGAGGAAGCCGAAGGCCGCCGACAGGAGCCACGCTGCTCGTTCCATGTCCGCTCTATACGGTCGTCTGCCTCGGACGGAAAGGCCCGTCAGGGGAGGACCATCTCGACGTGAGGGATGCCGTCCTCGTCGTAGGGCTCGCCCTCCGGGACGAAGCCGAGCCTCCGGTAGAAGCGCTCGAGGTACCGCTGCGCCCCGATCCGGATGGGGCGCCCGTGACGTGCCGTCGCGCGCGAGATGGCTTCGCGCATCAGCTCTTCGCCGTGACCTCTCTTGCGGACCTCGGGGCTCGTGACGACGCGCCCGATGGCGGTCTCCGGGTAGCTTTCGCCGGGGCCGAAGATGCGCGCATAGGCGACGAGCGCGCCGGCCTCGTCGACTCCGAGGAGGTGACGCGCGCGTTCGTCCTTGCCGTCGAGATCGAGGTAGACGCACGTCTGCTCGACGACGAAAACGCGGGAACGCAGGGCGAGCACCGCGTAGAGCTCGTGGACGGAGAGCTCGTCGAACGCCTTGTCGTGCCAGGTCAGCATGGGCGTGAAGGTAGCAGAAGGGCCGTTCGTGCCGGTACGGTGGAGGGGCTTCGGCAGGCACAGCCGGTAGTGCTTCAGGGCACAGCCGGCGGTGCTTTGGGTGAGGTGCCGGGGAGCGAGCCATGTAGGCTTACGCGCCGTGGAGCTGGATCATCTCTTCGTGTTCGTCGATGGACCGAGCGAGGCCGAAGAGGCGCTGACGCTGCTCGGGCTCGACGAGACGTACCGGCGCGTTCATCCGGGGCAAGGGACGGCGAACGTTTGTTGCGCCTTCGACGACGCGTACCTAATGTTCGGCTCACGAGGTCGTACGCGGCGTGAACTGCCGTGTCGCACTGCGTCGAACTCAACGAACTAGGGCGAACGTGATGTTCATGGCCTTCGTCACGCCACCGCAGAAAATTGTGAACCGGACGACGCCGCCCGGTCCCGCTGGCGTGCGCTCCCATCGCCAGTAGCCAACGAATTTCTTTGCTGAAGGGCAGGTTGCAATCTCGCTCGGAGTGGGTACGGACCGCTCATATCGCGTGATCTCTCCGTATTGTGCGCTGAGATCGGCGAATGCCGCATCTGCGTTGCCATCGCTGACCGTCGCGAGGAGCAGCACCTCGCAGACAGCTCCAAGTGCGCCGTCTTGGCAGGTCCTGAGGAGCAGCTCACCGCTGGCCGCCCACCACCCAGGCGTGCCGATCGGGCCCGAACAGACGGCACTTGCCGTATCGTCGCCAGCTACAACGGGCGCCGAGTGCTCCCTGCATCGCCCCAGTTCTTGGTTCATCGGTGCACCGATACGGATCCCAAACGGTGCGATTGGAAATGCTCGGGTAGGTGCAGGAGGTGGCCCCTTCGGGGCGGGGGCCGGTTCGGTAGCTGCTTCCTTGGGCATCTCGAGCTTCCGGAGCGTTTCACAGGCAGTCTTGCTGTCCCTGTCACACGCAAGGCCCAGGAAGCGCACGGCAAGCTCATAGTCTGCGTCCTTACGGTGGCGCACGAAGTCTTTGGCGTGTGCCTTTCCAGCCCGAAGGCAGGTCTCGGAGGCGCCTCCGTCGAGGCACCTCGCTTCGCAAGCCGGGACGGCGCCGCCGAGGCAGCGTTCGAGCTGGGCAACCTTCTGAGATGCGGGGTTGGGCGCTTGCGGGGGCGGCTCTTCTGGCGCGCAGGATGCGAGCAGGCAGACGATGAGAACGAATCGAGAGAGGCACACGAAGGTGATGTTACGGCAATTTGTGGCGCCGAGTACCGCCTCATGTTCGCGACAACGACTTCTCCAGGTGCCCCCATGCGGCCGAGGCGATCAGTGAACTCTCGATAGAAGCCCTTCTGGCTCGCGCCCGGAGGTCTCAGCCTCGCGCCTCTTCGCTGCGCACGCGTTGCGCGCGTCGTTTGCCCGTGGGAATATTGGCGCCCGTCGTCGCAAGCCGGCTCACGGGCGTCTCGACGACCTTCCGACCGGCATCCGCCGCCTTCCACGTCCCTATGCCTCCGCACGTTCCCATCGGCAGCGCGAAGAGTGCGACGAGGAAGAGGATCGTCGCCGTGGGGCGGCGTTCGCGCCGCTCGAGCGCCGTCGGTGGCGATGGCGCCGGAGATGGTCCGCTCACGGGTCACCGCTCCGGGTGGCTTCGGCCCATCGCCGCATCATGACCTGGAGAATGCACCAACACGAAGCCGAGGTGAACGGGGCGAGGCGGATGGCGCTCGAGGTCGAGAGCACCGCCGCGCCGTACCGCACAATGCCCTGGCGCCCGTTGCGCGGGCAGCCCTAACCTCCGCCCATGCTCCCGGAGAAGGTAGGTCGTCGCGGTGGCGGATGGGTCGCCCTCCTGGTGGTGCTCGTCGGGTGCAACAGGCCGCCACGAGGTGGCTCGGGGGCGGCTGGCACGGCGGTCCTCGCGCCGACGGACCCGAGCGCCCCGAGCGCGGAGGCGAGCGCCACGGCGACGACGCGAGCCGTGAGCGACGGGGGACCTGCCTCGATCTCTACGGCGATGCACCCGGGGAGCAGCCGGCGATGGATCTCGTCGGGCACCTCTACGTCGACGAACGGGCGCGCCACGCGGGCAACGGAGTCGGCCTTCGCCCGTATATTCTGAAGCTCGATCGCCCGCTTTGCGTGAACGGCATGCCCCCTCGGGACGACGGCACGGTCGATCCGTACGTGCCCGAGGTTCACGTCGCGACGATGAAGCGGAGCCCCGATCTGCGAACCCTGAAGGACACGAAGGTGCGAGTCCATGGGCGCCCGATGGGAGCGATGACGGCGTGGCACACGAGGCCCGTGGTGCTCTGGGCGACGGAAGCGGAGCGGCTCACCCCCGCTCCCGCAGCACCGCCGCCGCAACCTCTCGGCGCCGGGAAGCACTTCGGATACATCGACGCCGTCGACCGCGCGCACAAGACGCTCACCTTCGACGTGGCGACGCTCTACCGCGGCAAGGCGGCGGTCCTCGAAGCGAAGAAGCGCGAATCGCTCCTCGGTGTGACCGGCGGAGACGACGCGAGCACGTTCGTCGTCGACGAGGACCCTACGCGGCGAACGCTGCCCGTCGCGAGCGACGTCGTCGTGGACGTGCTCGTGACCACGCCGGGCGGAGCCACGTCACGGTCGCGCGCGTCTCTCGGCTTCTTCGACGCGAAGGACGCAGGCGATTCGGAGCGCGAGCCCTTCGAACGCGCTTGGGAGCTCACGCTGAAGGACGGCAAGGTCGTGCGCATCGACGAAGTGGAGCGCTGAGCGCGACGTGCTCGTCCTCGCGACGCCGGTCACGGCCGTCCGACCCCGCACGATGCGAATCACGGCTTTGGAGCGCGAGAGGCCTACCGCCCTGGGCTGAGGCATGACCGAGAGTGGCATCCCCGACATGGCGTCGACCTTGGTTCGATCCTCGCACCTTAGTCACCGCCGGTCGGCTGCTGCAGGGCCCCGTAACTCCAGGGGTTTCGCACCATGTTCGGCTCGGGGCCGGCGGACGGCGGGGCTTTTCTCTTGGCCGGAGAAGGGCCCCACCGTAGCTTGGTCGATCGTACCAACGCCGAATCTGGCCAAGGGGGAGATCGAAATGAAACGTTCTACGAAGAGCTCTGCGCTCGTCCTTCTGTCCGCCTGTGTGGTCGTTCCTCTGGCGTCGATCGCGGCGTGCAGCAGCGATCCCGCGAGCACCGAGGATGGCGGCACGGCGCCGACGCCGACGCCGACGCCGACACCGACGCCGACGCCGACGCCGACGCCCACCCCGACGACGGACGGATCGATTCCCGATGGATCCACCCCACGCGACGCGGCGCCGGCCGATGCGCAAGCGGACGGCGGGGCTTGCGGGGCCAAGGGCAAGTCGGACCTCAAGATCGACCCGGCCATCAGCAGCACCACGGCGGACAACAAGGTCACGGTTCAGATGGTCGATACGTGCCAGGGGACGAGCGCGGCCTTGCCCTACACGACGCCCCGCCTCCGCTTCGAACCGACGGATCTCACGAACCACTATTTCTTGGTGACTTCGACCAATCCGGCAGACTTCTACAAGTCGGCGAGCGTCGTTTGGAACTACGGACTTGCCGGTGTTCGGCACGACGCCGACATGAAGATCGTGGCCAAACCCGGAGTCGGAGGCGCGGTGGACATCTTCGGCGCGAACTACGATGCGACCAAGGCCCACTTCGTCGTCCAGCTCAACAGGGTGGCCGCGACGTGCGACGTCTCGGGGTACACGGTCAGCGTCGTCGGTCACCCGGAGGCGGTCGTCCAGTACACGAACGGGGGTTCCTTCGCGGTCGATCCCGCGTTGGCGGCGAGCGCCGGGGACCGAGGCGCGTTCGCCTACATCTCGAAGGTGAACGTGGGGGCCGGGCTCGTGGAGATCGTGGGGACGAAGACGGGCTGCAAGCTCGTGGGCGTGGCCTTCCCGGCCCCCATCACGACGAACAAGTACCCGCTCGTGGCCGATACGGCGACCTACCTCGTCGCCAACACGGCCGTGCAGTAGACGAGAGTGGACGAGATGGACGCCTCCCTCGCCCCCGAGGTCGGCGTCCGCGTGGTGGCTCGCGAGTCCCAGGGGAGGTGCGCTCTTCGGCCGAGCTTCCCGAAATGTTTCGGTCGCTTGCCGCACCTCCAGCGCCGCCACCAGGCGCTTCGGGGGGGGTCGCGGTGCCAGGTCGAAGGACTTCCAGCGCCCCCGCGGGTGGTTCTGCTACACGGATGGCGTGCAGGCGGGTGGGCGCGTCGTCGCGGGGAAGTACCGCATCGAGGGTGTCGTCGGAGAGGGCGGCATGGGCACCGTCGTCCTCGCGACCCATCTCGGGCTCGGTCAACGGGTGGCCCTCAAGGTGCTGCGCACCCGAGACCCGAGCCTCGCAAGCCGCCTCGTGCGAGGGGCTCGAGCGGTCGCGGAGCTTCGTGGCGAGCACGTGGCGCGAATGCTCGACGCGGGCATCCTCGAGGACGGCGCGCCGTACCTCGCGATGGAGCTGCTCGCCGGACGTGATCTCGGAGCCTACCTGGTCGAACGCGGGCCGCTCTCCGTAGGCGAGGCATGTGCATGCATCCTGCATGCGTGCGAGGGGCTCGCCGAGGCGCACGCGCGCGGCATCGTCCACCGCGACATCAAGCCCAGGAACCTCTTCCTCACCCAACGCGTCGACGGCCGCCCCATCGTCAAGGTCCTCGACTTCGGGATCGCGAAGCGGCTCGGCCCCGGGGTGGTCTCGGCGAGTGGTGCTCTCACGCGGGCTGGCGAGATCGTGGGCTCGCCCGCCTACATGGCCCCCGAGGGACTCAAGGGGTTCCCGGAGGGCGATGCGCGCGCGGACGTGTGGTCGCTCGGCGTCGTGGCCTACGAGCTTCTCACGGGGCGGCTCCCCTTCGACGCGCCGAGCTTGGGAGCCCTCGTCGCCATGGTGCACGAGCCGCTCGCGGTGCCGCTCGGCGCCGCCCGAGCCGACGTCCCTCCCGCGGTCACTGCAGCCGTGGCTGCGTGTTTGGTCGCCGACCCGGCGCGCCGTATGCCCGACGTCGCAGCACTCGCCGCGGACCTCGCGCCGTTCGCGAGCACGGGCTACGGAGAGGTCCGTGATGCTCCGGCGCGCGTGAGGGCCATCCTATCGGGCTCGGCCGCGCCCACGCACCGCGCGAGCAGCGTCCCTCCGAATGCGAGCCAAGACGCCTATCGAACGACACAGTCGTTCCAAGGGGCCGAGATCGATGCTCGTCCCAGACCGGGGGCGAAGGGCCGCGGCGTGCTCGTCGCGGGGATTCTCCTCGCGATCGGGCTGCTCGTGACCCTCGCCGCCGGGGTCACGCTGCTCGTCCATCGCCAGGAACCGAGAGACGCAGCCGCGGTCGCCCCGAGCCCGAGCGCGAGCGCGAACCCGGTCCCGACCCCTCGGGGCGCCCCGACGGAGGCTCCGCGACCGGTCGAGCCGAGCGCCTCTCCCCCCTCACCAGTGGCTCCTGCCCCAGCTCCTGCCAGGCCGAAGGCCTCACCCTCCGCGTCGACGATACCCCCCATAGCTCCGGCCGATGGCGGTGGCGTGAAGGAGATCGATCTCGCGGCAAAGGGGACTCTGAGCGTCTCCGTGTTTCGACCGCATCTGTCCCTAGGGCTGGCGAAGCGCTGTTATGCGCCGTTCCTCGCCCAGAACCCTTCGATCGAGGGGCGGTTCGTCTACTCGACCTCGGTACAGCCCGACGGCACCCTGGCGCGCACCACCGCCGGCGGCACGCTCGACTCGGCGACCAAGGACTGCCTCCTCGGGAGCCTCGATCGCGTCGCCTATCCCCGCTCGAGCGGGAAGACGGACGTGACCTGGATCCTGCAGATTCGAGGCGCGTCTGCCCCGCATTGAGCGCCGAGGGAACTACGAGGCCGGCTGTTTCTTCCCAAGCCCGTGCCTGACGAGCAGTTTGTAGAGATACACGCGCCCAATCCCTGCCGCGCGCGCCGAGGCCGCCATCTTCCCGCCGTGTGCGCGGAGGAGGGCCTCGAGGTAGGCGCGTTCGAAGGTCGCTATCGCTCGATCCCTGGCCGCGGAGAAGGGCTCGTCCACGTTCGGCTGCGCGGCGCTCGGACGCGTGGGCTCGGGAGTCTCGAACGCGTCGTCGTCTTGAGGCAGGATCTCGTCGAACACGAGGCATCGCTCGAGTGTGTTGCGGAGCTCGCGCACGTTGCCGGGGAAGGGGGCACGCGCGAGGTCGGCGAGGAACGGAGGCGCGAGGAAACGTGCCAGTTGCTCGGGTGACGCGCCGAAGCGCTGCAGGATGGCGCGGGCGAGGGAGGGCAGGTCCTCCGGGCGCTGGCGGAGCGGCGGAAGTGTCACGCGGACGACAGCCAAGCGGTAGTACAAGTCCGGCCGGAATCGCCCGATGTTCGACTCGGCGCGTAGGTCGCGGTTCGTCGCCGCGACGATCCGGACATCCGTCTTGATGGCTTGGCTCCCCCCGACCCGGCGGACCATCCGAGACTCGAGCACGCGGAGGAGCTTCGGCTGGAGCGATGCCGGCAGCTCACCGATCTCGTCGAGAAAGAGCGTGCCACCGTTCGCCTCCTCGAAGACGCCGATACGTCGCTGCGTCGCGCCGGTGAACGCCCCCTTCTCGTGCCCGAAGAGCTCACTCTCCAGCAAGCTCTCGGGAATCGCGCTGCAGTCGAGGACGACGAAGGGCCCTCCGCGGCGTGGGCTCTCGGTGTGGATCGCCTCGGCGGCCTCCCCCTTCCCCGTGCCCGTCTCGCCGTCGAGCAGGATGGTCGCGTCGCTCGCCGCCGCCTTCTCGAGCTTCCCGAACGCCGCGCGCATGGCGACGGAGGTCCCCACCATGTTTCCGAAGGACGAGCGCGGCGAGACGGGGATGGCGCTCCGTGTTTCGGCGAGATCGAAGCGCAGCACGGACGCGCCGAGGCGCAGCACCGCCTGGGGTCGGACGAAGGCGTCGAGCACCGTGACGCCGTCCACCTGCGTGCCGTTCTTGCTCCCGAGATCGCGAAGTCGGGCGCGTCCGTCCTCGAGGCCGATCTCGGCGTGGTAGCGCGAGACGGTCGGGTCGGGGAGGACGAGATCGTTCCCTTCTTGTGCGCCGATGCTGCACGGCCCGCCACGCGACTCCCACATCGTCCCCTTCGCGGGCCCGTCGAGCACCGTGAGCCGGAATTTCCGCACCTCCGGCGCGATCGGGCCGGCGTCGTGGGAGGTCACGGTCCCCGTGCTGCGGTCTTTGAGCGACATCGGGTGAACGCTACCACATGGGGGTAGGCTCGCCCTTCCGTGCGGCCTCCGCGCGGCGCGCTCGAGCTCCGATGGCGAGTCTCGAGCGACCGTCGGCGGAACCACGAGGTGTCAGTCCGACCAGCTGCGGAAGACGACGATGCGGTCGACCAGATAGCCAGGGGCGACTCCGTCGGTGTCGACGTTGAAGCGCACCGACGATTGGCTCGTCGTCGGGCGGAGCTCGGCGGAGCACACGGTCGTCCAGGTCGACGTTGGATTGAAGGTCACGGACCCCATGATCGAACCGCCGCTCGAGAGCTGCATGCGGCCCGGGTTCGGCGTGCTCGAGGCCGTCGCGTCCTTGACGTCGAAGCAGATCGTGTAGCCCTTGCCGGCGACGAGCGCGAAGTTGTCGTTCGATCGCACGTCGACGTCGCGGCTCACACCCTGGCGGCGGTCGACCCGGAGCGCCCAGTTCGGCCCGGTGCCCTCCCCGTCGGGGAGTATCATCGCAGGCTGCGCGTCCACCGCGTCGAGCCATGCCGCGCGCTCGTCGGCGAGCTCGAACGTGGTGTAGGTCCAGTCGCGCGCCACCGACATATGGCTCAACGTGGCTTGAGCCGAGCTCCCGGCGAGGACCTCGAGGCGGGCGCCCACCGGCGCCGTAAACTCGAGCGTGTGCGTGCCCGACATCGTGGCGAAGACGTTCTTCCGCGTGACCTCGGCTCCTGCGCCGTCACGGACGACCAGGGTGATCATGCCACGCGTCATCGCCACGCGTACACCCCACCGGTACCGAACGCCGGGCTCCAGGTTCAGCTTCTGGTGGGAGAGCACCGTGCTCGTGCCCGACGTGGTCCGAGCGATGTCGACACGCGCCGCGCTCGGCCGAAACACAGCTTCGTTGGTCTTCGACCACAGCGCGTTCCGGCGCGGGCTCTCGAACCCTAGCCAATAGAAGTCCCGTCGGTGCTCGCCGCTCCGCTTCTCGAGGTCCTCCTGGATATCGACGAGCCAGTTCGAGTCGCGATCGATCCACGTCTCTTTGTAGCGGTTCGGATCGAGCCCGAGGGCGGAGATGGTGCCCTCGTCCCAGGGCTTGAACCCGGCACACTCCGAGCTCGACCCCGTGCGCGACGCGCCATAGTAGAGAATGTTGTTCATCGAGCCTGCGGCGCGGCCCCGAGCTCCCGTCACACTGGCCGTGGTGAGCGGGCCGACCTGGATTCGTCCCGAACCAACGTTCACATGAGACGAGCCGCTCGCGCCTGGCTGGCCCCAGAGGTCCATCGTGATGCCGGTCGCGTTGTTGGACGCCACGTACCAGCCGTTGTCGCTCGTTCCCGTGACCTTGCCCGGTGAGTACAAAAGCGCCCCTTGGCTCCCGATGCCGAGGTTGTCGATGCTGTTGCTCCAGACGGAGAAGAGGTCCGTGCCGACGGCTGGTACGTTGGTGTCGAAGTCGAGATATCCGTATTTGTCGCCGGGGTTCTCGCCGTTGGCGTTCGCTCGGCAGTGGTAGAAGATGGTGTCGGCGTCACAGAAGGTGGACACCAGGGGGTCGCAGACGAAGGCCTCCTGGTCGCCTCGCGTCACGTCGACGTCACGGTAGGTGCGAAAGATGGCCGTCGACCGTTGTTGCCCACAGTGCGCGGCGGTCATCAGCACGTTCGGGCCGACCATAGTCGCCGAGCAGCCACCGGCGGAGAGGAACGTCGGCGTCGCGTAGCTCGTACGCGCGACCATCGGGTTCGGGTAGTACCGAGCCGCGGCCTCGGCGACGCCGCCAATCTGGTTCGTGAGCGCGTTGTCGCTCGTGCCGGTCGTGCTCGCGGGCGCTTCACTAGCGACCGCCGTCTCGTCGGAGGCCTCGAAGCCACATCCTGCGAGGAGCCCGAGGGAGACGAGCGGAGCCAGCGCGGCAAACCTGGTGAGCGGACGAATCGTGAAACGTCGAATCATGAGAAGGTCCTGTCGTTGGGGTTCGGCAGTCCCTTGAGCAGCAAGCGTGCCGCCCGGAATCACGCGAAATTTCCCGCGTATTCGGGCCGATGGTTGCCCAGGAGGAAACGTTCGCCGGAAGCCCTGTTGCCTCGACGGAGACGGCGCCGCGCCTCGCCGATCCCTCGAGGCGTCCGGCGTATGGGCGCTACCGTCGAAGCTCGTGGAGGGGCGCAGCGTGGCGTCTCGGGCGGAGTTCTCGCGCGCGGAACGGTCCGTTCCAGAGTCCGGCGTCGCGGCACTCCTGCGCCGGTGCGACGCTACGTGAGGGGGCTCTTTCGAGGAGGTTCGTCATGGCGCGTTGGGTCGGAGCTTTGGTGTCGGTCGGTGCTCTCGTCGCGGCGGTGGCGTGCGGCTCGTCGGAGGACCCTGCGTCGACGAACCTCGGAGCTCGCTGCTCGGCCGCAGCCCAGTGCGGCTCGGGGACCTGCATCACGAGCGGCGACTTTCCGGGTGGGCTCTGCACGAAGCGCTGTTCCGCTCAGGCCGACTGCCCCGACGGGTGGGCGTGTGCGACCGACTCGAGCGGGATCTGCCTCCAAAAGTGCTCGGGCCCATCGGACTGCGCCTCGTACGGCGCCGAATGGACCTGCAAAGAAGAGAGCCTCCAGGGCTCGAGCGCTGGCAAGGCCATGCTCTGCTCGGGGCGGTGACCTCCCCGGCGGCTCACCCCCACGCGGCGACGAGGCGCTCGAAGAAGAGCCGGCCCGCGCGGCCGAGCGGCTTGTCCTTCGGGTGCACGAGCACGGGCGAGAACGTGTACTTTCCACCTCCCTCGTAGGGCACCACCACGAGCGAGCCCGCCCGGAGCTCCTCCTCGACGAGCGTCACCGGCACCCAGCCGTAGCCGAGGCCGAGCATGATCGCCCTCTTTTTCATGGAGAAGTCGCTCAGGTAGAAGACCCTCGGCCCGCCGAAGATGCGTGTGTCGGAGATGCGCTTCGACTCGCTCGAGTCGTGCACGGTGAGCTCCACGTGGCGCTGGAGGTCGTCGAGCGACACGCTCTCCTCTTGCGCGAGCGGATGGCTTCGAGAGGCCGCGAGCACCACGTCGACCGGGGAGAGCGGGTGCTCGACGAGCGCGTCGGAGCGCGAATAGTCCTTCACGAGCATCATGTCGGCCCGGTCGCGCTCGAAACGATCCTGAACCCCTCCCAAGAACTCCACGCGGACCTGGATGTGCGTCGGCACGCCGTCCTCGACGAGGCCACGAAGCGTCGCGAGCACGGGATCCATCGGCAAAATGCCGTCCACCACGATCTCGATGCGGGGCTCCCACGCCTCGTGGAGGCGGGTCGCGAGTGCCTCGAGCCTCCGCGCCCGCGCGAGCAGCATGCGCCCCTCGTCGAGCACCACGCGGCCCGCCTCGGTGAGCACCGCCCTGTGCCCCGAGCGGTCGAAGAGCGGGATCCCTAGGCCGTCCTCGAGCTGCTTCACGGCGTACGACACGGCCGACTGCGCGCGACGGAGCTCGGCGGCCGCCGCGGCGAAGCTCTTGTGGCGATCGATGGCGTCCAGCACCTCGAGGGCGTCGAGGGTGAAGGGCACTCGTGCGCGCGCGACCGGGTCGGGCATGCGGGCATTTTGCCCCGAAATCGCGCCTCGTTCGGATTTTTCGATGAAGCCCTTCGAAAGCTTCTACTTTCGCATGCGCCCCGCGGACCGTACGCCGAGGTCATGCATCACGTACGAGGGGTCACGACCCGCCAGGCGCACGTCGACGTGCCCGCGGGAACGGTCGAAGAGGAGCTCGGTCGCAACGGGTTCTTCGGGAAAGTGTCGCACCTTTACCGCTCTCACCCTCCGGTGGCCTGGAGCGACGTCGAGGGAGACCTCCGGCCGCGCGCCCTCGTCGCGACCGAGCTGCCGGGCCTCGACGACAAGGCCGTGTGGCCCAAGGCTCGGGTGGCGTTCCTCGAGAACGACGACGTGGTCTTGCACATGGCGCGCATCGCCGCCCCGATGGCGAACGCGTTCCGCAACGCCGACGCGGACGAGATCCTCTTCTGCCACCAGGGCGGCGGCGTGTGCCGCACCGACTTCGGCCCCATTCGCTACGACAGGGGCGACTACGTGGTGGTCCCTCGGGGCGTCATGTACCGCCTCGTCCCGGACTCACCCTCGGTCTTCATGATCATCGAGTCGACCGACGAGGTGAAGCTCCCGGATCGCGGCATCCTCGGGCGTCATGCCCTCTTCGACGAAGACGTGATCGGCGTGCCCACGCCCGAGAAGGCCCCCGAGGAGCCCGGTCGCACGTCGTGGGGAGTGGACGTGCAGCGCCGCCGCGTGATCTCGAAGATCACCTATCCGTTCGACCCGCTCGACGTCGTCGGCTGGAAGGGAGATCTCTATCCGTACAGGCTCTCGACGAAGGACATTCGCCCCATCACCTCGGAGAAGTACCACCTCCCACCGAGCGCTCACGCCACGTTCGTGATGACGAACGTGATCGTGTGCACGTTCCTTCCGCGCCCCCTCGAGACGGGCGACCCGGGCGCCATGAAGGTGCCCTTCTACCACTCGAACATCGACTTCGACGAGGTGCTCTTCTACCACGACGGGGAGTTCTTCAGCCGCGCCGGCATGAAGGCCGGAATGGTCACGTTCCACCCGCAGGGCATCCACCACGGCCCGCAGCCGGCCGCGATCCGCGCGAGCGTCACCAAAGAGCGCACGAACGAGCAGGCCGTCATGGTCGACACCCGAAGGCCGCTCTCGGTCACCGCCGCCGGCGCGAGCGCGTCGATTCCCAATTATCACCTGAGCTGGACGAACGAGGAGATCTCCCGATGAGCGTGCTTTCGAAGAACCCCACCAAGATGCGAGGCCTCGCGTTCGTCGAGCTGTCGGGCGACATGGGCACCCTCGGTGAGCTCCTTGGCAAGCTCGGTTTCTCGGCGACCCGCAAGGATCCCTCGCGCGCCGTGACGGTGTACGAGCAGGGCGACGCGGCCTTCGTCGTGACCTCCGAGCCGGGCACGTACTCGGCCTCGTTCCGCGAAGCGCACGGGCCGTCCGTCGCGTCCCTCGGGTTCCTCGTCGAGGACGCGAAGCTCGCCTTCGAGGTGGCCGTGGCCCGTGGTGCGCGCCCGTACGACGGGAAATACGCGCTCTCCTTCGAGGCGCCGGCCATCTACGGCGTCGGGGGGAGCCTCGTCTATTTCGTCGACGGCACCTCCCGCCTCGGCGCCATCGTCGACGCGACGTGCTCCGCCAAGCTCGAACCCAAGGGGAGCGACGTCGGCCTCTTCGCGATCGACCACCTCACGAACAACGTCGAGAAGGGCGAGCTCGGGCGCTGGGCGAAGTTCTACGAAGAGGTGTTCGGCTTCACCCAGGTGCGGAGCTTCGACATCGTCGGCGCGAAGACGGGCCTCTACTCGTTCGCGCTCCGCTCGCCTTGCGGCACGTTCTGCATTCCCATCAACGAGGACAAGGGCGATAAGGGCCAGATTGCCGAGTATCTCCGCGAGTACAAGGGCGCCGGTATCCAGCACATCGCGCTCACGAGCCGCGATCTGCTCGCCACGCTCGACCGCATGGCGAATCAGGTCCCCATGCTCGACATCGACGCGACCTACTACGAAAACTGCTTCACGCGCGTGCCGGGGGTCCGCGAGGATCCGAAGCGTATCGAGGCGCACAACGTGCTCGTCGACGGCGACGCTGAGGGGTACCTGCTCCAGATCTTCACGAAGAACTGCATCGGGCCCGTCTTCTTCGAGCTCATCCAGCGCGAAAACCACCTCTCGTTCGGCGAAGGCAACTTCGGCGCGCTCTTCCGCTCGATCGAGCGTGATCAGGAGCGACGTGGCGTGATCTGAGACTCGAACCCGTGACCCCTCGTCACTGACCGGCCTCGGCCCCGACCTTCGTCGGAGTCGAGGTCGAGTCGCGATCCGCCTGCTTTTTCCGCGCGAAGCGCGGAGGTGGTGCGCGGCCGGCGTCGGGGACGACGAGGCGCGCCGTCGACGCTCCGCGACTCGCGAGCGTTCCCGCGGCGCCGTGTGTTGCCTGGTCAGCCGGGGTACCTGGGAGCGCGCAAAACGTTCGCGTAGCCCTGCCGTGCTGCGCAGATCTCTGGCGCGTCCCTGGGAGGCCTGGTACCACGAAAGGACCGCGCCTCGGCGTGGTCGTGGGGGGAAGGGGGAGCAGGGGCATGCGCATTTCGATGTCGACCATCGACGAGGTCCGCGCGACGGACGCCGGCGGCTCGGCGCTCGTGGCACCACGTGTGCTTGCGATGGTCGGCGGAAGTGGTATCTTGTTCGACTTAAGGTCGGTGCGTCCGTCCTGGACAGACGTGTCCACCCTCGAGGTCGTGGATACAGAAGAGCTGGATGTCTTCGTGGTCGATTGGGAGGGCGCCCGCGGACTCGAGGACCATCCACCGTTCCAAAGGCTCGTTTCGCGCCTGCCCACGCTCCTCATCGTCGACCCCGTGGACGCGGAGGCGGCGGGGAAGTTGGCCTCACGGTCAGGGATCCAGGCCGTGGCTCACCGCCCACATGCCGTGCCCGAGCTCCCGCGTCGTCTCGCCGTCCTCTCCGAGCTCCGTCGTCTGCGTCGCGCCCTCAAGGTAACGGAGGCTGCGCTCCAGAACTCGGTGACGGGGCTCGCGATCTCGGACCCGAACAAACCCGATAACCCGCTCGTTTACGTGAGTCCGACGTTCGAGCGCATGACGGGGTATCGGGCAAGCGAGGTGATCGGCCGAAACTGCCGCTTCCTCCAGGGTGGGGCGACGTCCCCCGAGGCGCTCGAGAAGCTCCGCCGCGCGACCGCGGAGAGCCGCACCGCCCACGTCGTCATCGAGAACTACCGTAAGGACGGGTCGACCTTCTGGAACGACCTCACCATCTTCCCGATCCGCGACGAGGACGGCCGGCACCTCTACTACGGGGGTGTTCAGCACGACGTGACCGAGCTCTTCGAGACGCGGGCCGAGCTCGCCGACGCGCGCCAGGAGCTGGACGACCGGCACGCGTTCACGCTCGCGATCCTCGAGGGGCTCCAGGTGGCCATCGTGACGACCGACGCGCGCGGGATCGTGACCTTCATCAACCCGGCCGCCTGCGCGGTGATCGGCGCCGGACCCGAGTTGTGCCTCGGGCGCTCGGCCGAGTCCGTGCTCCAGCTCCCTTCGGCCGCTCGCGAGTGGGTCGCGACGCGCGTGCCCGGCTCGATGCGCGTCGAGTACGTGATCCGCGCCGAGGGAGGCACTACGCGAGAGGTCGGCGCGAGCATTCGCCTCGCCGAATACTCGCGCGAGGGGATAGGCCACTTCTTCGTCTTCCGCGATCTGGCGGAGACGCGGCAGTCCGAGCGTATCGAGCGCCTCGCGGCCGTCAGCACGATGGCGGCGGGTTTCGCGCACGAGGTCCGCAATCCGCTCGCGAGCGTCCGCATGTTCGGTGAGCTCCTCCTCGCCGAGCTCGATGCGAGCGGGGAGCACCACGACATCGTCGGCCGCATGCTCTCGCAGGTGAACCGCATCGAGCGGCTCGTGCGGACGTCCCTCAGGCTCGCGCGGCCCGAGCGCCCGCGCAAAGGGCACCATTGGCCATCCGTGATCGTCAACGCCACGCTCGAGGCGCTCGTCCCGCGGCTCCGGGACATGAAGGGCGAGCTCGACGTACGCGTCGAGGAGGGCCTCCCGCGGGTCCTATGCGACGACGCGCAGGCAGTTCAGATCCTCGTCATCCTCATCACGAACGCCCTCGACGCCACCCAGGACCCTTCGGGCGTGCTCCTCCGTGTGGGCACGCGCCGCGAGCCGACGGATTTCGACTCGCCCGCGAGGCGTGTCGTCGTGTTCTCCGTGGTGGACACGGGCCCCGGCGTGCCCGAGCACCTCCGAGCGTCCATCTTCCATCCGTTCTTTACGACGAAGGCGCAGGGCACGGGGCTCGGGCTCTCGATCGCCCAGCAGATTGCCCACGAGAACGGCGGGCGCATCGAGCTCGTCCCAGGTGACGGCGGAGGCAGCATTTTCACCTTGATCGTCCCCACCGAGGTGTCCGAATGACCGATCGTATTCTCGTCGTCGAAGACGATCCCGACTTCTCGTTCGCCCTCTCGAGGGTCTTGCGGTCGAACGGGTACGAGGTGCGCGTGGCGTCCGATGCGCAGGATGGCCTCAAGGCCGCGCGCTCCGCCTCGTTCGATGTCGTGCTCCTCGACCTCGGCCTCCCCGACGTTTCCGGGCACGACGTCCTCTCTTCGTTGGTCGAGGCCGACGCGCACGTCCCCGTGGTGGTGCTGAGCGGCCACGACGACGCGGCCTCGGCGGTGCGCGCGATGAAGATCGGCGCCTGGGACTACCTGACGAAGCCCACGTCGTCCGACGAGCTCCTGCTCGTCCTCGCGAGGTGCCGTGAGCGTGTCATGCTCCGCCAGCGCATCGAGGCCGCGAACCGCAACTCCGAGGCGACGAGCGCCGTGGGCACCTCGGAAGCTTGGCTCGACGCGCTCGCAGCCATCCGCGCCGCCGCCGCCTCTCCGCGTACGGCCGTGCTCGTGACCGGAGAGTCAGGGACCGGTAAGGAGGTGTGCGCGAAGCTCGTGCACTCCTGGAGCGAGCGGGCGAGCGAGCCGTTCGTCACCGTCAACGCGGGGGCCTTCGCGCCCTCCGTGCTCGAGAGCGAGCTCTTCGGTCACGAGGCGGGGGCGTTCACCGGCGCGCGTTCGGTGCGTCGCGGCGTGTTCGAGCTCGCGCGAGGCGGGACGCTCTTCCTGGACGAGCTCGGCGAGCTCCCGCTCGACCTCCAACCCAAGCTGCTCCGCGTCCTCGACGGGCACCCTTTCCGGCGCGTCGGCGGAGAGCGTGACATCGCCACCGACGTGAGGCTGGTCTCGGCGACGAATCGATCGCTCGAGCGTGAGGTCCGCGAGGGGCGATTCCGCCTCGATCTCTACCATCGTCTGCGCGTCGTGGAGATTCACCTTCCTGCGCTCCGTGAGCGCGGCGAGGACGTTGCCCTCCTCGCGGCTCATTTCGTCGGCGAGATCTCTCGGACCCTCTGCGTGGCGACGCCGATGATCTCGGACGACGCGCTCGACGCGTTCCGCGCGTACGATTGGCCCGGGAACGTGCGCGAGCTCCGCAACGTGATCGAGCGCGCGCTCGTCCTCCGGCGAGGGCACGAGATCTCCTTGCGTGACCTCCCCGCGGACATCGTGGCCGCGTCGAAGCGCAACCCGGCGCGACCTTCGGGGTTGCACACGCTCGAGCCCCAGGTGGGCCGGGTCCGCACGCTGGACGAGGTCGAGCGAGAGCACGTGATGAGCGTGTTCCGAAGTACCGAAGGAAACCTCTCCAAGTCCGCGAGGGTATTGGGTATTTCTCGCATGACGTTGCGAAAGAAGCTGCGCGACTACGGGGTCGTACCCGACGCTCGTGAGTCCTGAGAGGCGAGGCGAGGCGGGGTCGCTTGCGCCCCCTGCGTAGCGCCCAGAGAGCCGAGCGCGCGCCGCACGAGCGCGAGGTTGCGACCTGGGCGATCGAAGCGCAGGTAGAGCACGACGCGCGGCTCGGCGCCTCGCAGGAGCACCTCGAACCGGTCGTCGCCCGAGATGACGACCTCCTCGACGTCGTCCGCGAGCGGGTCGGCGTCGCCCGTGTGTGCGAGTGCTCTCCATAGACCCGACAGCTCGGCGCGTGGGCTTCCGGGTGGGTAGGTGCCAGTGGTGTCGATCGCGATCGCCTCTCGTACCCCCTCGATCTCGAGGGCACGGGCGACGAGGCTCGCGCCCACGCGACGAGGCTCGTCCAGCTCGGCGAGCCACTCGTTCATCGTGTCCACGTCGAAATCGACGTCGTCCTCGGGGGCGTCGGAGAAGGGTTCGTCGTCGAAGAGGTAGAGTAGCGTGGGCATGCCGCATCGGATCGTGCGCTCTCTCGCGAGCGGCGGGCGCGCGCCGACGACCTCGACGCGAGGCGCTTCGTCCGAGATGAGTGGGATCCCGCTCGCGGCGACGAGCCGAGCCATGGCGTCCACGCCGCGCGCGTCACCGAACACGGCGTCGATGGGCTCTCCACGCTCGACCCAGAGCTCGACGAAGGCGCGGGCTCGCTGGCCGTCTGCGGGTTTGTCGCTGCGCGCCAGGATGCGAATGCAGCAGGTGACGCGCCCCATCCAGGCCGCGCGGAGCACCGTCGTGAACTGGACGCGGGGGGCTGTCTTCGTGCGGCCGACCGCCGGCGCGAGGGCGACGAGGTCGGCGATGGTGCCGTATCCGGCGATGCCCGGATCGCGTCCAACGCGCGATGGGGCGGGGATCTCACCCGTGACACGGAAGAAGAACGTCGCGGCCGAGCCGCTCGAGGCGAGCCGCGCGACGACCGCGAGGCAACCCTCGAGCGCCGGGTCCAGGGCGAGCACGTCGTACTTGCGCGTGTTCTCCCCGACCTCGTTCGGTGTCGCGACGGTGACGCCGAAACCACCCGCCCGGAGCGAGGTGACGACCGCGTCCGCGCCGCGAACGTCGTCGACCACGTAGAGCAGGGACGGGTGGTCCTTGGGCATCGCGTCCTCCCGTCAGAGCACGAGGTCTCGTTCGACGTCGGCCAGCGTGATGCGCGCCATGCCGAGGTTGGAGCGGGTGCGGTCGAGCGCGAGGTAGAAGAAGACGTTGGGCTTCGTCTTCAGGGGGCGCACGAGGTGGTACTGCTTCCCGAGGGTGATGAGGATATCTTCGATATCGTCTTTCAGGTTCAGCGCCTTCGCGGCCTTGCGCTTGGCGCGGACCACCTCGGAGTTCGTGGCGCCGGCGACCTCGAGGTTCAGCGGTCCACCACCCTCGGTGGCCAGCACCATGCCGCTCTCCGAGTCGCAGAGGCACGCGCCGATGAAGCCGTCGAGAGAGTCGAGCTTGGAGAGAGAATCTTTGTAGTTTGCCATGTGTGTTACCGTTCCTTCTTGGGTATTCGTCTCGAGGCCCGTCGGGGGTGTGGAGGTCCCGTCGGGCGGGCGATTCGTGGGGAGCGCGGGGGGGGCGAGCGTCCAGCCGCTGTGGAGCTCGCCGTCGGTGCTTTCGGGGTCGGTCGCAGGGGCGCTGCGCGAGTCCTCGTCGGACAGGCGACAGGCCTCCATGAGGAGCTCCATCCACGGCGCGGAGATCGTCCTCTCTGTCGTGACTTCTCCTGCGCGCATGGAGAACGAGCCGCCTTGCCAGGTCATGATCTCGTAAAAGGCAGAAGCCCCCGTTTTGCTCCCGGCGACGGCGTGGGGGATGATTCCCCGATCGAACCATATCGTGCCGGAGCGATCGGGACGCTGGACCTCCAGCGCGCCGGTGGAGTTGGAGAGCGCATAGAGTTGGATGATGTCGGGGAGCGTCTGGACCAAGATCGCGCCGGAGAACCCGACCTTCCCTCGGGTCACGGCCCGCTCCAGGGCGCCCACGAAGTGCCCGAAATCGAACGGCTTCTCGAGGAACTCGATGGCGCCGCCTTCGATGACCTTCTCGCGTATCTCGCGGCTCGGATACGCCGTCATCACGATGACTGGCAATCTCGGGAAGAGGGATCGCGCGGCGAGCACGAGGTCCATGCCGCTCATGGCCGGCATACGGAGGTCGGCGACGAGCACGTCGAACGGGGTCCTTGCGAGGAGGTCGAGCGCGTCGTGCCCGCTCGTCGCCGTCGAGACACGGTACGCGGGGCGCTCCTTGCGGAGCCGCTGCGATACGGACCACAGGAGCTCCTCTTCGTCGTCGACGACGAGCAGCTGGGCGGTGGTAGGTGTCTGTTCCATTCCGTCGGCTCCCGGGCCAACGTAGTGCAGCGCGTATGCCAGCGACCGAAGGTCAGGATTTGCCGGTTATTCGCCGTGTGTCGGTGCGACGTGGCTCGATCGTGGTCGGCCAGAACGTTGCCGCTGGCCAGCCTCTGGCCACCACGCACGAGGCCCACGACGGACCTCGGTGCCCGGCGCCTGGGCTGGCCTTGCCTGCGGACCGCGCGCGGCCCACGCCGATGAGGAGATGCACCTCGCGCGCGTGCACCCGTGCCCCCGAGCTGCGTCTCGAGAGCGCACCTTCTCCGCCATGTGGGGGCGGCTCAGCTCCCTTCCGCGTGCGACGCCGAAGGTCCCCCGCTCCAGATCTTCGCGAAGAACGGTATGAGGCCCGGCTTCTTCGAGCTCGTCCAGCGCGACGACCCCCTCTCGTTCGGTGGGCTCGCGTCGCGTGCTCGGTCGGTGACGCTCACTTATTCGGGGTACAGCGTCCGGCTTTGCATAGGCAACCCTTTGCGCGACACTCGGGCTCCGCCAAACAATTGCGTCCACACGCCCCGCAGTTCTGAAAGTCGGTGTCGAGGTTCACGCATCGATTCCTGCATGCGCGCCACGACGAGCCTAGCTTGGCGCAATCGAGGCACTCCCTGTCATGCTCCGCGACGTGCTGCACACCTCGGGTGGGCTATTGCATGGCTTATTGCAGGCGCCGCAGCGCGCGGTGGTCTGCTCGACGCACTGGCCGTTGCAGTAGATGTACGCGTTCTGATGGGAGAGGCCTCGTGAGCAGGTGCAGAGCCCCGCGGCCTTGTCGCAGAACGTCGACTCCGTCGTGCAGTCGGAGTCTTGCTTGCACCGAATGGGCAATCGGGTCGGGTCGCCGGTGACGACGGGCGGAGGTGGCACGGGGCTCGAAGAACCCGACGCGCTGGGCGTCGGAGGGGCACCACCGTCGCTGGGTCGGTTGGAGGGGCCGGGTTTCGCCGGGAGAGCGCGCCCCGAAGGTGCTGCGGTCGCGGCTCCGGGATCGGGCGCGGCGTTGGACGTCTCCGTGGGCTCGGCGAGCGCCGTGGACGGGGTCGCGGCGCTCTTGCCCTTCGGCAGCGAGGCCGCGGCGTCGGGCGGATCCTCGGTCGTTCGCGCGAAGAAGACACCTACGATCACTGCGGCCAAGCCGAGCATCGCGACGATGCCAATCGCAACGCCGATGACGACGCCTTTCCCGCCGCTCGTGGACGCGCTCGCCGCGGGGGTCGGCACCGGATATCCCCCGGACGAGAGCTGCCCAGGAGGGAACGTGCCCTGAAAGCTCTCGGGCGGCCGCTGCATGGAGCCCGGCGGGTAGGTGCCGGGCATCGACGGAGGCGGGCCATGCATCGACGGAGGAGCCTGCATGGAGCCCGGCGGGTAGGTGCCGGGCATCGACGGAGGCGGCCCTGGCATCGGCGGCCGTTGCATGGAGCCCGGCGGATAGGTGCCTTGCATCGACGGCGGTGACCCCTGCGGAGCGCCCCCGTATGGCATCGAGGGTGGAGGCTGCATGGAGCCCGGTGGGTAAGTGCCGGGCATCGACGGGTGCGACGCTCGGGGCGCGGGCTGGCCCATCGCCGCGGGACCTCCGAAGCCGGCGTGTGTCGCGGGAGCGTAGGCCGCGTTGGGCGCGTGGAGCGAAGGAGCGCCAGGGAAGGGCGCGCCGAGGCTCGGCGCTGGTGCCTGCGGGGCGGGAGCGGCCTCGATGCGCGACCGATCGTTCACCGTGGCGGTCGTGTCGAGCGCGACGCCGGCCGCGAACGTCGCGGGGGCTCCGGACCCTAGCGCGAGGAGCCCGCGCTCTACCTCGGCCGCCAGATCCTCGATGCGTGCATGACGCAGGTTTCTGTCGGAGGCGAGCGCGCGCTCGAGCGTGGCGCAGAGCGGGGCCCCGAGCTCCGGCGCGACGTGGGCGACCGGGAGCCTTCGACCCGAGAGGATGGCGGCGATCACGGCCGCGCCCTGATCTTCGTAGAGCGTCTTGCCCGTCGCGAGGGCGATGAACGTGGCCGCGGCGCCGTAGATGTCCGCGCGTGCGTCGATCGTGGCGTTGCCGCCCACTTGCTCGGGCGCCATGTACGAGGGCGTGCCGAGGATGGTGGCGTGATCGGTGAGGGGGCGCTCTCCGCTCGAGGTGTCCTTCGCCAACCCGAAGTCGACGATCTTGAGGATGGGGCCGAGCGGGCCGCCGTCCACGATCATGAGGTTTTGAGGCTTGATGTCCCGGTGGACGAGCCCGAGCATGTGCACGGCGGCGAGCCCCGCGAACATCTGCTTGGCGAGCGGCAGCACCTCGCGCGCCGAAAAGGGCCCGCGGAGGCGCAAGAGCTCGCCCGCGTTCTGCCCCTGCAGGTACTCCATGGCGAGGAACGCGACCTCACCCGGGTTCGCCTGAAAGTCGACGATGCGCACCACGTGCGGGCTCGCCACCTGCGCGAGCGTCCGCGCCTCCCGCAAGAACCTCGCGCGGAGCTCCGGATCGGCGCCCTCGTCCTCGTGGAGGAGCTTCAGCGCGACACGATCGCCGAGGTCTCGCCTGCGCGCCTCGTACACCTCGCCCATGCCGCCCGCGCCGAGCTTTCGAATGAGCTCGTAGCGGCCGCCGAGAATGGCGCCGATGGCACTGGACGTCGGGTTCATGGAGCGCGTATTCGACGGACCTGCGCGCGTATGCTTCACTTGCATACACCGTAGGATGCCAATTCTTCATGATCGCACGGCAACACCGCGCGCGAAAGTTCTCGTTTGCCAACCTCGGGCCTTAGTGCGTTTCTTAGGTCGCGCAGGTCGCGGCCGAACAGGGGCTCACGCATGGTAAGCGCGCGTGCCATGGACGCCCGCGCACGGGCTTGGCTCGCTCTTGGCGGGCTCTTCACGGGCGTGGTGGCATGCAGCGGTGCGTTCTCGGCAGCGGAGCGTGACGCGTCGGTCGACACGGGGGCACCGACGCCCTCCCCGACGGTCGAGCCCGCGCCTTCCGAAGGTGGTCCGGTGTCCGAAGATGCCTCGACCGAGGCCTCGACCGAAGCCGGGGCGTGTGTGGTCCTGACGTTGGACCCCGCGTCCAAGCTTGGCCCGGTCCTCTCGGGGCGCGCGCGTGTCGACGGAGGCACGCTGACGTTGCTGCCGGGCGACCCATTCGCATTCAACCAGTCCGGCACTGCCGTCTTCTCGTTTCCGCCTTCGACCAAGGTCAAAGGCGCGTTCGCCGTGGTGGTCGGGCGCGCACCCTCGAGCGGGTACGGAGACGGCGCGGCCCTCGCGTTCTACCCGAGCGCACCCGGCGCACCTTCGCGAGGGCTCTTCGGTCTCGCCGCGGGCCCCGCCGTGGGTGTCTTCTTGGAGTCGTACCGTGCCTCGATGAGCGCGGCGAAACGCGACCAGGCCACCGCTGGCGATTTCACGACCGTGCGCCCCACGAATCGCCTCTTCGGGCTCGACGATCCCCCGTTCCGGAGCGAAGTGAGCTTCGTGCTCGAGGCGGGCAGGCTCACCCTCTCGGTCGGGGGAGCCGTCTCCACGGCGCACCGAAGCTTCTCGGCGCTCGCGTTCGGCGCGGCGTGCACCCTCGAGAACCCTCAGGGCTTCGCGATCACCGATTTTTCGGCCACGGCGTGCCCGTGACGAATCAGGCCCGGCGCACGACGACGCTACCGGCCGAATAACCCGCGCCGAACGAGCACACGACGCCCACGTCCCCGCTGACGAGATCGGCGCGGTTCGCGTGGAACGTGATGATCGACCCGCACGAGCTCGTGTTGCCGAACTCGTGGAGGAGGGAAGGGGCCTCGGTGGCCGTGAGATCGCGCCCGAGCACCTTCTTCGCGATCCACTCGTTCATCGTGCCGTTCGCTTGGTGCAGCCAGAGGCGCTTGATCGAGGGCGGCGCGATCCCGAGCGAGTCGAGGTGGCCGGAGATGAGGTCGGCGACCATGGGCGAGACCTCTTTGAAGACCTTGCGCCCCTGCTGCACGAAGAGCTTGTTGGGCTCGTCGCGGTGCTCGGGTGCGGCGCGGTTCAAGAAGCCGAAGTCGTTGCGGATCGCGTTGGAGAACTTGGTGACGAGCTTCGTCCCGAGGATCTCCATCGGCGCGGACGCCTTGGTCTCGTCGAGCTTCTCGAGCACCACGGCGGTGCACGCGTCGCCGAAGATGAAGTGGCTCTCGCGGTCGCGGAAGTTGAGGTGCCCGGTGCAGATCTCGGGGCTCACGACGAGCGCGCGGCGGGCCGAGCCCGAGAGGATGAGATCGCGCGCGGTGCCGATGCCGAACGTGGCCGACGAGCACGCGACGTTCATGTCGAACGCGAACCCACGTGTGCCGAGCGCGGCTTGGACCTCGACCGAGATGGCCGGGTAGGGGCGCTGCATGTTCGAGCACGCGACGAGGAGGACGTCGATGTCGTTCGGGGTGAGCCCGGCTTGCGCGAGGGCCTTCGACGCGGCGTCTTTCGCCATGTCGCACTGGAGCGAAGGTTCGTCGGGCGAGCGCTCGGCGATGCGCGGCGCCATGATCTGCGGGTCGAGGATCCCCTCGCGGTCCATCGCGTACCGGCGCTCGATGCCCGAGGCCTTCGAGATGAACTCGGCGCTCGATCGTTCGAGCGCGCGTTTTTCGCCACGCTCGATGGCCGACGCGTTTTTGGCGTTCTCCGCGTCCACCCAGGCGTTGAACGAGGTGACGAGCTCCTCGTTGGAGATCGAGTAGGGCGGCGTGAAAAGGCCTGTTCCGGTGATCGCGACGGGCATGAGGGAGAGACCGTCTAGGGGTGAAGCCGCATGTCTGCAAGCTGCAAACGCTGCGTATTTTCTTCTCCGCCGTGGCTCGGCGCGTCAACGGGAGCGCTCGAACGCTCGAGCGCCGCGTCAACCCGCGAGTGCGTAGCCCGTTACACCGTGACGGTCACACCCCGAGCCGCTCGACGAGCGCGCTCGCCGGCATGGCGCCGGACACACGAGCCGCCTCTCGGCCAGAGCGAAACGCGACGAACGTCGGGATGCTGCGGATCGCGAAGCGCCCGGCGATTTGAGGCACGGCGTCGGTGTCGACCTTGGCCACGACGAGCCCGCCGGCGCGGCTCTTCGCGAGCTTCTCGAGCTCGGGTGCGACGGTGCGGCAGGGCCCACACCACTCGGCCCAGAAGTCGACCACGACGGGGGACGGCGCGTCCCTGACGAGCTCGTCGAAGTCCTCGGGGCTCGTGATGGCGACGGGGCGATCGAGCGGCAAGAGGCGCTCTTTGCAGGCTGCACATTTCGCCTTGTCGTGCAGGCGGGAGGCGGGGAGGCGGTTTTGGGCTCGGCAGGCGGGGCACGCGACGATCATGGCGCTACGAACGTGTGTTCCTTTCGCGGAGCGTCAACCCACGTCGTGTGGAGACCGCGCGCTCGTGCTCCGCGTCGCCTCGAAGAGCTCAGCGAGGGCATCGAGCAAGGCCCCATCGACACCACACCCTGGAAATCCTAGGCGTTTGGCCCCTTCCACCAAGGCCGCGTCGAGGCCTGCGAGCTCTGGTACGAGGCGCTCGAGCATCGTCCTCGTGCGCGCCGCTTCGTCGACGAGGCCCTCGATCTCCGCGTCCTCGAGGGCTCGATCGCACACGTAGTGGTTGCACGTCGTGGGGCGGAGCGTGTGCGCGATGGTGCAGCCCTCTCCCTCGGCGAAAAATGTGCAGGATGCACCGGCCTCGCCGCGCACACGCCGCGTGATCGCGAGCCCCTCGGCCATGGGGGTGAGATCGCCCCGCCCGATCGCGTCGAGGAGGAAGGCCTTCCCTCCGGACCGTACGACCCAGGCCACGTCCGCGAGGCCGTACCTCGGCGGAGCGACGCAACAGCCCGACGGCCCGTAGGGGCAGCTTCGGCAGAGCGACGAGGTGGTGAGGGTGTCGAGCCCGGCGAGCGTGAGGCGGAGCACGACCCCGACGAACCACGGCGCCTCGTAGCGGGCAAGCCCTCCGCGCAGGAGGTCGCGCTCGTCGCTCCCGGGGGACGCCGCACCCTGAACGTCGTGGTGTTCACCGAGCCCTCGGGACGTCCACCCTCGAGGGCCAAAAAGCGGCAAAATCCGCGAATTTTCGGCTGGCATCGCCCGTGCAAAAGCACTCGTCACACACGGCGGACGGAAGTCCAGCCCACAGGGAGGTCTCGCTCATGTCGCTTTCTCGCATCGCCATCGTCTCCTCGGTTCTCCTCACGGCTCTCGTCGCGTTCCCGGGCTGCAAGAAGCTCGAGACCTCCGACGGCGACAGCCTCGGGACCTCGGAGGACCTGCTCGTCACCGACTCCGAGGCGGACGACGAGCAAGAGCAGAGCGAGGAGGTCACCGACGACGCGACGAGCGGCGCGTCGACCGAGGCCGAGGCCGAACAAGGTGTCGATCCGGCCGCGAGCGCCGACCTCGACGCGCAGATGACCAAGGTCAAGGACAACCCCGGCCGCTTCTTCCAGCCCGCGGGCTGCATCACGACCACCATCGAGAAGACGGCCACCGCGCGCATCGCGACGCACGTCTTCAACGGGTGTACGGGGCCGCAGGGCAAGCGCAAGTACACAGGCACCGTGAAGGCCACGTGGACCTCGCCGGGTGCGGGCCAGCTCCAGGTGGTGCGCGAGGCGAAGGGCTTCCAGATCGAGCGCATCGACGACGGCGTGGTCCTCACCGTCGATCGCACGGTGACCGTGGCCTTCAAGAAGACCGGCACGGTGTACACGAAGGCCCGCAACGTGCAGATGTCGGGCACGACGAGCAACGGAAAGAACGTCTCCCGTACGGCGAGCTGGAACGTCTCGTACGACGCGTCGACCCGCTGCATCACCCGTGACGGCAGCTCCACGGCGACGCACGAGGGCCGTGAGCTCACGCGTACGGTGACGGGCTACAAGCGGTGTGGTGTCGGCTTCCTCGGGTGCCCCGAGAGCGGCACGCTCACCGTCAACCGGAAGAAGGGCGTCGGCGACGCGGCGCAGGACCTCACGGTCACCCTCGAGTTCACGGGCTCGGGCGGCTACACGGTCACGGGCGCGAATGGCCGCACGGTGAACCGCACCATGCGCTGGTGCCGCGTGGCCGCGGCGAAGTAGCCCCGAATCAGGAGCGCAAAGCGACGCGAGGGGTGCGCTGGTGAACGGCGCGCCCCTCGGCGCATTTACGGCGGCACGACGAGGAACTTCTCGAACGCGGCGGGGGGCACCGCGGGGCTGAAGAGATACCCTTGGTACTCGAAGCAGCCCTTCTCGCGGAGCCACGAGAGCTGCTGTTCGGTCTCGACGCCCTCGGCCACCGTCTTGAGGCGCAGCATCTGGCACATCGTCACGATGAGCTCGGCGATGGGCGAGGCGCGGTCGAGCGCGCTCACGAACGCGCGGTCGATCTTGAGGGCGTCGATCGGGTATTTTTCGAGGTAGGCGAGGTTCGAGTACCCCGTGCCGAAGTCGTCGATCGAGATCGAGAAGCCGAGCGTCCGGAGCGACTCGAGCACGCTCATGGTGCGGTCGTCGTTGCCGAGCAGCACGGACTCGGTGATCTCGAGCTCGAGGCGCGTCGGATCGCACTCGGTCGCCACGACGAGGGCGCGCATCGACTCGAGCAGCTTCGGATCGGCGAGCTGCCGGGGTGAGAGGTTCACCGAGATTTTGAGGTCGTGCCCCGAGGCCTTCCAAGCCGCCTGCTGACGGGCCGCCTGCTCGAGCACGAGCTCGCCGAGCGCCCCGACGAGGCCGCTCTCTTCGCAGACGGGGATGAATTCGCCCGGCATGACCATCCCGCGAGGGGTGGCGCCAGCGCACGAGCGACTCGGCGCCGCAGACGCGGTTCGTGCGCGCGTCGACGCGAGGCTGGTAGTAGACGACGAACTGGCGCTCCTCGAGGGCGACGCGGAGGTCGTTCTCGAGGGAGATGCGGCTTCGCGCCTTCTGGTCGAGGTCTTGGGTGAAGAAGGCCACCCCGTTGCGCCCGTTCGCCTTGGCGCGGAACATGGCCATGTCGGCGTGCCGCATGAGGGTCTCGATGTCCCCGCCGTCCCTCGGGAATACACTCACCCCCATCGTAGGTGTCACCCGCACTTGCGTGTTGCCCACGTTCGCCGCGCGCGTGAGCGAACGGACGAGGCGGTCCGCGAGCACGGTCACGTGGTCGAGCACGTCGGTCGAGGCGGCGAGCACGAGGAACTCGTCTCCACCCAAACGGGCCAGGAGGTCTTCGGCGCGGAGGACCTGGCGCAGACGGCTCGCCACGTGGACGAGCAGCTCGTCTCCCACGGCGTGGCCGAGCGCGTCGTTCACGTTCTTGAAGTGATCGAGGTCGATGTGGACGAGCGCGGCCTGCTCTCCGCGGGCGCGCACCTCGTCGAGGCGGTCTTGGAACCTTCGCGCCACGTAGGTTCGGTTGGGGAGGCCCGTGAGCTCGTCGTGGTGGGCGAGGTACTGCGCGCGGGCTTCGGTCGTCTTCAGATCGTCGACGTCGACCTCGCTGACGAGGAGCGCCTCTTTGCCCGTCACGGCGTCGCGGCACGTGCGTGCGGTGATCTCGTGCCAGCGGACACCTTGGCTCGTGCGAACGCGCGCCACCGTGCGCCCCTCGCCTTGTTTGTCGAGCTGGGCTTCGAGCGCCTCGTGCTCTTCCGGGACGACGAACCGCTCTCCGTGGACGAGGCCCGATTCGGGCGCGGCTGCGCGCGCGGAGGGGTTTCGATAGAGCGCGTAGCCATCACGATCGTAGAGGGTGATCATGACCGAGGTGTGCGTGAGCGCCTCGGTGCTCCGGAGCACGTCGGGGTCGGCGTGGTGAACGGCGAGGCTCTCGCAGAGCATGGCCATGCGGCCGTCGGGCAGGCGGTACCCGCTGAACACGCACTCGATCGAGACGGGCTGGCCCTTCGGGTAGAGTGTCCACACCTCGCTGAAGGACACGCCCGGCTGCCGATCGAAGTCGGACTGGTACTGGAGGAGGCGCTTCGCGACCGAAGGGGACATGTCGCGCGACATGTCCCGGGAGCACAGCTCCTCGAGCGAGTTCGCGTTCCAAACGGCGAGGGCGCTGGCGTTGGCCCAGTGCACGCGAGCGCGGTCGATGTCGAACACCCACAGCGGCTGGCGCACCTGCCCCATGGCGGTAAACGCGTCGGTGGCGGGCGGTGGGTAACTCGGCTTACGGGCGAACGGCATCGCTGCGGTCCTCCACCCGGCAGAAGAGACCGGAATCGTCAGATTACATCGAGTTCCGTGCTCGTCACGCAAGGACTTCGGCGCGACCGGGCACGGAAAATGGGCGCTCACGTGATTTCGAGGGTTTGGCGCGAACGTCGGTCGGTCCTCCCACGTGATTTCGAGGGTTTGGCGCGAACGTCGGTCGGTCCCGCGGCGCGTCGGTCGGTCCCGTGGTCCCGTGGCGCGAACGTCGGTCGGTCCCGCGGTCGGTCCCCCGGTCGCCCCGCCAGGGTCGAAGGGGCGTTCGTCCGTCCGGTGCCCCCCATCGCTGGAGGCCCGCCCGACTCGGCGTCAAGCCACCCCGGCCAAACCGTCCCATCGCCCGCCGCGCCCCCAACGTGTGCCAAACCACGCGCCGAGGCACGCCGAGCTCGCACCTGGCACAACATGAAAATCCCCGAGAACAACGACGTGCTCCATCGCCCGAACCCGGCCTCCAAAGGCCCTTTCTGCGCCTTGAAGAGACCCGAAAATGCCACCCATTTATCGAGAACAAATGGGTTTTTTTGCCCGTTTGCCCGCGGAGCGCCGATGGCGCGCGACCCTTCGTGGCACACATGGGACCCCTTGGTGTGCCTCATCGACCGTTCGCGCCGAAAATCCGCAACGCATTGCGTCGTTGGGCTATCCAAGGGGGATGCGTCACTCACCCGTGGGTCTCGACTCGATCGCCTTCGCCGTCCCGGAGCACTACGTCGACCTCGTCGACCTCGCCCGCGCCCGCGGGGTGGACCCGGCCAAGTACGTGGATGGGCTCGGCGTCCGTCGCATGGGCATCGCCCTCGGTCACGAGGACCCGGTCGCCCTTGCGGCGAACGCGTGCCGTCGCCTCTTCGATAAGGGCGGCGTCGACCCGGCTCGTGTGGGCCTCGTCATCGTGGGCACCGAGACGGCGGTCGATCACTCGAAGCCCGTCGCGGCGTACCTTCATGGCCTCCTCGGGCTGCCCACGGCGTGCCGGAGCTACGAGACCAAACACGCGTGCTTCGGCGGCACGGCCGGGCTGGTCACGGCGCTCGACTGGATCGCGTCGGGCAGCGCGCGCGGCCGCACGGCCCTCGTCGTCTGCACGGACATCGCGAGGTACGCGCTCGCGTCCCCCGGTGAGCCTACGCAGGGCGCGGGGGCCGTCGCGATGCTGGTGTCCGAGTCGCCTCGGCTGGTCGCCCTCGAGCCCGGCCTCGGGGGCTCGTACTCACGCGACGTCTCCGATTTCTGGCGCCCACTCTACAGCAAGGACGCGGTCGTCGACGGGAAGCTCTCCGTCCAGTGTTACCTCGACGCGCTCGCCGGCGCCTACGAGGACTGGGAGCGCTGCGCCCGAGAAGCGGGCCGCGACCCGAGCGATTTGGCGCGGCGCTGTTACCACGTCCCCTACGGGAAAATGGCCAAGAAGGCGCACCGCCACTTGAGCACGATTCGTGGCCTCTCCGAGGCCGAAGCGGACGCGTCGTTCGAGCGTGAGGTCGGCGCGTCCCTGCGATTTTCCGCCGAGGTGGGCAACGTGTACACGGGCTCGCTCTACCTCGCGCTGGCCTCTCTGCTCGACGCCGAGGCCGCGGAGCTCGAGGGCCGTCGCGTCGGTCTCTTCAGCTACGGCTCGGGCTCGTGTGCCGAGTATTTCGCGGGGACGGTGCTCCCCGGGGCCGCGCGGCACGTCGCTCGGCTCGCCCTCGCGGAGCCGCTCGCCGCGCGCCGTCGCCTGGAAATTGCCGCCTACGAGGCCGTCCGGCGCGCCGACGCCGAGGTCGATCGCAGGCCCCTCTCCGCCGCAGACACGTTCACCGACATCGCCTTCGCCGGAGTGTCGGGCGAGCGTCGCGTGTACGTGGGAGGTCAGATGCCGCCGTCGACGTCGACGTAGACCTGCGGCTGCGACGTCGTCGGTCCCGGTGGCGTGGGCGACGATGCGTTCGTCGCGTGGCCCTTTTTCGTCGGCTTCGCGGGCGCGGGCGCGGGCGGGACCTCGGGGGCCTCGCTCGTCCGTGGCGTGGTCTCGACCGGGGGTGGCGAGATCGGCGGGGCCTGGGGGCTCTCGGCGACCGGTGCGGCGACGTGCACCGGGGGTGGCGCCAACGTGGGGACGTTCGGCTCCGGCGCCGCGCAGGCGGCGAGCACGACGGACGAAACCGCCGCGACCGCGGCTGAGCCCGAGCGCGCCTTCGCAGGCGGGTGCACGTGGCCGTCCGCGACACGAATGGCTCCGTCCGAGACGCGCACCTCGAGGTGCACACACACCTCTTCGCCGCGCTCCCTCCTCGCGACGAGGGCGATGGCCCCGGCGCGGGTGAGCTTCGACACGTCGACGACATGGCGCTCGCACGACGCGCAATACCGCTCGTTCGGCGAGGCCTGTGTCATCGTGGCGAAGCCCACCGTGCACGGCTTCTTCGGTCGGAGCGCCTCGGCGAGCGGGAGCTTGCGCATCCCTCGGAGCGTAGCTCACGCGCGCCGCACGGGCAGCACACGCGGCGCGGTGCTCGTGTCGTGATGGGCTCCAACGCCTCGAAACGAATCGATTTTTTGCCTGGGCGGGGGCCGGCTCGTGTTACCGCACGACCTTGACGTTGAACATCGGGTTCTTCGTCGCCATGTAGGTGCGCGCCCAGAGCGTGACGTAGGCCTCGGTCGCCCGCGCGTTCGTGAGATCGCCGAGGTCGAGCACGTCCTTCCAGCCGAACCACTCGGTGAGGATACGGGTCGCTTCGGCCTTGGCGCTCGCGTCGTCGCCGCACACGAACATGGTGTGCTCTCCGCCCGCGAGCATCCCGGGTGACACCATCAAGAACGCGTTCACCGTGTTGAGCGTCTTCACCACCTTCGCCTTGGGGTACGCGCGCTGGATCTGCTCGCCGAGCGAGTCCGTGTTGGCGACGGTGAGGGACGGGGGCATGCCCCGCGAGAAGTCGAGCGGGTTCGAGATGTCGAGCAGGAGCTTCCCCTCGAGGTTCGTGGCGCCCGCGAGCGCGAGGCCATCGAGCGATCCCGTCCCCGAGAGGGCGTTCACCACGATTTGCCCGTGCGCCGCGGCCTCGGCGAACGGCACGAGGGAGACCTTGGGGTGCGTCTCGAGCCACACGCGGATGGCCGGGCCGCCCGCCATGTCGGGCTCGTTGCGAGCGAGCGTCTGCGAGACGTCGCGCGTCCCGAGCTTCACGGCGTGTCCGAGCGCCGAGAGCTTGTCTGCGATGGTCTTGGCCACGATCCCCGTCCCGAGCACTGCGATGTTCATGATCGAATCTCCTTGCTCGAGAGCCTAGTCATGTCTCGTGGGTTGACCATCGAAGCTTGGAACACTTATCGTCAACCCTAGGTTGATGAAAGGCCTCCGCCCCGACCTCTTCGCCGGCATCGTGCCCTTCGTCCGCGTGGCCGAAGAGAAGAGCTTCGCCCGCGCCGCGGCCAGCTTGGGCCTCACCACGGCGGCCGTGAGCAAGGCGGTTCGTAAGCTCGAAGACGACATGGGCGCCCGCCTCTTCGACCGCACCTCGCGCGTCGTCGCGCTCACCCGCGAAGGCGAAGAGATCTTCTCTCGCTGCCAAGAGGCCGTGCTGGCCGTGCGCGGGGCGCGGGCGGCGATCGAGGGCCGGAGGCGCGAGCCGCGGGGCGAGGTGTCGGTCACGATCCCCTTCATTTTGGCGCCCTTCGTCGTGCGTGGGCTCGCGCGGCTCTCGTCCCGCCACCCGAAGCTCGTCTTCCGCGTCGACGTGAGCGATCGCGTCGCGAAGCTCGCCGGCGAGGGGTACGACGTGGCCGTGCGCACGGGGCCCCTCCGCGACTCGGGGCTCGTCGCGCGGTCGCTCCGGCGCACACGTTGGGTCACCGTGGCCTCGCCGAGCTACCTCGCCAAGCACACAGCGCCGCGTACGCCCGCCGATCTCTCGGCGCACAACGCCCTCCGGTTCGTCGCCCCCGACGGGAAGCCCCGTGACTTCGTCTTCCGCGAAGGCGAGCGCGACACGTCCGTGGCGGTCTCGGGCAACCTCACCATCGACCACGGCCCCCAGCTCCTCGACGCGGCGGTCACCGGCCTCGGTGTCGCTCAGGTGCTCGACTTCATGGTCGACGAGCTCCTCCGCCAGGGCTCCCTCGTCGAGGTGCTCGCAGGCGCCTCCGCGCGAGGGCCCGACGTGTACGCCGTGACGAGCCCCACCCGCGCTTCGTCGGCCAACGTCCGCGCTTTCGTTGGGTTTTTGGTCGAGGCGCTCGCGTCCCCCGCGTGAGGTCCGGCGGCCCGTCTTGTGTCGCATCAAGTGACACGTGGGCCCTTGGGACGGCTTTTCGTGTAGACTGGAGGGGTGGTGCCGGTTCGGTCGAACGTTCGGCCGTGCTCCGGAATCGAAAAGTTTCGTGAGGTGGGAAGCGCGAGGCGCCTCCATTTGCTCCACTCCACGAAGCCGCCATGGTTCCCCGAGCGAAAGGACGACGCGTGAACGAGCTCGACAAAGTGGCCCTCGAAGCCCTCGCCGCGCGCGTCGCTCGTGAGCCGTCGGCCCTCGTGCCCGAGCAGCGCCTCGAAGAAGACCTTCGCCTCGGCTCCAAGGGGCTCTTCCTCCTCGCGCTCGAGGTCGGCGATGCGTTGGGGCGCGTCATGACCTTCGACGCCCTCGCGACCATTCGTACCGTGGGCGACTTCATGGCGCTCGTGCGATCGGCCCCCACCGACGACGAGGCCTTTCAAGGCGAGCCCGTGCCGTCGCTCGTGCCTTCGTTCGTGGCCGCCTCGAGCGGCTGACGGAGAGCGCCTTCCTGTCTAGTGCACCGGCTTGTTGAAGCTGACCCTGTCGCCCTTCTGGACCGCATCCGTGGCCTCACGGACGAGGTTTTTGTCGAGGTCGAGGCGGTACGTCGTGCCGTCTTTCCTGGTGGCTGCGTTCTGGGGGACCGTGAAGCCGAGCGCTCGGCATTTGGCTTCTCCCGCCGCACCCTTCTCCGGGAAAAACTCGGTCCGGGAACCTGCGAGGCAGACGTTCTTCGCATCGTTCACGGTGCACCACCCCATCGACATCGAGTAGACGCACGTTCCGGTTGGCTCGGGACCGCATGCGACCACCCAGCTCGCGACGACGAAGAAGCAGCCGAAGAGGAGGTGCGTGGATCGTGACTTGGCAGTGCGCGTGAGCATGGTTCGTGGAGGCTAACCGTCCCCGTCGAGGCCATGTGGAGAACCTTCACGAAGGTGCCGCGCCGACCACCCCCACGCCTGGCTCCCCCACGGTTCGTTGCTTGGGGGCTCGAGCGCGAAAGAGACTATCCTGGGATATGAGCCCTACGCGGAGGCGGGGCTCGAAGGCGCGTGCTCTCGCTCGTGCCCCGTCACCCCGCGGGCGGTGGGGGCAGTTCCTTGACGCACGTGAAGCGCTTGCCTTCGTGCCGGCACTCCATGCCTTTGCCGCAGTGCTCGTCGGTCGCGCAGGTGTCGGCCTCGGAGCGGCAGAAGCTCCCGAGCCCCGAGCCCCACTTTCCTCCGAGCGCACACTCGCGCCCGCCGCAGTCCTCGGGGCCGCGGCAGTCGCCCGGGACGCAGAGGTTCGGAGGACCGCACACGCAGAGCGCGCCAGGGCAGTCGGCGTCCTTCGCGCATTGGCTCTTCACGCAGGCGCCGACGGGCTGCCCGCGGACGTACGAGATCCTGCAGTGGGCGCCCGGCTCGCAGGGCGGGCAATGGGCACCGGGCGGGAGCTCCGGCGGAGTCGCGCTGCCGCAGGTCGTCTCGCGGAGCTTCGCGGTCGTGTACGGGACCGACGGGGTGGGGCGGACGAAGGGCCGTGGGGCGTCGCCGGCGCTCGCGTCTCCCGCCTGCGTGGCGGGCTTCGTGCATCCGTAAATGGTGGCCACCGCGATGGCCACGACCCCCGCCACGACGCCCCCTCGCGACTCCCTCATGACTGGACCGTAGCAGACGCGGGAGGTTCAGCGCGGGGTCGCGGGGGTCCAGTTCTGGCTCGTGTCGCCGGCGAGGCCCTGGAGCACCATCGCGCGCCCGGTCGCGGGCACCGTCACCACGCGGTTCGGCCCGGGCTCCCACTCGATCGCGCCCGAGGCCTTCTTGACGATGAACTTGTACTCTACACGTGCCCCGGCCGTCAGATCGGTGGGGGCGGCCCAGTTCGGGAAGAGGTCTTGTGCGGTCTCGGCGCGCACGCTCTTCGCGGTGTCCCAGGCTCCGAGGCGCGGGTCGGAGCCCACGACGCGCACCTCGTCGCCGAGGCTCGTTTTGTCGTTCACCACGTGGAAGACCACGGGCGAGAGCGGGCGCTTCAGGGTGGCGTCGTCGCCGGTCGTGTCGCGAGCGGCGTAATACGAGAGGAGGTCGGCGAAGTTTTGCCGGAATTTGCGCGTGAGCTCGGGGCGGTCGTCGATGACGAGCAGATCTTCGTCGCTCTGCTGGGTGCCGTTTTTGGTCCAGTTCGAGGCGCCCGTGAGCACGCGTTTGTCGTCGATCACGGCGTACTTGTGGTGCATCGCGGAGTAGAGCCCGAGCTTGTTCGCGGCCCGCACGACGAGCCCTCCGGCCGCCTCGAGGGCCTCGTCCCCGCGCGAGAGCCCCGCCTGCTTCTTCTCGGCCACGAGCCTCACTCGAACGCCGCGCCGCTGCGCGCGCACCGCCGCGTCCATGACGTTCGGCATGGTGTACGTGTACATCGCGATGTCGACCGAGGTCTTCGCCCCGTCGATCGCGCGCACGATCACGGGATCGAGCTTCTCCTCGGGGGAGAAGTGCAGCTCGAGGCCCGGAAGCACCACGCCCCCGTCGACCGTCTTGGGCTTCTCGCCGATCACCTCGAGGATCTGATCGCGGTATTTTTTGGCCACCTCGGGCTCGCGGAAGACGACCATGTTCTCGTCGTTTACGAGGGCCGCGGTCTCGTTCCAGTTGAACGAGCCGGTGAGCGTCGTCGTGCCGTCGATCACGGCGGCCTTCAGGTGCATGAGCGAAGTCGAGCCCGGCGGAGACACACGCACGATCTTGATACCCGCGGCCTCGATGGCGTCGTCGCCGATGTTGTAGGGCTGCTTCGCGTTGTCCTGATCGACCGCGACCTTCACCGTGACGCCGCGCCGCGAGAGCTCGACGAGCTTGGCGATGACCTTCTCGCGGCGAATGTTGTAGTGCGCGATGACCACCTCGCTCCGGGCCGTGTCGAGCAGGCAGAGCACCTCGTCCTCGGGGCGATCGAAGGGCGCGAAGTAGACCTGAGGCCTGCCGGGCGCGACCGTCGTAGGCGCCTCGCACTTTCCGGTGAGGGACTCCTCCGAAGACTCGGCCTCGTCGCCTTGGGCCTCGGCCGTGCACCCCAGCGGACCTGCCGCCGCGAGACACAAGAGGGCGAAGGGGGCCACGAAGGCGAGACGAGCGAGCTTCGGCATCGTGCCTTTGTGGCACGTTCACCTACCTTTGTCGAGGCGAGCCGGGCGAAAATGGCGCGAGGATCACCTGGAAAAACCAGGGATCTGACAAAAACGTCACGCGTAGCTGCGTTCCGGTCAGCGGGGGCAGGTCGCGATGGTCACGTCGTCGACGTAGAAGCCCGGCGCCTGCACTCGGCCCGAGGACGCCGAGAACAGGAAGGTGCGGTACGTGCGGGACGGGTCGGTGTCCGTCGTGGTGCGCGTGACCGTGGTGGTCGGGCTCCCGCTCTCGAGGAGCACGGGGCCGTTCCGGCTCGTCAGGGTCGTGACGTAGGTGCCTCGCGACCTTCGAACACGCACGTCGACGGCGAGCTCTCCGTCGGTCGTGACCTCGGCGAGCGTGCCGAGGTCGTTCCGGACGTTGTTGTCTCGGATCTCGTTCTCGGAGAAGGCGCGCGGGGGGTCGTACACGTCGAGGATGACGCCGCGCCCGCGCTGCCCGCGGGGATCGTCGGTCATGCCGAGCGCGCGGCCCGCTTGGATTTCGAATGGGCCTTGGAGGGGGAGCTCGAGCCAGCTCACGGCGAACCCGTCGGCGCGCGAGCCGATGGGCCCGAGCGACCCCGTGTGCACGGTGAACGCGACCTCGAAATCGACGAGGGGCGACGAGGCCGTGAAATAGGCCGCGCCGCGGCCGTCCCGGTCGTCGCGGCGAACGAGCGTCAGGCGGTCCCCCTCGGCCCGCGTGTCGCGGCCGATCGTGTCGAGATCCCCTTCGTCGTCCGAGAACGACTCGTTCAGCAGCGTGGTGCACGGGGGGAGTGGAGTCGCGGCGTCGGGCGCGCGTGCGTCGAGGGGCGTGGCCGCGTCGCTCGAGGAGATCGACGACTCTTCGATCGCGAGGGAGAGCCCGCAGGCCGAGGCGACGAGCGTGAGCCCTAGGGCGGTGGCGACGGAGAGTGGCTTCATGCGATGGTCCTCGCGCCCCCGAGAAGGCCGAGCGCGCTCGACCCACGAACCTCTACGGTAGCAGCCTTTCGGGTGCGTGGAGGTAGGCCGCCATTTGGCGGATGGCTCGGACCCTGTCTCCCTCGTACATCGACCCACAACGGAGGTCGTGATGTCGAATACCCGCTGGTTCGTGCCCCTTTCGGTCCTGTTTGCTCTCGCCGCGTGCTCGGCCGCGGTGGAGGAGCCCGACACGAGCGAAGAGAGCCAAGACGCGATCTCGGTGAACAACCTCTATCGGCTCGTGCGCGGCAACGTCGATCGGTCGCGCCCGGACCCGGCGAACCCCTGGGCCCAGCGCGATCTTGCCCTCGGCGAAGAGAACCGCCTCCCGGGCGAGGACGAGGAGCTCGCCAGCATCGCCCGCCTCGTGAACCGCTTCCAAGATCACGCGAAGAAAGAGTCGGGGGCGAAGGAGCTCGCGCGCGCCTTCCACGCGAAGTCGCACGCCTGCACGCGTGGGTCGCTCCGCATCGATCCGCAGGAGCTCCCCGAGGGCGCGCGTGTCGGGCTCTTCGCGCGCGCGGCCGAGTACCCGACGTGGGTGCGTTTCTCGAACGGGGTGGGCCAAAGGCAGTCGGACAAGAAGCTCGACATGCGCGGATTCGCCATCAAAATCATGGGAGTACCGGGGAACCGCATCGTCACCGTACCGGGCGACGAGTCGGCCACGACGCAGGACTTTTTGCTCGCGAACCAAGACGTCGGGCCCGCCTCGGACGTGCGCCACATGATGGCGTTCGGCGAGGCCATGATGGGCGCGAACGACAGCTCCACCATCCTCGGGAAGATCGACAACCTCGTGCAGGCGGGGTCGTTCCTCACGCGCGACGAGAACGTGCGCATCGTCGATTTTCTCGCGAACCGCGTCCTCGACAAGACGAAGAAGGTCGGGAGCCTGCTCGGCGACACGTACTCCACGGGCGCGCCGAACGCGCTCGGCCTCGAGGCTGGAGACACCGCGAAGGCCCGTGCGAAGGGGGCGTTCAAGCTCGTGGTGAAGACGGGTGTGCTCGAGGGCTCGCGCTGCGCGCCGGTCGTGATCGAGCCGAACACCAAGGACCCCGAGTTTCTCCGAAAGGACCTCGCGGCTCGCTTCGCGCAGAGGACCGTGTGCGCCGACGTGTTCGTGCAGATGCAAGAGGACCCTCGCGCCCAGCCCATCGAGGACGTGTCGGTCCCTTGGACCAGCAAGCTCACCAAGGTCGGGCGCATCACGTTCGAGCCGCGAAACCTCGACGCCCCCGCCGTGGCCGCGGATCGCGAGCGCTGCGACGACTTCTCGTTCCGTCCTTGGCACACGATCGACGTGCACCGCCCGCTCGGCAACGTGATGCGCGCGCGCCGCGTCGCGCTCCCTTCGAGCGCCAACTACCGCGACGCGATCCGCGCCGAGCCCACACCTTGAGCTGCGTTCGCTATCTCACGTAGGCTCGAGGTGCGCATGAGCCAGGACAAGAACGACACCACGGAGAGCGGAGCTCGCGAAGGGCTCCTCTCGGCGCTCTCGGCGCTCGGCTTGGCCATCGACATGGCCAACGGCTCTCCCGAGACCACCGCGCTCCGTGGCACGTGGGTCGCCGTCGTGGCCGCCGAGGAGCTCGGGCTCTCGAGCCAAGAGCGCGCGGAGGCCGTGCTCGGTGCGCTCTTTCGCTACCTCGGGTGCACCTCGTACGCACACGAAGAGGCGCGCTCCCTCGGAGACGAGCACGTCGCGGCCCGCGTGCTCGCGCCGCTCGACAAGCTCGATCGCGGCCCGATCGCCAAGGCGGTGCTCCAAGATCTCCCCGGGGACGCGTTCGAGCGCGCGATGCGCGCGGCCAAGCTCATGGCCGAGGGGGCGGCGTTCACCGCGGGCTACGAGAGGAGCCACTGCGAGGGCGCGATGTTGCTCGCTTCGCGCCTCGGCGCCGGGCCCGGCGTGCTCTCGGTCCTCGCGGCCCTCCACGAGCGATGGGACGGAGAGGGCGGCCCCGCGAAGCTCTCGGGCAGCGCGATCCCGGTCGCCGCGCGTGTCGTGCACCTCGCGCGCGAAGCGACGGTCCACTTTCTCTTGCGCGGCGAAGAGCCGGGGGTCGTGCGCTGCCTCGAGCGCCGCGCGAAGGGCCAGCTCGATCCCGAGATGTGCCGCGCGCTCGCCTCGAGCCCTCGGTTCTTGGGCGCGTTCCGCGAGGGCCCGCTCTGGGAGAACGTGCAGGGCGCCATCGATCGTGCGCTCGACGCCGGCTGCGAGAGGGTGCCCACGAAAGACGACGTGATCGAGGTCATGGGCGACTTCGCCGATCAGAAGTGCCCTATTTTTCTCGGGCATTCACGCCGTGTGGCCGCGCTCGCTCAAGGGGCGGCCTTGCGCCTACGGCTCGACCCGCTGCGCTCGCGCTGCCTCGTTCGCGCCGCGTGGCTCCACGACGTGGGGCGTGTCGGAGTGCCGAATCGTGTGCTCGGGACGCGTGGTCCGCTCGGGCCTATCGAGTGGGAGAAGGTGCGTCTTCATCCGTACGTGGGGGAGCGCATCGCGCAGCACCTCGACCCGGGCGTGGCGCGGATCGTGGGCGCGCACCACGAGCGCCTCGATGGCTCGGGGTATCCGAAAGGAGAGCGCCCGGACCTCATGGCCTCGGTGCTCGCCGCGGCCGACGTGCTCGCCGCGAGCGGAGAAGATCGCCCGCACCGACCTCGCTTCGACGTGGCCGCGAGGCACGCGCTCCTCACCGAAGATGCGCGCGCCGGGAGGCTCCCGCAAGAGGCCGTCGAGGCCGTGCTCGCCGCCGACGGCGCCGACGTGGACGTACCCCGCCCGAGCCGCTCCCCCGAGCTGTCGTCACGGGAGCGCGAGGTGATCTCGCTCGTCGCCCGTGGCCTCTCGAACAAAGAGATCGCCCAGGCGCTCGGCATCTCCGCGCGCACCGTGCAGAGCCACACCATCCACGCGTACGACAAGCTCGAGGTGCGCACGCGCGCCGGCGCCGCCCTCCGCGCCTCCGAGCTCGGCCTCCTGAGCTGAGCCCCGCTGGTACGTCAGGGGAGGCGGTGCACAGAGCTGGGCGCGTGGGGCGTGGTCCTGGGCGGCTCCGTCGTAGGGCTGGGCCGGTGCGGCGCACGCCTGGGCGACTCGGGCGTGGTGCTGGGCCGGTGGCGCATGGTGCTGGGCGGCTCCGTCGTAGGGCTGGGCCGGTGCGGCGTACGCCTGGGCGGCTCGGGCGTAGGGCTGGGCGGCTCGGGCGTAGGGCTGGGCGGCTCGGGCGTAGGGCTGGGCGGCTCGGGCGTGGTGCCGGGCACGTGCGGCACATGCCTGCGCGACTCGGGCGTAGGGCTGGGCGCCTTGCGCATGCCGCTGGGCGCTCTCGGCAGGTGGCTGCGCGATGTGCCGGGACGTTCGGGCGTGGAGTCGGCGGCACCGTGACCGAGGCGCTCTCGAGGCGTGTGCCAACGTGCGCCGAGATCGTGGCCCCTCCGCCGAAAGCACTCGTAGTTTCCGTGGGTTGCGGCGGGTCGTCGTTTCGGCATGAGGGCTGCAAAACGGGGAAGCATGAACCATCACCCCGCCAAGCTCGTCGCCGCGTTCGTCCTCTCGTCGCTGCTCGCTGCCTGCGGAGGTCGCGTCGAGCCCTGCCCCGAGGGGTCGTGCAGCCCGAGCCCCTCTCCGACGGACACTCCCACCGCGCTCCCCACCTCGTCGCCGCCCGATCTGCCCACCGCATCGCCTGCGCCCACGCCGCTCCCCGCTCCGTCGCCGTCGAGCGATCCCGATGCCGACCCCGACTGCCCCGGCCCCTACATGGGGCGCGCCCCCGACGGACGCTGCGTGTGGTCGTGCAGCGAAGGCACCCAGCCCGCCAACGACGCGAACGTGTGCGTGTGCCAGCCGGGCCTGCGCGAGGTCGGTCGAGACGAGTTTGGCCGGCGCGTGTGCCGGTGAGCGCGAGCGCTCGGACTTAGCGCTTCTTCTCGAACGCGGCGTCGATGGCGTTCGTGAGGGTGTCGAGCACCTTGCGACGGGCGAAGTGTTTGTCGTTCGCCTCGACGATGGTCCACGGGGCGAACGACGTGCTCGTGCGGTCGATCATGTCGGAGGCCGCGAGCTCGTAGTCGTCCCATTTGTCGCGGTTTCGCCAGTCTTCGGCGGTGATCTTGAACTTCTTGAAGCGCGTCTCTTCGCGCTCCTTGAAGCGCCGGAGCTGCTCTTCTTTGGTGATGGCGAGCCAGAGCTTCACCACGATCGCGCCGTGCTCCACGAGCTGCCGCTCGAAGTCGTTGATCTCGGCGTAGGCGCGCATCCACGCGTCGGTCGTGCAGAAGCCCTCGACGCGCTCGACGAGCACGCGGCCGTACCACGAGCGGTCGTAGATGGTGAATCGCCCGCGGGGAGGGAGATGCCTCCAGAAGCGCCAGAGGTACGGCTGCGCGCGCTCCTCTTCGGTCGGCGCGGCGATCGGGATGACTCGGTATTGGCGCGCGTCGAGCGCCTGCGTGACACGACGAATGGCGCCGCCCTTGCCCGCGGCGTCGCTCCCTTCGAGCACGACGACCACCTGACGTTCCTTCATGGCGTCGCTTCGGCTGAGCGTGTTGAGGCGGGCGAGCTGCTTCGGGAGGCCCTTCTCGAACTTCTCCTTCGAGAGGCGTTTTCCCGCGTAGTCGAGCGTCTGGAGGATGCGGACCCCGTCGACCGAGGGGACGAGCGGCGGCGCCTTGGTGACGGCGCGGGTCGGCGCCTTCTTTTGCTTCTTGGCGTCGAGGCGCTCGCGGAGGGCGGTGAGGATCTGCGTGGCGACGGTGAGCGCGCGGTAGTTCGGGCACGAGCCCTCGACCACGAGCCACGGGGCCTCTCCGGTGCTCGTCTGGCGGAGCACCCGCTCCGAGACCTTGGCGAACTTGTCGTAGCTCGCGAAGTTCTTCCAGTCGGTCTTGGTGACGCGCCAGCGGGTCTCTTTCTTCTTCGCGAGCTCGGCGAGGCGCTTCTTCTGGGCGGTCTTCGACAGGTGGAACCACAGCTTGAGGACGAGCGCGCCTTCGTCGGTGAGCATGCGCTCGAAGTGGTTGATGCCGTCGATCGCGGACTCGAGATCCCCGCTCGAGATCTGGCCACGCACCCGCGAGACGATGGGCGCCGTGTACCAATTTCCGAACAAAATCCCTATTTTCCCCTTGGGGGGCAGCGCCCTCCAGAAGCGCCACATGGGCGGGCGCTCGCGCTCCTCTTCGGTCGGCGGGCCGAAGGCGTGGTTCTCGATGTGGCGCGTGTCCATCCACTCGTTGAGGAGGTTCACGGTCTCGCCCTTGCCGGCGCCGTCGACTCCGTTCACCAGCACGACGACGGGGAAGCCCTTGTCGGCGATGAGGGCGTACTGCGCCTCGAGGAGCTCGGCACGCAGCGTGGCCGCGCGCTTCGCGAAGGTGGCGTCGTCGATCGTGTGACCCAGCTCGGCAGACTCGAACATGGTTCCACCGTATCGCGTCCGTCGTCACCCGTGTGGGGGACCTCGAGAGTCCGCTCGAGGCCAAGGGCGCGCCGTTTGCGTGTGGGCTCGCGCCATCGCGCGGACCTTGCCGAACGAGCCTTCCAGGCCTTCACGGAGCGAAGGGATCGAACGCGTAGCGAGCGGCGAGAAAGCCACCGAAACCTAGGCCGACGGCGACGAGCAAGACTGCGCTGACGATCGACTGGCGATGAACCCGTGAGAGCTCGAGCGCGAGGTCGTTCGGCCAGGGGGCGGAGCCGGAGGACATCACCTCGACGAGGCGTTCGACGAGGCGCGCGCCGTCGTTCGCCAGGTAGACGATGGAGACGTCGGGCCCGGCCTCGACCTTCGCGACGAGCGTGGCGCGAGGGGCGCCTCGCGCGTCGACCGCGCGCTCGACCCGCACCCCGAGCAGCCGAGCCCGACCGGCCTTCGTGCGAAGCTCTCCCGCGCCGACATCCACGACGAGTGCCTTGTTCCCAGGGAGCCAAGGCACCACCGCGAGCGCGATGGCGAGGAAGCCGTACGCCGCCAAAAGCACGTACCCGCCCGTCGCCAGAACGTACCGCCCCGAGAGCTCGATGGCCACGAGGGATGCCGGGACGACGCCCACGCTCGCCGCGATCAGCAGCGATGGCAGGCGAGCCGGCTCGAGCGCGACGCGTCGCGCCTCGGGGTCGACCACGAGCGTTCGATCGAAGAGCCATGCCGAGGCCATACCCGACCTCCTACGCACGCGAGGGTGATGGCCTTCCCTCGACCGGGAACCGCCTCGAGAGCGAACCCTTCGGCGGCGCGCCTCTTGCGCGTGGGATCGCGCCGAGCACGCGGACCTCTACGCTGAATCGATGAGCAGGCTGATCGGTTTGCCACGGGTCTGCGCATGGCCATTCGCGCAAATGGCGGCAAGGAGCCTATGGCGCAGGAGATGCAGAGCAGCGCGCCGCGATGGGCGACGTGGGGAAGCAGGGAGTGTGGGCGCGCCGAGCGATGACGTTCGTGGTCGTCGGCCTCGGCGTGCTCGGCGTGGTCCTTGGCGTCCACTCGCTGCTCCTGCCCTTCGGAGACGACCAAGGGCTCTACTTCTACGTGGCCCGAGAGTGGCGGCACGGCCTCGTGCCCTACCGTGACGTCTTCGACCACAAGCCGCCGGGGATCTACGTCGTCCACAGGATCGCCCAGTCCCTCTTCGGGGAGTCGCTCGCGAGCAGCAAGATCGTGGAGCTCGGGGCGGTGCTCGCGCTCGGCCTCGTCGCGACGCGCCTCGTCGTGCCGCGCGGAAGGCGTGTCCCACGGGGCCTCTACGCGGCGAGCGCGACGCTCGCGAGCCTCGCGCATTATGGCCACTTCGACTTCTGGAATTCGTACCAAACCGAGATTTGGTACACGCTCTTCGGAATGGCCGCGATCGCGGCGGCCCTGCACGTGAAGGCGCTCCGTCGAGCCTTCTTCGTGTTCGGTCTCCTCGCGAGTCTCGGCGTCCTCATGAAGCCGATGAGCGTGCTCTACTCGGGAATCGGGGGGCTCGTCCTCGGGTGGCGGGTCCTCTACGACGGGGGGCGGCAAGGGACGCACGCCCGCCTCATGGGGGCGGCCCGCTCTGCCCTCGGGCTCGTGCCGTGGGCCGTCCTCGGCGCGGGGCTCCCGCTCGTCCTCGTCGTCGCCTACTTCGGTGCCCACGGCGCGATGGGCGCCATGATCGACATCGTCGTCCACGGGAACAAGCACTACGCGAAGGCGTTCAAGAACGTCACCACCCTGGCCGACGTGGTCCGCCTCCACCGGGACGAGCTCACCTTCCTCGGGGTGCTCGGGCAGCTCGTCGTCGTGACCACGCTCGCGCGCGTGGCGCTCGGTGCCATGGGCCGGAGGCGGGAGCTCTTTCTCCGCGGCGGGCTCGGCCTCGCGCTCATCGTCGCGGCGAGCGCGGCGGTCACGGTGCAGCAGAAGTTCTTCGGCGTGCACTGGGTGACGGCGTTCGGCCCGCTCACGTTCGGGCTCGTCGCGCTCGTCTACGAGGGGCGGCACGCCCTCGAGAAGCGGCTCGGTCCGGCGCTCGCCACGGCGCTCCCCGTGGCGCTCATCGGTGCAGGATACATGTGCACGCCGTACGACCTCCGCGTGCTCTCGCGGGAGCAGGGCGCGGTGCTCGATCTCGTCACCGGGCAGGCGACGCGGGAGCAGTTCGCGCGGCGCTTCTATTCGCCCCCCATGGGCTACTACCAGGTCGACGTGGACGCCGTGAGCGCGTACCTCAAGGCCCACGCCCGCCCGGGGGACAGGGTGTGCGTGCGCGGGTTCGACACCCAAATCTACGCCCAGACGGGCCTCCGCTACGGAGGGAGGTTCTTCTGGACGAACTACATCTGGCACCCCAAATCGTACCGCCACCACGACTTCGTCGCCGAAGATCATGCCTATTTCGAGAAGGCGAGGCCGAGGTTCGTCGTCACCGAGGTCCAGAACCGAGGGCGTGGGATGCTCGAGTCGCGCGAGACGTACTATCCACTCGGCTACGTCGAGGTCATGACGACGGGCTCGCTCGACGTGCTCGAGCTGCACGAGCTCGGCGCTTCGCGGTAGTCCAAATCAGCGGGCGTACCTCGGAACCCGCCGCTCCGAGACCCGAGCGTGCGGGGTGCGCCCGCGGCCGTGCGCCTGGGACCCCGGCGCGCCGCGCTCCTCGCGAGAAGGCTGGCCAAACCGCGTCGCTTGAAGGAACATCGTACCGTGGTCGCTCGTAGCGTCGTGGAGGATGAGACCCAGCTCGCCGAGTCCATGGTGGAGCTCGTGGCGAGCAGCGGCAAACGCGTGCCCCGAGAGGGCGAGGGGCTCCTCGTCGGGCGCACGCTCGCGGGTCGCTACGACGTCTTCGCGTTCCTCGGCGCAGGTGGCATGGGCGAGGTGTACCAAGCCCACGACCGCGAGCTCGACGAGCCCGTCGCGATCAAGACCTTGCGCAAAGAGCTCGCGAGCCGTCCGGCGCTCGTCGAGCGCTTTCGCACCGAAGTGAGGCTGGCGCGGAGGGTGACGCATCCGTCGGTCGCGCGTGTGTTCGAGCTCCACGACGCCGACGGGATCCGCTTCGTGACGATGGAGCTCGTCGAAGGGGAGCCGCTCTCGGACGTGCTGGAGCGCGAAGGGGTCCTCGCCCCAGGCGCGGCCGCGCGTGTCACCGCCGAGGTCGCGAGGGCGCTCGCCGCCGCCCACGCCGCCGGCGTCATCCACAGGGACATCAAGCCCGACAACGTGCTCGTGCGCTCGAACGGGCACGTCGCCGTGGCCGATTTCGGCATCGCGTTCGCGCTCGGCGACACGAGCGTCGATCTGGTGGGGACGCCCGCCTACATGTCGCCGGAGCAGATCAAGGGTGAGCCGACCGGACCGCTCTCGGACGTGTACGCGCTCGGAGTCACGCTGTTCGAGCTCCTCACCGGCACGATCCCGTTCGACGGCGCGACCGTTCCGGAGGCCATGGGCGCGCGTCTCGGCAAGGCGCCTCCCGACCCTCGTGCGCGGCGGGCCGATCTCCCCGAGGGGCTCGCGCGTCTCGTCGTGCGCGCCATGGCCGAGGCGCCCGAGGCACGCTTCCCCGACGCCGCAGCGTTCGCGAGCGCGCTCGAGGACGTGGCATCGTCCCTCGACGGGCGCGCGCTCGTGCTCGGGCGTCCTCGGGATCCTCGGCGTGATCCGGCGCCCACCGTCGTCATCGCGCCCTTCACGGACGGGGACGAGGACACGGGCCCCGTGCTCGGCGCCGTGCGCGAAGAGCTCTTGCTCGGCATCACGCGGCTCTCGGGCGTACGGCTCTTGCTCGACGAAGGCCCGTCGCGCGCGACGTTCACCGTCGACGGTCGGGCGCTCCCGGGCGCCGTATCCCAGGTTGCCTTCGAGGTGCGTGCGACGTCGGACGAGAGGCCCGTGCTCACGGGGCGTTTCCCCCTTGCGGCTCACCTCGTGCCTCGCCTCACCGACCTCCTCCTCGAGAGCCTCGCGCTGGCGACGTCGGGCACGCTCCGCGCGAAGCACCCGGACGATACTCTCCCACCCGGTGCGCTCGAGCCTTGGCTCCGCGCGCGCAGCGCCTTTCGCCGCACGTTCTCGTTCGACGATGGTCGCGTGGTGAGGCTCTACGAAGAGGCGCTCCGGCACGCCCCGGATCACCCTGTTTTGCTCGCCGGCCGCGCGATGGCGCTCCAGCGGTTCGCCTTCTTCGCGCCGATCGGCAAGGCCGACTTCGAGACCCCGCGGCGAGACGTGGCGCGGGCGCTCGCGATGGGCCCTTCGCGCCCCGAGCCGCACCTCGCCGCAGGCCACCTCGCGCTCCAGGGGGACGATCCGGTCTCCGCGGCACGTCACTTTCGCGCCGCGCTCCACGCCGCGCCCGCCTGGCCCGATGGCCACGAGTGGCTCGGGCGCATGTTGCTCGAGGCCGGGTTCATCGAGGACGGCCGCGCGCGCCTCGAGGCCGCGATGCTGCGCGATCCCGAGCTCTACTCGGTCCGCTGGGAGATCGCGCGCGCCGACGCGCTCGACGGCGACTGGGACGAGGCGAAGCGGCAGCTCGATCTGCTCGAGCAGAGCGACGGAAAGAAGGTCGATCGCTGGTTCGGTCTGCTCAGGCTCGCGTGGTGGAGCGGCGACGCCGAGTGGATCGCGACCGCCATGCGGGAGGTCGAGCGGCTCATCGTGGCGGGGATCTTCGACCCGGAGCTCTCGCGGGCCGCCCTCGACGCCATGCGCGGGGACTGGCCCTCCGCGCGAGACGTGCTCGCCAGGAAGGCCCTCGACGAGACGCACGCGAGCCACCGTCGCAACGTGCTCTACGCGCAGATCACGTGCGACGTCGCCTCGGCCTCGGGAGACGTCGACCTCGCGCTCGCTGCGCTCGACCGGGCCGTCACGTTCGGCCTCTTCGACATGCACTGGCTCGCGAAGAGCCCCGGCCTCCGCGCGCTCCGGGCCGATCCTCGGTCCTCGCGGCTCTTCGCGATCGTGCGCGAGCGCGCCGCCCGCATCCACGACGCCCTCCGCGGAGGGTGAGCGCGCCGGGCCCTCCTTGCCGAAAGTGCATGTTGTTCCGAGGGGTTGGGAAGGTTCTCGGAACTCCGGCGTACGACGTGGGATGACGTCTCGACGGTGGGCAAAGCGGGGTCTCTGGGTCTTTGGTCTCCTGTGCGCGGTCGCGTGCGGGAGCGAAACGTTCGACCCGGGCGTCGGCTCTGGCGCCGAGCCCCCTCGTCAAGGCTCTCCCGATGGGAGCACGGGCGACGGCAGCGCGGCTGGCGACTCCAGTGCCGCGACGGACAGCGGTCTTCGGCGTGACGGTGCAGCGGAGACCGACGGCGGGGCGGGCGACGGCGGGGCGAGCGACGCAGGGCCCCTCGATGCGCGGACGTGCCCGGTGGGCCCTGCCGATGGGTGCTGCCCGCTCGCGATCGTGCACGGGGGGGCGGACCCCGACTGCCAACCGCTCGACTGCGCCGTCACCACGAAGGGTGACCCGATCCCGATCTACACGCCCGAGCCCGCGTGGCGAGGGCAGGTCGCGGCCGCGTGGTCGGGTCGTGAGCTCGTGCTCGCGCGGGCCGTCGAGGTCTACGAGAACCTGAGCAACGTCGCGGACATCGTCGTTCAACGGAGGGACGCCGCGGGCGCCGTCACGGGGCCCGACGTGGTGCGTCGGCTCGCGGGGCTCCCCCCGGGAGCGACGTGGGCCGAGCTCGCCCTCGACCCGTCGGGAGACCTCTTCTTCGCGTGGCAGTGGCGCCAGGACCAGCTCTACAGGCTCGCGCGGCTGCCGGCGGCGGGCGGGCCGCCCACCTGGACGACCGCGCTCGGCTACGGGTGCAACGCCGTCGGAGGCGCGCTGCACCTCTTCGTCGACGGGGCGCGCATCGTGGCCGGGATGGCGCAGTACACGTGCGCGGGGAGCACCTGGCAGCCGCGTGTGCACGTGCTCTCCACGGCGACCGGGGCATCGGCTGTCACACCGGGCAAAGAGGCGCTCACCGACCTGCGCGATGGCACGCGCTCCGACCTGCACGGCGGTGGAGGCTTCGCGTTTCATCCCACGACGCGCACGCTCGACGTCGCCTACGGCCGCAACTTCGAGGACGATTTGCGGATGCGCACGCTCGACCTCGCGAGCGAGGTGCTCTCGGCGCCTCGGCCTGTGATCGTGCCCGCGGCCGACTACCATACGGCGCTCGCGTTCGACGGTTCGAGCCACGCGCTCGTGACGCGCGAACGCGCAACGTCCGGTCTCACCACGTCGTACACCTTCCGGCTCGTGGGCCCCGCCGGCGTGACGACGACCCAGCCGCTCGCGTCGTTCGGGCGCGACACGGACGCCCTCGAACCGCGTGTGCTCTACACGGGAGACTCGTACGTGGTGCTCGTGCCGTACGTGGTCTCGTTCACGCAGAACACGTCTCCCGAGCGCCTCTCCCACCGCACGCGGGTCTTCCGTGTGTCCAAGGCAGGGGCCATCCTCGAGTCGTTCGAGCTCGACGCGTCGCCGTCGATGTTCGCCACGGTGGTGCGCGCGGGCACGCGCCTCGCGTTCACCTTCGTGCGCCCGTCCGGGCCCACCGGGACGACGAGCCAAGGGTTCCTGCGGTACCTCGGCTGCGGCAACTGAAGGCTCAGGGGGCGCCGCTGGGGCACTCGCCGCCGCGCACCTCGGTGCGGACCACTCGGCCTCGCGGGATACGGATCACCTGCATCGCCGAGCTCTCGGGTTCGAAGGTTCTCGGCGCCCGCGCGCTCGGTCAGCTCGCGGATGGCGACGGCGTCGTGCACGTCCTGCGGGTCGAGGCTCTCGAGGGAGGTCTGCGTGATCTCTCGGAAGTGGGCCTCGCGCACGGCGAAGCCGTCGAGATCCCGCCCGATCGCCTCGACGAAGCGGTCCTCGAGCTCGACGCGGCGCGAGAAGAGGTCGTCGTAGTCGACGGCGAGGGCCACCTCGTCGAGCGCGGCGCCGAGCTTGGCCGCGAACCTCTGGCGAACGGCCTCGAGGTCGTGGGTCTTGCCGTGGCCGAGCGCGCGAGCGGCGTGGATCACGTCTTCGCTGGTGGGGTTCACCGCCACGCTCACCGAGAGCACCACGTCGGCGCGCAGGCTGTCGCGGCACCGGAGCGAGCTTCGGCCACGCCTCTCCAGCACGAGCTCTTTCGCGGAGAGAGCCACGATTTCGTGCGCCTGAAAGGGCAGGACGAGCCCACCGCGGAACGAGACCCGCGGCTCTCTGCCGGGCGCGTACACGACGAGCGCCTCACTCGCGCGCGTGTGCACGAGGGCGAACCGAAGGACGACCACGAGCCCCACGAGCACGACGAGCACTACCCCCAAGGCTACCCCGAAGACGACGAGCGTCATGAGGCGACGGTACCATGAGGGTGCGGCGTGGGTGATCGATGCACGTCGGCCACCTCCAGGCGTGGGACGGATCGATCGTGGTAGGGCACTCACTACCTCCTCGCGTTGCCGGCTCGAAGTCGGTGCCCATGATCTCAGCGCGACAACGCGATCAGGGACCGCGTGACGGCATCCTCCAAGACGTCGGCGTTTTATGCGACCCCGTCAGATGGCGCGTTCGTTGCTACGCGCCGATCATGGGACGACGGATTGCTCCTCTGGGCCTCCTGCTTCTAGGGCTGCTAGCGTGCGGCGGCAATACCGACCATGGGGAGCCCTCGGTCCGGGCGCCTGCGGAGAGTGCCCAACCCTCGCCTCAGCCCGCGCCAACGATCCCTCCCTACGGCTGCGCGAAGGCTGGCAACTGCCCCGGCATCCTGTTCGAGTCCGAGCAGGACTGTCTCGACACGGTCGAGAACTGCGTGCGCTACAATGTCTGCGGTCCGTACGCGTTCTGCGGACTGGGCAAGTGCAAGAAGCAGCCGACCTGCGACCCTGGAGATGTGCTCGTGACGTCGTGCCCAGCGGGCGGCGACTGCTACGACCGGAAGACCTGCACGGGCGGGGGCTATGGCTCGACTTCCGAGATGAAGGTCGTGTGCCAGCGCGCCGCAGATGCGGGAACCGACGCGAGCGACGGCGGCTGATCGCGGCGGAGAGGGAAAGGAAGCCGGCGCGAGTGCGTCGCCGGGTGGCGGAGCCAGTGGGGCGACCTGCCTGCTGCTCGCGTCGCAGCGAGGCACGCCCGAGCTCCACGTTCAGGACGGCCGACGGCTCCGGCTAGCTCGATCATGACGACCGCCGATCTCGACACACACACAAAAGCAAACACCTCGGCCCCGCGTGTCCGCAGGGCCGATGGGGGGTGGGGCTCACTGCGCAAGTCCGACGCTTCGAAGGGGCCGAGCCCATCCCGCCCGAGACCTCGGACGACGACGACGCCTGGCCCGCGGCATGTGGCGGCGACGAGGGCCCGTCTCGGCTAGGGCGACTCCCCCGTCGCTGCGTGCCGGAGCCGCGCCACGCACGCCTCTTCGAGGTCCACGTCGAGTCGTGCGCGCTCGAAGTCGACCTCGGTGACGAGGGACGGCTCGACGAGCAGCGCCGGCGCCGGGATCGTATCGGCGATCGTGGCCGAGTCTCCGCCGCCCGCCAGGAGCCGCGCCACGCAAGCCGCCCACGCGACGACGCGGTCCGCGCTCGCCTCGAGGTCTTCGAGCGCGGCGTACTCGACGCTGTCGATCATGTCCCCGCTCTCACGATCGATCGCCGCGAGGACGAGTCCCCCGGGGCTCGCCATCACGACGAGGTCACGCGACGAGGTCGCCGTGCCCTGGCTCTGGCTCCGAATCATCCACGGGACGGCCCTCAGCGCCTCACCCAGAACATCCCCTATTTCGGCAATCTTCAATCGTCGTTCCCTTCTCGATCGTCGGTAGATGGAGCCTCGCGTGAGGCTACTCCTGCGCGCAGAGGAGCTCTCCCTGGCCGGGAGCGACTCGCATGAAGAGATTCCCATTCTCCCAGCGGTAGGCCGACCCCGTCACGACGTCGAGATCGGGGACCGCCGGGGCGCCCTTCGGGTGACAGAAGGCACCCGCGACGCCGTCGATCTCGACGATGGGCGACACCTTGCCGTCCTCGGGCTGCCACACCCATTGGATCTTCACCGGTTCGACCCCGGGTTGGCTGAGGCTGAGGCGGTAGCGGTATCGGAGCCCGGAGATCATCCCCGATTTGTTGGTGAGCTGGTCCGGCCGGAGGGGGTCCGACGTGACGATCGCGCCATTCGCGCGCTCGATGCGCTCGAACTTGATGGGGACGCGATTCGCGTCGTACCCGGACGCGAAGGTCGAGTCCGCGAACGTCATGACGCCCCACGTGTACCTGCACGAGAGGCCATCGTCGACGGCCGAGGCGTCGACGGTCGTGCACTCGCCCGCGCTGACGTTCATGGGGTGATTCGGGACGAGCAGGCCGGCGATCCCCGAGATCGAGCCATCGTCGCGCACGCCGGACGACCACGGCGTGTCCGCCCACGGGGTGTCGGCCGTCTTGAGGTACATGAGGGCGCGTGGCCTGGGGGAGCCGAACGTCAAAGAGCGCACGCGGTTGGCGAATCGGTTCGCTCCGCCGATGTTCAAGAATGGGCCGGCGGGGACCCCAAATCGATCTTGGAAATCGGCGAAGTGGACACGTTCGAGATCGAACGGCCCGTCGTAGATGAGTGTGCCCGCGAAGTAGTAGAGGCGCACGGCCGGGTCGAGGCCCTTCGCGTACGTCGCGTCTGCCGCGGTGACGCCGTCGCTCGCCCCGACGACCAAGCCGTCGAGGATCTTCTGGTCGTACGCGAAGAAGACCGAGCGCCCGTTGTCCGCGGCGAGGAAGTGCGTGAAGGTGCCGCCGGAGCCTCGGTAGTAGACGCCGGTGGCGACGTTCTTCCACACCTGGAGGCTGTCGAAGGTAGGAGGCGCGGCGTCGTTGCCGCGTTTGGGCGCGTAGTGGACGGAGACGGTCTCGCGTGCGTCGGGGTGCCTCGCCCCGATACGGCACTGGTAGCCGTTGCCATTCGGTTGACACGGCTCCGCGAAGCGTTTGTCGCTCGTGGCGACCAGCTCGCCGTCCTCGGAGCCGTCCCAGTTCATGCCGACGACGGACGAGTGGGCGATGTTCTCGGCGAACCGGAGTGTCGGCGTCGTCGACGGGAATACCGTGTTCGCCGTGGCGCCCGTTGCGGGCCCGTCGCACCGGTTCGCGTCGCCGCCGACCCCGCAGTGGATGCCTCTGCTGAACGACATCCAGAAGCCCGTGCCCTGGGAGCCCGACGCGACGTTCCCCACGAGCTCGTTGTCGGGGTTCGATACCCAGAACGTCGCGGGTGCGCTGAAGCGCACGGGCTGGAGGCTGCGCATGTCCGAGTCGAGCAGGCCGAGCCCCGGGTCGACCCTGCGGGAGAGCATGCCCAGGTTGTGCACCAGCTTGTTGCGAACCTCGTTCCCGTTCTCGAGGAAGTAGCCGTGCCCGAAGTGGTCGAAGCAGACGTTGTTCGAGACCTCCACCTCGTTCGTCCCGTGGATGGTGACGCAGCGCTGGAACGAGTGGTGGATCGACGAGTTTCTCAGGAACTGGCCGGAGGCATTGCCGACGAGGTGCCAGTGAAAGGGGTATTCGGCGAGCACGCCGAGCTTGCCGCCACGCGCGATCTCGACCCCGTCGACGTAGGCCTTCCCGTCTCGGTGGACGACGATCTGCGCTCCGCGTTTCGTCGTGGCGAGCGCGCTCGGTTCACCTGCGGCGGCGACGACGATGGCGCGGGTCAGGTTCGCGATCTCGGGGCGTTCGTCGAGCGTCGCGCTGCGGCCACCCTCGGTGTAGACCTTGCGAAACGCGCTGTGCGTGTGCGCGAAGGGCGTCTTGACCGTGATGGAGCGGCGGTCGGGGGCGACGGAGTCGATCACGCGCTCCTCGGCCTCCTTGTAGTCGAAGCCGCTCGGGCCGAGGGCGATCGTGTCGCCTTCCTTCCAGTCGACGGCCGTCTCCAGCTTCACCTCACGGGAGCTCGCGGGCACGTCGGCGGCGATGCGTTGCCATCCGAACGTGGTCGCGCTGCCCGCGCCGAACATGCGGAGCGTGCCGCCGTTCGTGGCGGTGAGGGTCGCGGGGGTGCCCACGTGAACGTGATCGTGCCCCCCGGGGCTCGAGACGTCGTCTCTCAGCTGGACGGTGATCTTCCCGCGAAATCGAGCCGTGTCGCTCGCGCCGCACTCGAAGAGGGCTCCTGGCCCGTCCACCGTGATCGATCGCGCCGTGATGGTGATTGGAGGATCCTTCTCCGTGAAGTACGTCGGGCAATAGAGCTTGCCGTGAATGGTGAGGTTCTCGACCGAATAGGACTTGTCGATCGTGAAGGATTGCCCTGCCTCGATGGTGTAGTCCTTCGGCGCCTCAGGGTCGACGAGCTGCGAGAGCGGAGGCGGCCCTTCCTTTGGCACCGAGGGGACGAGATCGGCCGGCGAGTCGAAGCACCCGAGTGTGCCGAGCTGCGCCAGGAGCGGCGCGAGCGCCGCGAGGCGTAGGTTCTGTCGAGAGCGCGAAGTCATGAGGGCATCTCCTGCGTGAAGCCATGTGCAACAGCCACGCCACGCGCGTTGACCGCAAAGGTGCGCGAGTGCGGCCGCGTGGCGCTCGACGACGGCTCCGGCGTGGAGGGCGTCGTCTACGAGGGAAGGCTAGGGCTTGCACACAGGGGCAAGGTCAAGGGACGACGAAGGCGATTCTCGACGAGCGTGCGCTCCCGCGGTGATGACCGTCGGATCCGCCTCGCGGCGTGGCATATGGCCGGGAACGTGGTGCTCGCCGCCGAATGGGTCGATCGGGTCGAAGGGCGCCCGCGTCACGCGCGACGCGTTGAGCGGGGGTGCGATGGCGGATCGACGGTGCCCGCGCGTCACGCGCGACGCGTAGGTCGAGGCCGCTGCGGGCGGATCGCTGGATCGATCGTGCGTTCGGGGGCTCCCGTGCGAGTGCCTCGACGGGAAGACGTGCGTGCACCGGACCTGCCGGTGACGGGGCCTGTCACTTCTTGTTTTCTCTGTCGAGCAGCACCTTGACCGAGAAGCCCCCGACGACTTCCTTCGAGCCCGCGAGCCGGTAGAGCCAGTCCGAGATGTCGCGGCTCGGCACGGTCACCGCGTCGCCGAGCTTGTGGCCGATGGGGGCGACCGGGGCGTTGTCGATCCTGCCGGACACGGCGTCCGGACCGATGGAGGTGACCGTGAGCCAGATGTGCTCGACTCCGCCGCCCGTAGTGGGGAACGGGTACTTCACGGAGAAGATGTCGCCCTCCTTGCGGGCCTCGAACGCCTTGACGAGCTCCGGGAACCGGCGCTTGGCCTCGGCGCGCGCCGCGTTCATCTCTGGATCCGAGCTCGCGACCTCGACGACCGGATCTTGCTTCGACGATTTGCACGACGCAACGAGGGCCGACGCGGCGAAGATGGCGACGACGTAGGAGAGGTGGCGCATCGCGTACAACCTCTCACGCGAGGGGGCGCGCGGCAATCGCGATAGAGGAGCCACCTAGGGCTGACGCACAGCCATCGCACAAAACACGTCGGCCCCGCGTGTCCGCAGGGCCGATGGGGAACGTGGCTCACGTGACGGAAATCACGCGTCGTCGTCGGTTACGTCGTCGCCCGAGGTGTCCTCGGGCGCGATGGGCTCGTCGCCTTCGGAGGCGTCGGGTTTGCGCGCGGCGCGGCGTCGCTCACGCTCGTAGGCGCTCGTCGCCTCGCGGACGATCTCGGGGGTGGCGCGGAAGGCGTAGCGGAACACCTTGCGGGCGTTGGCGATGCGCTGGTCGAGGAGGGCGAGGTAGACGTCACGGACCTTCGCAGCCATGCCGGCCGTGGCGTCCGTGTTCGTCTTGCGGAGGCGGAGCGTATCGACCAGCCTCGCGGCCTCGTCGAGCATCGCCATGTCGAAGTCGGGAATGGTCGCAAACGAGCTCCTGTAGGTGCTTGCGTGCGCGGCGAACGACGCGAGGGCGTCGGCGAGCTCGGCGATCGAGTCGGGCTCGGTCTCGTGAGCCTTCTTGAGCGCGGCGAGCTCTTGGTCTTTTGCGTCCTCCACGCCGTCGTCCGCGTCGAACTCGGCGGCGACCCGGAGCTCGCGGTAGAGGTGCTTGGCGCGGGCGAGCACCTCCGGGTCGGCTACCGCGACGAGCGCTCGTGCCTTGTCGCGTGAGCCCTGCAGGAGGTCGACGAGGTGCAGGATCTCGGCGCTCGTGCTCTCGGGCAGCTTGTGGGCGAAGCGCGAGAGAGAAGGCACCTTCTTCGGGTCCGACGAGTGCCAGTACTTGGCAATCGTCGCGGCGAGGCCGAGCGCTTCGGCCATGTAGGCGGCGATGGGAACGGGGAGATCGGAGGGCTTCTTGCCTTTGGCCGCCGCGCTGGCCTCGGCCTTGATCTTCGCCACGATCGCCGGGGTGATGCCGGCGCGGAGGGCCTCTGCGGTCACCGGCGTGGGCGCCTCGGAGGAGGCCTCCGCGCCCTTGGTGTGCTTCGGGCCCTTCGAGCTACGTTTCGCAGAATTCAGTGCACTCTTCATGATGCCTTGCCTTGTGAAGCCCAGCGGAGATTCGCTGGATGCCCTCTCGTCGGCAGAGGCACACGAGGCGTTGCGTCCTTTTTTTCGGGGCGCGCGTTTTTCCGCGAACCCCAAGGGTGTCGAGGGGGTAGGGGTGCGTCCAGGCGTTCCGCCTGTCCTGGCTCGCGCGGCGCGCGCGTCGGGGGCGCGTGGGGGATGTCCTGGTTCCCGTAGGGGATGTCCTGGTTCCCGTAGGGGATGTCCTGGTTCCCGTAGGGGATGTCCTGGTTCCCGTAGGGGATGTCCTGGTTCCCGTTAGGGGATGTCCTGGTTCGGGGTTTTTGTGGGTAGGTGCGTGGTGGACGAGGTGGGACGCGCTCGGGTCCGGGCGAGTCGAGCCGGCCGTCCTGGCGTGGCCGTCGTCAGAGCGTTGGCAATACCAGCCCATGTTGGCGGCGCGTCATCTCGGGGACGTCCGTCGCGAGCACGTCGTAGGCGAGGCCCGCGAACACCGACGTCGGCTGAAGGTGCCGATCGACGTAGGCACCCCACGCCGCCCGGATCGTGCCGGTGTCGCCGGTCGTGACGGCATGTCGCACCTTGTCACGATCCGGCGTGAGGGTCGTCGTGACGTGAGTCGTGTAGAGCGAGATGAGGTCGGGGCGATCGAGCTTGCAGACACGAATCGTCCAGTCGCCTCTCAGGCTCCCGTTTCGCGCCCGTAGGGTCCACCGCGGGGCCACGCCGGGTCTCCGCTCCTCGACGTACTCGAGGTGATCGAGCCCGCTCTCGGTAGCAGGATCGATGAGGAGGGGCTGCTCTTGGCCGGGTGGCGACTGCTGCGGCGTGAGCGGCGTGCTGCCCACGGCCAGGGGGAATTTGTCGAGCTTGGCCGGCGACTGATTGCAGTTGCGGCACGAGAAGAGCAGGTTTTCCCACGTGTACGCGAGCCACCAATATCCGTGCGTCGAGGTGGAGCCGGGTTTGCGATCGGCGCGCACCGCGGGTCGAAAGTGCTCCACGTCGTTCCGCTTCGACTGCTCGCGATGCTCGCAGTAGGCACACTTGTAGTGCTGGGCGGTCCATAGGTCGTCGTGCGCGACCTTGTAGGTGCCCGGGAGGTCCTTACGGCTCGCGGGACCAGCAGGCTGAAGCGTGGCCAGCGCAGCCGCCCGGGCCGTTGCGAGCGCGGCGGGCTCGTTCGCGGGGCGGTGTACGCGAATCACGACGGGCTCCGCGCGACGGGCTCCCATCCCGGGTCGAGCCCCAGCCTTTGGAGCTTGGTACGGAGCGCCGACATCTCGGCGTCCTCTGCGTCGGTCCTCGCCGGGTTCCCCACGAGGAAGGCGTAGCGACGGTGGTCCTCGGCGATGTCTCGTGGCTCGAGCTCGGAGATCCCGAAGAAGTCTCGATAGAGCTCACTCCCGGTGAGCAGCATGGGCGAGACCTCCGAGCTGCGCGCCACGACGCTCCCTTCCTCGTCGAGGTCGAGCAGCACGACCTCTTCGGCGGTGAGCGCGGGCAGCACCATCGGCGAGTGCGTGGTGACCACGAACTGCACCTTGGGGAAGGCCGCCTTTAGCGCGGTGACGAGGCGCGCCTGCCACCGGGGATGAAGGTGGAGGTCGATCTCGTCGATGAGCACGAGGCCACGGATCTCCTTCGCGTCGATCTCGGTGCTCGGCCCCGCCTCGAGGAGCACGTGGCCAAGGAAGTCGGCAATCCATGCGATCGTCGACTGGTAGCCCTGGGAGAGCCAGGTCGCGGGAATGGCGACCTCGCCCTCGCCCGAGCGCATACGAAAGCGGCTCCCTTCCACGAGGTCCTGGCCCGAGCGAATCCCGCCGCGCCCGCGGAGCTCGATGTCGAGGGCGTCCTTCGGGAGCAGCTCACCGTGGATCAAGACGTCCCGGAGGAGGCGCGCGAAGACCTTGGGATCTTCGAGGAGGTCCGCGAACCCGGTCCCGACGATGGCACCGCGATCGAACAGGCTGAGGAGGCGCGCGCTCGAGGCGTTCGACACGGGCTCCACGGCACCGGGTCGGGGTAGCACCCGGTTGGTCCCGTACCCCGCGACGAACCAGTGTGGCAGGTTCCTTCCTCGCACCTCGAAGAGCGCATCGCCGCGTGCATCGTCCTTGTCGTTGCCGTCGTCGAGGTACGTCGACTCCCCCAACATCGAGGTCATGCCCGGCGGGATCGTCAGGTCGGACGACAGCAGGCTCGGCGCCTGGGCTCCGGCGCGCCTCTTCGGGTGCTCGCGTCGAGGCTCGAGCGGGAGAGTGAAGATGGCGTGGAGATGCGCCGCACGTTCGCCGCGCTTGTCCAAGAGGGACGCGAGATCGCCGAGCTCGTTGGCCCTCGCAGCGCCGCTCGCTGCGAGCGCGATCGCGCGAAGGATCGAGGTCTTGCAGCGCCCGTTCTCGCCGATGAGCACGGTCCACATCCGCGGCGAGCCGTCCGCGTGGACGAAGTCCAGGTGAAGCTCGCGGAGGAGCTTCACGTTGTCGATGTCGATGCTCTTCAGGTACACGGGCCGAGCATACCGCGGGCCGGGCCGCGAGGCGCGGAAGAGCGCTCGAGAGGGCTCCTTGGCGCCGGCGCCTTGGCCCTTGCGCACGCTTCGTGCGGGCGCCCGAGGCGCCTCAGGGGTAGGCCACGGGGAACGCGACGGCCATGGTCCCGTGGGCAGCCTCCGGAACGCTCACCTCGAAGATGGCCATCATGAGGCTCCACGCCGGGTGGTTCACGCTCCCCCCCTTGGTGAGGCGCGAGACGCGGGAGGGTCGACCTACCGCTGCCCCGAGGCGGACACGCGCACCGAGCGCGGGGTCCCCTCGGCGTCGCTGCCTTCGATCACGAGAGCGTCGGCACCTTGGTAGTCGCGGCGCTTCGTGCGGATGCGCGCGAGGAAACCGGGGAGGTGCTTCTCGACGAACCTCGGATCGTTGCTCGGCGCGAGCGTGACCTGCCACTCGTAGAAGCGCGCGCCCTTGGCCCCGATGGTCACGTCGCTCACGGCCGCGCACCGGTAGTAGTGATTCAGCGTGGCTCGGACGCATCGTGCCCAGGCGTCGCGGTCGCCGCGGTCCTTGTCGCTCGGCTCGATGCGCGCGCCGAAGTCGGGGTGAGGGCCGTGGAGCGGAGTGCGGTTCCTTCGGAAGTTCTCCTCGCTCACGCCCTTGTCGCTGTTGCAGCGTTTGCACAAGGTCTGGAGGTTCGCGAGATCGTTCCCTCCGCCGTGGTACACGGACTGGATATGGTCGACTTGAAGCCACTTCTTGTCGGTCGAGCCGCAGGATAGGCAAGTCCAGCCGTCACGTTGCTTCACGGCGAGCTTCACGTCCTCCGAGGGCTCCGGGAGAGGGTATCGCTCGGTGGGTTCGCTGACCGAAGCGCCGTGCGCCGACGGCTGGCCCCCTGTCGTCTCGTCGTTCTCGAGGCGGCGCGAGCGGAGCTCGAACTGATCACGGAAGGCCTCGAGCGTGCCGTAGATGGCCCTCCAGTAGCGGTCGACGCGATCGAACTCGTTGCGCACGAAGCCCGGGATCTCGCGGCGGCCGATGTTGCGCTCGAACGCTATCCGCGCCAGGGCGTCGAGGTCGTGGTGCCAGCGCTCGCCGAACGGGAAGAAGGTCGGCAGGTCCCCGAGGGACTGGGCGACGTGCCTGACGAGCTGGAACACGTCGTGCGTGAGGTCGCCGCCCATGCGGTCTTTCGTGGCGAGGCCGGCCTCGGCGCAGAGGGCCTCGATCGTGGCTCGCGTGGCCTCGAACGTCACGAGCGGGTCGACGAACGCCTTGAGATCGCGCTTCGCGAGGCCTTCGACGAGCGCGGCGAGCTTCTCTTGCTCGGCCTCGTACACCAAGACGAGGCGCTCCACCTGCTCGATGTCGCCGTCGGCGTCGACCTGGGTGTCGAAGCGCACGTGGTACCACCCCACGGGGACCGTCTCGAGGAACGTCACGGGCTGCGCGTGGGCGGGCTGGTACATCTGGGCCGCGAGCTTGCGCAGAAGATCGATCGACACGAGGTGGAGCGGGACGCGCTCCCGCGAGGGCGCCTTCGTGTCGGACGTGGGGCCTTCGTCGAGGCGAAATTCGGCCCAATTGATGAGGCCGCGCCAGTCGTCGATGAACGAGACGACGTACGCCTTCTCGGTGCCGCCGAACTTCGGGCCACGAAGGGCCCGGCCCACCATTTGGGTCATGAGGACGCGGCTCGTCGTTTGCCGCGTGAGGAACACGCTCTGCACGTCGGGGACGTCCGTGCCCTCGGTGAGCATGCGCACGTTGACGAGGACATCGAGCTTGCCCTCTTTGAAGGCGCGAATCGCCTTCGTATTGTCGTCCGCGGTGCGGCGGTTGCGGGCGTCGACGGTGGCGAGCTTGGCGTCGACGTGGGAATACACCACGTCGGCGCGGACGCCATGGCGGAGGAGGGCCGTGCGTAGGTAGTCGCACTGGGTCCAACGGTCGGCGAAGATGAGGGTCTTGCCGTACTTCTCTCGGTTCTTGACGTACGTGTCGACGATCACGTCGTTGCGGGCCTGGTTCTCGGCGAGCCACGCGACGATATCTTCTGGGATATCGGAGTACGTGCCGAGCCACCGTTCGAGCTTGCGCTCGTCGACCTCGGGGGCCACGTGCGTCTTGCACTCTTCGATGATGGGCTTCGCGAGGATCTGCGCGGCCATGAGGCTCTGCGCGGTCACTTGGTGAAGGATGCCCTGCGGGAAGAGCCGGCCGAGCCACCCTTTGCGGAGCTTGTTCTCGTAGATGGGCGTCGCCGTGAGGCCGAGCACACGAAGGCCCTTGATGCGCTCGCGCAGCGCCTCGACGAAGCTCGCGTAGGTGGGGGCGGGTGCGTGGTGGGCCTCGTCGAACACGACGAAGAGCTTGTCGCCGGCCGCCTCGACGAAGGCGAAGAGCGCCGCGTGATCGTCGCGAAAGCCCCCGGAGATCGTCTGAAGGGAGGCGATGAGCACGTCGTCCTCGGCGGAGACCGACGCGAGCTTGGCGTGCCCGGGCATGCCCGAGACGACGCGCACGCGTAGGGTCTCCTTGGGCTCGCGCACCATGGCCACCTCGACGGGGCGGTCGATCGCGCCCATGGGGCCGAACGTCTCGAGGGCTTGCTCGAGCAGGTGGTGCGAGTGGGCGAGCCAGAGCACCTTGTACCCTTCGGAGAGCGGCCATTCGCACAAGAAGCGCACGGCGGTGAACGTCTTGCCGCCGCCCGTCGGGAGCACCACGAGGCCGCCCCTGCCCTCGGGAGGGGAGGGCCGGTCGAACCAGGCTTTGAGCTTTTTGAGCGTCTCGACCTGATGGGCCTGAGCCTCCCTCACGGAGGCGCGGTGCATGCGGGCCTTGGCGAGATCGTACTCCCGCACGAAGGGGTTGAGGGGGGCGGGACCTGCGTTGGAGTGGCTCATCGTAGGGATAGACGCGCGGGGTGGCGGGCTTCTGACGAAGCTCAGGTGGGAAGGAGCTCTTTGTGCTCGGCGAGCCCGACGAACGAGGCAAGCTTCACGGCTTGTTTCGGGCGAAGCGCGAGGGTGCGGCAGAAAAAGAGCTGAACCTGCTCGGTCACGGCGTCCTCGACGCAGAAGATGCCGGGGGCGAGGCGAAGGGGGGCCTCACCCGGGAGCTCCAGGTACGCCCACCCCTTCGTCATGCGGTGGCTCGTCTCGGTGTGCCGCACACGAAAGCTGGGCGACTCGCCGTGCAGCACCCGCAGGCGGTAGCGGTAGGCTTTGGTCTCTCCCGCCTCGGTGCTGGCGACGCACACGAGCTCCCCCTTGAAGAGTGGGCCCATGGCGCTACGCAGGGCCTTCTCGGTGGCTACGAGCGCGGGCTCGACGGCCGTGTACGAGGCTTGAGGGGCGTTCGACGCGTGGTGGAGCTTGTTGCGGATCTGAACCGCCTCGACGAGGCCTTGAAAGAGAGCCTTGTCGTCGAGCAAATTCGCACCGACCTCGGCGACGGCGGCATGGGCGGCAGGCCGAAGGGCCGAGAGCCTTCGCGCGAGCTCGACCCACGTGCCGAAGGAGATGGGGGGACCGGGGGCCGTGTCGTTCGAGACGAAGGGCCCGAGGATGGTGTGGCACGCCGCCGCCGCGTCACCCTCGGGCTCGCGGAGCGCCGCGAGCTGGGCGAACACGATGTAGGCACACGCGCGCTCGAGCGCGTCGAGGCGGGAGAGCACCCGCTTGGCCTCGGACTGGCTGGCGATGAGCTTGTCGGCGACGACGAACGGGTGCGGGAGCTCCGGGGTCGCGACCGGAGGGGGCGGAAGAGGCGGGGGGGCCGGCGGAGCGTGGCGCAGCGTGATGGTGAGAGTGTCGTTCGGGAACGCCTTCTCGAGCGCAGGTGTGCAGACGAGCCCGTGAGCCTCGAACGCCTCGTGGATGTAGGCGTTCACGCGCGTCCCCCTGCGCGCGAAGCCGAACCACGCGACGAGCTCTTGCACCGTCACGCGGGCGGTCCCGCTGGCGCGGACGGGGCCGAGGACGGAGGTTTCGAAGGCAGGGGGTACCCAGGGGGTCATTGGGCTACGTGCTGGTTAGGACCCACCGTTTGCCCAGCGCTTTGCGTCTTCGCGTATCTTCGACTCATCGAAGACGATGTCGCAGGCATGAGCGAGGTCCTTGAGTGCCGCGATTTCCTCCTTGTGGAGAGTGCCGTCTACAGCCGCACACAGGCACGCTGCGCGGTAGAGCTCGGCAGCAACCTCCCGCGGTGTCCACCCAACCTCGCTCAGGTAGGCCTCGCGGTCAAAGTTAACGAGTCGCTCGACATCTTGAATCGCATCTGAATCCACGCCGAGCGCCTTCATTCGTGAAACTACGTTCTTGACGAGGAGAGCCTCCCGAACGTCGGTCTTGCGGTCCGCGTTTGTGATCATCCAGAGCGTGCGGAGAAGTAGCTTGGGGTCGTCCAAAGCAGCAACGTCGATCTGGTTCGCAGATTCTTTGATGGCGGACCTTCCACGGCATGTGGAACTTACGCGAAGCCCGATTGATCGTGTGGTTAGGTAGTTCATCCCCAAGCTGAGGGGGATTGTTACGAATGGGATTGCAAATTTGATAATGTTTCGCTGGAGAAGATGCTTTCCTATGATGGGAAACGCCCTTAGGGCAGCGAGGAGAGGGCCCTTTACGACTGTCTTGATCCCTTGCCGTGCGGCCTCGGGGGCCGCCCCCTGGACTGCGTTGCGCGCGAGCTCGCCTGCCTTGATTCCGAAGGCTGCCTTTAGGATGTCGATTAGGTCGATAGGGTCGTCGAGGTTCGGGGTGACGCCATACAGTGTCGCTATGTCGTACGCGAGGCGGAGCTGAATTTGGGTGGTGAAGAATAGGTCCATCGTGAAGCTTGCGACGGCTCCTGGGACTGTAACAGGTGACGCCCCGCCCCGCTTCCAATGGTGGCTGCGACCGCAGCGGAGTACGCCGAGGACGTCAGAAACCCCTCGATCGCCGAATAGTTGCTCGCTAGCTTGATCCGCAGATCGACGATGCCGTCCGCTGGAATGCCGGGGTACTTTTCGCGAAAGTACCCCGCGTTCACCTTCTTGCCGTAGCTGTCGAGTGAATGGTGAAGGAGAGTATGAAACCAGTTGCCGTCATTGACGGCATCCATTGTGATCGATTTGGCGAACTTGTGAAGTTCGTCCATGTCTTTCTTGACTGCTGCCTCGTCCTCTTTGTTGCTCAACCCGCTCCTTGCGCGTCTTGGCCGAAAGCACCCCAATCACCCCAATCACCCCACCACCACCTTGGCCCCCGAAGGCCCGCTCACCGCGGATCCCTCGACCTTATCCCCCTTCTCCAACCCCGAAATCTTCCGGGCCACGAAGACCTCGTGGCGGGCCATTTGGGCGTCGTGGTGGGCGAAGACCAAGGGGCCCAGGTCGAAGACCTCTTCGCCGTCAAGGAGGTAGCAGAAGGTGTCTTTGAGCTTCTGGGGCAGCGTCATGCGGCGCACGGGGAACATGTCCGAGGAGCCCTCGAGCACGCGGACGCTGAAGTGGTAGCGGTTCGGGTGGTCCATGTCCTCGAAGCGCACGGAGACCACGAGGCGCGTCTCGGTCAGGGGCGAAATCGCCTTCTTGAAGCGCTCCCAGAGCGCCGTGAGGCCCGGCTCGGCCTCGGCCACGAGCTCGCTCGTCGGCGTCACCGAGTGGGAGAAGACGTTGCGCTCCTCCACCACCTCGGTCATCACCTCGTTCATCAAGGGTGAAGGTTTGCCCTCGAGCGTCGAGAGGGCACGCACCGCGCGCACCAGGGCCGCGCTGCCCGGCGTGACCATGGCCGAGAGGCGCCACGCGAGCTCGTGCCACGCGCCCATCGAGATGGGTTTGCCGAGCACCTTCTTCAGGAGCGCGAGGGCCTTGTCCGGCATTTTGCCGCCGTTTTGCGCGGTCACGAGCGAGAGCGCGCAGCCGGCCATGAACGCGAGGGCCTTCTCGAAGGCGTCGCGGTACGTCTTCACGCGGAGGATCGCCTCGGGCTGCGTGGTCAAGAGGGCGTCGAACCTCGCGATGGGGTACGGGAACGGGCGCGCGCGGCTCGAGGGGGGAATCGAGGGGACGTCGTCGTTCGCGGGCTCGGGGCTGCTCAGGCGAATGCCGAGGCGCTTCGCTTGTTCGAGCACGTCGTCGGTGGCTTTTTGCTGGCCGTCCGGCGGGTAGCCGGTGCGCTTCAGCACCTTCTTGACCTCGATGCGCAGCTTGGCCTGCACGCTCTCTTTGCGGGTCCAGTCGATGGTGGCGTTTTCTCGCACCACCTGGGTCACCTCGCGGGCGATTTCGCAGAGCTGCACGTCGCCGAGCACCTTCACGGCGCTCTCGTTCTCGGCGAGGGCCTCGTAGAAGGCGGCTTCGTCTTTGGTGAGCTTGAGCGCGTCGCCTTGAGCGTCGGCCTCGCGCATCTTCTTGGCGAGCTCGATGAGCTCGGCGATGACCTGCGCCGCCTCGATGGTGCGGTTTTGGTACCGGCGCACCGCGTCTTCGAGCATCTCGGAGAATTTGCGCTGCTGCACCAGGCTGCGCTCCCCGCGGGCGCGCACCTCGTCGGCCAAGAGGCGCTCGAGCAGCATCGCCGCGAGGTTCTCGTTTTTCATGCCCTTGAGCTCGGAGAGGAACTCGGGGGACAGAATGGAGATATCGGGTTTGGGCAGGCCGGCGGCGTCGAACACGTCGAGCACGTCGGCCGTGACCACGGCACCCTCGACGATTTGGCGCACGGCGTGGCCTAGGTCTTGGCTCGGGGGGCGTTTGCCGCGCTCGAGCTTCACGAGGCCCACCTTCACGGCTTGGTAAAACGCGACCTCTTCGCGCACCTCTTCGCAAAACTCGTGAGGCGTGGCGAGGGCGAACGCGCGGGTCACCTTGTCGACCGCGGCGACGAAGATGTCGTACCCGTCTTTCTTGGGGGTGTCGCCCGGGGGCCGTTGGCTCGCTTCGCCCTTGGGGAGCTTCTTTTTGAGCACGTGCTCGCGCGCCGCGGCCAGGATCTTCAGGCGATCTTCGCGGCTGGCCTCGGCGATGCGCGAGACGTCGCACCCGTGGAGGGCGTCGCGGCATACCTCGAGCTCGCGGCGCAGCACGGTGACGGCGGCGTCTTGTTGCTCGGTGGTGTCGCCGTGGCCGCCGGCGCGGGTGTAGGTGCGCGTGGCGGCGCGCAGGGCCGCGGCGAGGCCGATGTAGTCGACCACGAGGCCACCGGGTTTGTCTTTGAACACGCGGTTCACGCGCGCGATGGCCTGCATGAGGTTCGCCCCGGCCATGGGCTTGTCCACGTAGAGCGTGTGCATGCACGGTACATCGAAGCCGGTGAGCCACATGTCGCGCACGATGACGAGCTTGAGCGGGTCGGCCGGGTCTTTGAAGCGCTCTTGCAGGCGGCGGCGGCCCTCTTTGCTACGAACGTGCGCTTGCAGGCGTGGCTCGTCCGAGGCCTTCCCCGTCATGACCACCTTGATGGCGCCGGCGTCGTCCTCGCGGTCGTGCCATTCGGGCCGGAGCGCGACGATGGCCTCGTAGAGCTGCGCGCAGATGCGGCGGCTCATGCACACGACGAGCGCTTTGCCCTCGAGGTCGCGCGAGCGCCGCTCGAAGTGGGTGACGATGTCGTTCGCGACGAGGGCGACCCGCTTCTCGGTGCCGACCAAGGCCTCGATGGTGGCCCACTCGCTCTTCAGCGCCTCGGCCTTCGCGTCTTCTTCGTCTTCGGTGAGCTCGTCGAACTGCTCGTCGACGTGGGGTTTTTCGGTCTCGGGCAGGTCGAGCTTGGCGAGGCGGTTCTCGTACGTGATGGGCACGACGGCCTGGTCTTCGACGGCGCGGCGCATGTCGTACACCGAGAGGGTGTCGCCGAAGACCTGGGTGGTGCTCTTGTCCTCGAGCTCGATGGGCGTGCCCGTGAACCCGATGAACGACGCGTTCGGCAGCGCGTCGCGCATGTGTTTGGCGAAGCCGTACGCAAACGCGCCCGATTTGGTATCGAGCTTTCCCTTGAAGCCGTATTGGCTACGGTGCGCCTCGTCGGCGATGACGACGATGTTGCGGCGCTCGGAGAGGGTAGGGTGCCGCTCCCCCTCGGCGGGGGAGAAACTTTTGAATCGTGGTAAAGAAGATGCCCCCCGAAGCCACCTTGAGCATGGCGCGCAGGGCCTCGCGGCTCTCGGCGTTCTTGGGCGGTTGGCGGAGCAGGGCCTGCGAGAGGGCGAACGTGCCGAAGAGCTGATCGTCGAGGTCGTTGCGGTCGGTCAGCACCACGAGGGTGGGGTTTTGCATGGCGCGCGAGAGCACGAGCTTGCGCGCGTAGAACACCATGCTGAGGCTCTTGCCCGAGCCTTGGGTGTGCCAAATCACCCCGATGCGGCGATCGCCCCCTGCGGCCGAGGCGCGCTCGGTCTCGAGCACCGCGCGGCGCACGGCGTGAAACTGGTGGTACCCGGCGATCTTCTTGACCACCCTGTCGCGCTCGGCCTCGAACGTGACGAAGTTCTGCACGTAGTCGCAGAAGCGGGCCTTCTCGAACACGCCGAGCACGAGCACCTTGAGCGGATCGGCGTCGTTCGGCTCGTCGCCCTCGCCGGCGATGGTGCGCCACTTGGCGTAGCGCGAGTCGTCGGCGGTGAGCGAGCCGATGCGCGCCTGCACCCCGTCGCCCGCGACGAGCACCACGTTCGGCCCAAAGAGCTGCGGGACCTCGGCCTTGTACGTGTGAAGCTGCTGAATGGCGTCCCACACGTCTTGGGTCGACTCGGGGCCTTTGAGCTCGAGCACGGCGAGCGGCAGCCCGTTCACGTACACCACGAGATCGGGAATGCGCGTGGGCAAGCTCGCCTGGCGCACGGTGGCCACCTCGAGCTGCGAGGCGACCACGTAGTCGTTCTCTTCCGGATCGTCGAAGTCGAGCACACGCAGGCGCACGCCCATGACACCGCCCCCGTCGCTCGCGGGGCGGGCCACGTCGACCTCGATGCCGTCCACGAGCAGGCGATGAAACGCCTGATTTCGCAGCACCAGGGTGGGCGCCTCGGTGCGGAGGAGCACACGGAGCCCCTCAGCGAGGGCCTCTTCGCTCGCCTCGGGGTTCAGCCGGCGCAGCGCTTCACGAAGGCGCCCAAGAAGAAACACGTCCGAAGCGCTCGCCCGTTCGTCGTACACGCTGCCAGGTGCGGTGTGGGCGCTCGGGAGGTGCTCGTACCCGAGCGAGCCGAACCACCCGAGGCACGCGTCTTCGAGGTCTTTCTCCGAGGCGAAGACCATGGGTCAGAGCGCTTTCTCGACGAGGCGCATGGCCTCGGGGACACGAAGGGAGCCCGAGAGGAGCTGGGGGAGAAGGGCGTCGCGAAGGGCGGCGATGGTCTGGCTGTTCTTTCGAACCGACAGCGAGCGTGCTGCAAGGGAAGCCAAGGCAGCGCCTCCAGATTGGAGCGTCTTGCCCGACGGAAGTGCCACAATCGCACGGGTCAGATGACCTCGCTGAATATGCCCCATGGTCGTCGCCTTGTCGGCAGCGATCTGACGGAAGTCCGCCAGATGATGGAGTAACCATCCATGGTAGAACCACGGGGGTGTCGTCTTGGAAGTTACCTTGAACAGATGCTGATTTAGCGCCCCCTCGCCGCCGCACCAGACTGCGACCTCCAAGGTGCCAGACCAGGAAAAGAGCAGGTCTCCATCTTTGACGACGTATTGCATGGGCACACTGCGACTTGCGCGGTCTGCTCCATCTACTGCCCCCTTGCGCAGCTGTGCAATCTTGATCACAGGCAGAGACGGCTCGCCCGGAGCGGCCGGGAACTTTTGGAGCGCGAGTCCGTTGAGGAAGTCGGCGATAGTGTCGAGTGGAACCGCTTTCCACCCCCGCGGGATCTTCCCCATCTCCGAGTCCTCGAAGTCGTCGGGGAAGAGGGCGGCGGTCTCGGCGTCCATGCCTTCCGGCTTGCGGCCCGCCTTCTTGGCGTGGACCGGGTCGAAGTCCACGAACCACGACTTGAAGAGCGCCCGCGCCATGGCCTCGAGCGTCTCGTTCGTGCGCCGGTTCAGCTCGATCTTGTCGTCGAGGGTGCCCAGGATGTGCGCGATGGCCCGCTGCTCGTCCGGCGGCGGCAAGGTCAGCAGGAACGACTGCTGATCGGTAAGACTGACATAGTCGGCAGCCATCGAGCCGTGTGTCTTTACCGCGCTGAGATTCGCCTGGAAGTCGGCTCCCTTTAGCAGGTAGTAGAGAAATCGCGAATCTATTCGGGCGGGGTTCAGCGATCGCCAGTAGCAGACCTGTGGGGCAAAAACCACGTTGGGTTGGTCTTTGCGTATGAACCCGACTCGTCCGACCGTGCCCTTGGTAATGAACGCCACATCGCCCGTGGCAGAGAGCTTCGCCCGAATTCTGTCGGTGAATTCTTCTCGAACGTGGTCAACAACGTTGGTGTCAATTTCACCATCGGTGCCGATGTCCCCGCCGCGCACGAATGGTGTACCGCTTTTCCCGAGCTCAGCATTGGTGACTCGATAGCCGTCGTTCAGAGCGAGCAAGCCTTCGCTGACGAGCTCACGCACGCGGGCTGTCCGCCAGTGCCCGCTTTTCGTGGAGGATGGCTGTTTAGCGCCCATACCCAAGCCCCCTCAAGTTCTTCCGAATCTCCGCGTCCAGCTTCGCTCCCTCCGCGAGCTGGGCCTCGAGCTGGGCCGTGAGGCGCTTCATCTTCGCCTCGAAGGGCTCGCCGTCTTCTTCCACCTCTTCGGCGCCCACGTAGCGGCCCGGGGTGAGCACGAAGTCGTGGCTCGCGATCTCGGCCAGGGTGGCGCTCTTGCAGAAGCCGGCCACGTCTCCTCGTGGAGTGGCGTCCCACGCGTTCATCGTTCGTCCTTTCGGAAGCCTACCGGTCGTTTCGTGGGGAGGACGGGCTGCATGAGGTCGCGGATGGCGTCGAACACCACGCGGAACTGGGCGTCGTACTTCTTCTCCAGGGCGGTGAGCCTTCTCTTGAGGCCGTCATGCTCCTGGAGGAGCCCGCGCAAACGAACGAAGGCGCGCATGATCTCGATGTTCACGGCTACGGCTCGCGGGCTGCGCAGCACCGAGGAGAGCATGGCCACGCCCTGCTCCGTGAACGCGTAGGGCGCCGTGCGTCGGCCGCCCCAGGAACTTGAGGTCGCAAATTGCGACCTCAAGTCGGTCACCTCGTCTTGCGTGAGCTGGAACATGAAGTCGGGAGGGAAGCGCTCGATGTTGCGCTTCACCTGCTCGTTCAGGCGTTTTGCGGGCACCTCGTAGAGCGCGGCCAGCGTCTCGTCGAGGAGGACGCGGTGGCCTCGTAGGGCGAGGATGCCGCTCTCCACCCGCTGGGTGACGCTCTCCGAGGGCGTCCCCTTCGTCGCAGCGCCGAGGGTCCCTGCCTTCGGCCCCGCGACCACTGTGCGACGAGCGCTGTCGGTGGCTTTTTTAGCGGCCATACCCAAGCCCCCTCAAGTTCTTCCGAATCTGCACGTCGAGCTTCGCCCCCTCCGCGAGCTGCGCCTCGAGCTGGGCCGTGAGGCGCTTCATCTTCGCCTCGAAGGGCTCGCCGTCTTCTTCCACCTCTTCGGCGCCCACGTAGCGGCCCGGGGTGAGCACGAAGTCGTGGCTCGCGATCTCGGCCAGGGTGGCGCTCTTGCAGAAGCCGGCCACGTCTTCGTAGGTGTCCGCGCCCTTCTGCCCGCGCCAGGCGTGGTAGGTGCCGGCGATCTTGGCGAGGTCCTCGTCGGTGAGCTCGCGGTGCACCCGGTCGACCAGGGTGCCGAGCTTGCGCGCGTCGATGAAGAGCACCTGGCCCTGGCGCTTGCGGAAGCGCTTTTCGGCCTTGTTCTTGGCCAAAAACCAGAGGCACACCGGAATTTGCGTGGTGTAAAAGAGCTGCCCGGGAAGGGCCACCATGGCATCGACGAGGTCGGCCTCCACCATGGCCTTGCGAATGGCCCCCTCGCCCGACTGTTGGGAAGACATCGACCCGTTCGCCAGCACCACGCCGGCCAGGCCGTTGCTCGGGTCGAGGTGGTGGGCGATGTGCTGGAGCCAGGCGAAGTTCGCGTTGCCCTCGGGCGGGGTGCCGAATTTCCAGCGAACGTCGGCCTTGAGCTTGTCGCCGCCCCAGTCGCTCACGTTGAAGGGCGGGTTGGCCAAGATGTAATTGGCCTTCAAGTCGGCGTGGTGGTCTTTCCGAAAGGTGTCGCCCCAGGCGATCTCGGCCTCGATGCGTCGAATGGCGAGGTTTAGCACCGCGAGGCGCTTCGTGGTCGCGTTCGACTCTTGCCCGTACACCGAGATGTCGCCGCGTTTGCCGCCGTGCGCCTCCAAGAACTTCTCGGATTGCACGAACATGCCGCCCGAGCCGCAGCACGGGTCGTACACGCGGCCGTGGGTGGGCTCGAGCATCTCGACCAGCGTGCGCACCACCGAGCTCGGGGTGTAAAAGTCGCCGCCCAGGCGCCCCTCGGCGGCCGCGAACTTGGCGAGAAAGTACTCGTACACGCGGCCGAGCACGTCTTTCGAGCGGTGGTCGTCGCCGGCCGTGAGCTGAATGCCGCTGAGCACGTCGATGAGCTCGCCGAGGCGGGTTTTGTCGAGCGTCGGGCGCGCGTAGTCTTTGTTCAGGTTGCCTTTGAGCGCGGGGTTTTCGCTCTCGATGGCTTCCATGGCTTTGTCGATCTTTTCGCCGATGCTCGGGTGTTTGGCGAACGACTGGAGCGTCTCCCACCGGGCGGGCTCGGGCACCCAGAACACGTTCTCGGAGACGTACTGGTCGCGGTCTTCGAGGTCGTTCTCGGGGTCGTCTTCGACGATGTCCTTGCGCCGGTCTTCGAAGGCGTCGGACAAGTATTTGAGGAACAAGAGCCCGAGCACCACGTGCTTGTATTCGCTCGAGTCCATGCTGCCGCGGAGCTTGTCGGCCGCGAGCCAGAGGGTCTCCTCGAAGCCGACCACGGCCTGGCTGCTCGCCCCGCCCTTTTTGCCTTTGCTCGAGCGCGGAGCTTCGGCCGAGGGGGGAGGCTCACTTGCGGGCGCCTGGGAGCGGGCGGCCTTGGTGGGCGCGCCGGAGGGCTTGCCGAGCAGCTTCTCGAGCTTGGCCATGTGCTCGGGCTTCGGCTCGGCCTTGCCGGTCTCCCACTGGGAGACTTGGGCCTGGGTGACGCCGAGCTTGGCCGCGAGCACGGCCTGGCTGATGGACTGCGCCTTGCGGGAGGAGGAGAGCCACGCGGAGAAAGACATGGAGGACCCGAGGGTATCGTGGGCTGGGTGAGCGATGGACGGAAAAAGCGAGGCGCGGTGTAGGCCGCGTCACGCCCGCGCGCACCCCGCGTCACGCCGCTGTGCGAGACGTGACCACGGGCCCGGGGAGCGAGCGGGAGCTGCGGTTCCTACGGGATGGACGCGGAGCCCCGGGGGTATCTGACGCGCTTTTTCGGGGGGCGTTGGGGCGGAGCGTGCCTCGTCGAGCGCCGCCGAGCTCGGACGTGGGGCGTGATCGGAGGTGCCCCGAACGAGCGTTCAGGCGCTGGGGGAAGGAAGGAGCTCGGCCACGTTCGCTTCGGGGAGGCAGAACGCGACATCCTTCAGCTTGAAGTCGTCCTCGGGCGGGTCCCCGAGGAGCTCCTTCACGCGGTCAGTCGTCGCAGAAGGGGCGCTTGTCACGCGGGCAGTGGATCACCATGCGCGCGGCACCCGTGTCGTCCGTCACGACGATGGGCCCCTCGCGTTCGGCGCGCGCAATCACAGCGCGGGTGTCACGCCGGAACTCGCTTCGCGTCACCGTGCGGGGCACGTTGGCTGCGTGTCGGCGCTCACCCATGCCTCTGAAGCTAGCCGTGGAAGGCGCCGAGGCAACATCCCTTTGTGGCGCGATCTCGGGAGGTTACGCAAGCCGTTGAAATGGCTCCATGAATCCGCGGGCCGCGATGCGCGGCGGGTAGGGGCATCGACGCCTGGAGCGCGGTCAGCCTGCCGTGAAGACGATGCGGGGCTGGCCTTTGGGCCCGAGCTCGCGTTGTACCATCACGGTCGTCGCGATGGCAGCTCCGATCGCCCCGCCCACCGCCGCGCCCACCGCCGCGCCTACCTTCACGCCGGTCGGCCCGGCGATGAGCCCGCCGATGGGCCCGCCGATGGCGGCCCCAGCCACGACGCCTCCGGCAGTCGAGAACAAGACGGTCTTGAGTATGTACCTGACCTCTTCGTCGGGGACTCCGTCTAGGATGGCCTCGGCGACTTTGAAGCCGAGGCGGACGAGCTCGAGAGCGACGTCAATCGCAAGGTCGGGGGCTACACTTAGGGTTGCTGGGCCCTTCGCGGCCTTGTTCGCGAACTCCTCGCAGACGGATGCCACGGTGCGGCGAGCCATCAGCCGACCTCGATGTCGTCGTCGTTGACCTCGCGCCCCTTGGCCGAATCGGCTTGCTCCGCCGTGGCGTTGGCGGCGAGCGTCGCTCCTATCGCGGCGACGGTGCCCGTCGCGGCTCCGCCGATCCCCGCGGCGGTCGTGACGAGCGCTACGCCGCCGGCCATCCCGGCGCCACCTGCGGCGATCGCACCACCGCCGAGGGCGGCAAGCCCGGCGCTCGAAGCCGCTGCGCCCGCGAGCGTGCCCCCCGCGACGCCGAAGCCGAGGCTCGAGACCAGGGCGCCAATCGCGGGCGCCGCCAAGCTCCCGGTCGCCACACCGACACCAGCGGCTACGGCGACCGCGAGCGCCCCCGTGCCGACCTGAATGAGTACCGGCTGCCTGCCGTACCACGTCATTGCACGCCCCTTCCAGCCTCGCATGAGAACCTCCAAAGCCGTCGGTGCCCGCATCGGACCCGAACGCCTGTGAGATGGACGCAGACGAGCTCCGAAGTCTGACAACGAAATCCGCGGGGGCTGCTACTGGCCCCTGCGGTAGACGAAGGTCACGGGCCCCACCGTGATGCTGTCTCCGTCGGCGAGGTCGGCTTTTCCGTCAACGGGCATCCCGTTCAAGAGGGTGCCGCTGGAGGAGTGGTCCTGGAGGACGGCCGGTTGGCCGTCGCGCGGACCCCGTATGGTGAGATGAGACCGCGAGACCACGTCGCTGTCTACTCGTACGTCGGCGTCGCGGTGGCGCCCGATGTGGAGCTCGTCTAGGATCGCGAATCGACGGAGCTTCGAAGAAGGAAAGACGACGGCGGCGGGCTCATCCACGGCCTCGATGTGCGCGACCGTCCAGTCGGATGGGAGCCAACGCAAGATGTCCCCCAGTTGACGCAGCACTTGGCGGCTTGCACGTCGCGCGTTGGCGTCCTCCGCTCCCGCAGAGCGCGTGGGGACTGTTCCAGAAGCGTCGAGCTGGTGCACGATCCGATTGCGAACCGCGACAAATCGACCAAGAACCGAGTCCGTAGCGGAAGCATCCGCATGCAGACCCTGCGCCGGACAGACCTCGTTCGGGGAGATGCGGGAAAGCACCAGGAGGAGAATGCCCAGGGAGCTTCGACCGAGAGAAAGCGTGCTCCCGGTCACGGCTCGCACAAGCTGATCGCCCTCCATACCGAGCTGGGCGCCGACAAGTTGTATAGACTCCCTGGCGATCACCTCGAGGCGCTGCGAGATTCGGAGAATGGTGCCGATGCACTCGACCCAGCCCCACGTACGCGCGATGTCTGCTTCGTATCTGGGCAGGCGCTCGATAAGGTCCGAGCGCGCTTTCTCAAGGGCGAGCTCGGAGGCTCGAAGAAGCGCCGCTTGGGTATCGTCTTCGGGCTCCAATGCGCATGGCGGCGCTTGTGGGCCAGGCGATGGGCCAGTCTGAGGATGCCCTCGATGGGCGAGTCGCTCCTGAACCTGCGCGAGCGACGAGCGGGCCGCTCGGACGACCCCCTTCGTGTCGATGAGCCGCTGAACGGCTGGGGCGACCTCGTGTCGTCGCGTAGCGATCAGCGCGAGACCGAGGAGTGCGTCACTGTTCGCAGTGGCGCAGAGCGCGCGAGCCGCCGCTGCGGACGTGGATTCGTCGCTGCAATGCACCAGCGCCAGAAGCAGATGGAGCGCCAGATCGTTCTGCCGCTGCGCGGCGAGTGTCAGTGCAACGAACGGTGGTGTCTCGTGGGCGCGCCAGCTCGCATCGCTGGTGCCGGCTGATGCACGAACCATGAGCTGAATGAGCTCGGCTTCCACTTCCGACGGCATTTGGGACTCTACGCGCCTCTCCTCACATCGCCTCCCAACCTCACGCGGAAGGAGATGGGCTTCGTGACATGGTACCCCGAACACATGAAGAGCGCCTGGCGGACCATCCGCGCGCAGCGTTTGCGGCTCAACGTGCCACGCCGGACGACCGTGGTGCCTCTTCGTACGCCCTGACGAGCGCGTCGACGGCACCCGGCAGCGTGTCGTACGAGGTCTCGTCGATGGTTCGGCCCCAGCGTGACGTCGAGGAGAGCGTGTAGCGCCCGTCCTCCGCGGCTACGCAGAAGCCACCGGAATAGACGAGCGGCGGTGGCCCTTCCGACTTGGAGGTTCCTCCCACGATGCGAAGCGGGCTCGCGCTCGCCACTCGGACGAGGAAGCCGGCGCGTTCGAGCGTGCGCTTAGCCTCGGCCACCGTGCCGTCTTCAGCGGCAGCCTTGAACATGCGAAGCCGCTCGAGCCCTCGCGCGGCGACGGGGGCCGACGCAAGCCGTGGGGCCGGTGCATCGCTCGGGTACAGGGAGGATGGGCATCGCTTTCGCTTCGGTTCAGCCTACCACTGGGCCAGGGGTCGTCCACACACCGCCCCCGCGGTTTCCTCTCGCCCTGCACGAGACGTCACTCGTAGCATGGCGGCGTGAGCACGGACGACGAGTGGCGCGCGGTCGTGGGCGAGCTTCGAGCCGAGGAGGCTCCGTACCAGTCGCCGGCGTTTGCGCGCCTCCATGCGATGGCCGAGGGGGATGCGCGGGGGCTGCTCGCCGGCTTCGTTCGCCAGGGCAAGCTCGACGAGGCCCGAATCCATGACCTCGTCGGAGACTGGTTGCTCCGCGATGGTCGGCTCGACGCGCTGCTCGCGTCCGATCAGGGGCGGCCTCGGCAGCTCTTCGCCACGTCGATCCTACGCACCGCGCTGAGCTGGATACGCCGCAAGGCAGGCAAGGTCGTCGAGCCTGGCGCTGGCGTCGAGCTCGGCGTGCCGCCGCCAGACCACGTGTTCTTGGTCCACGCGCGTCAGAGGCTCTCGGCCCTCGCCCCACGCGACCGCGACGTGATCGTGGCCGTGCACGCCGGCGAGGATCGCGAGGCGCTCGCGCGGTACTACGGAATCTCCCGCGCCGCGATCGATCAAATCGTGAGCCGCGCCCGGCGCACCCTGGGGGCCGAGTGAAGACGTACACGTTGAAGAACGGTCTCGTCGCGCAGGTCGAGCCGATCGAGCCGTGGGTCGTGCAAGACCACCTCTTTCGGCACGCGTTCGGCGTCGAAAAGGCCAAAGCGTGGGACTGCGAAGGCTTCACCGAGCTCGGCCTGACGGCGGAGGTCCGCGATGCCGCTTTTCGTGCCGTTCGGAAGCTCTACGACAGAGGGCGGGGATGTGGGTTCGGTGCCGTGCACGGCCGTCCGCCACCCAAGGACGGCGACTCCCGGCCTCCGCACCCATGCGGGACGTGCCCGGCCCCCGTGAGGGAGGGGTGCGTGGACGCTACGGCTGCCGCTCGTGGACGGTACCTTGGGCTCTTCGAGTCGCTCGTGGCCGAGCTCGCTTCCGACGAAGCCGCGGTGCTCACGACGGTCGACTTTGCGCGCCACAGCCTCGCGTGCCTGCGGAAGCCCCGAAAGGTCGAAGGGCTCGTCGTTGGCCGGCTCGGGTGGAGCACCACGCGAAAGGAGCCCGTCTTTCGCATCGTTCGCTCCGATGGCCTCCAGGTCGACCTTTACTACCGGGCTACGCTCACGTTTCGTACGCTGTTCCGCGATGCTCAGGAGGCCTCGCGGGGGCCCCTGCAGGTGCTTCAAAAAGGCGTGGTGCCCATCCCCGGAGAAATCTTGTCAGAACGAGCCGTGGTCTCGCGTCCATTCTGGGAGGGACCATGACCCATCCTACGTCTTATGTGTGCTCGCTTACGGTCGCGTCGCTCGAGGGCCTCGCCGTCGCGCTCTCCGAGAGCGTCGAGGAGGAGAATGCCGAGCAGAGCGTGGTGGCGCTGCGCGTCTACGGAGACGCGATTCGCCTCGGCCTCGAGGCTCCGGAGCCCGTGCGAACGTGGGCGGCGAAGCTCGGGGCCGCGCACATCGACCGCGCGCTGCGCACGACCGACGCTGCCCTCACGGGGCCCGCGTACCAACCGGAGGACGATGCGGCTGCGCGCGCGATGCTCGACGACGAGGGCGTCGAGCACGTGTTCGTCGAGCGCGACTGGGCCGAGAGTGTGCTGGTGGCCGCTCGCCGTGCGATGCAGGCCGACGGCTTCGAGCGGTGCCTCGGGCGCGTGGTCCTCATGGCGAGCCTCGATCGCTTCGATGCGCTGTGGGGGAAGGTAGTCTCCCGCGAGACGTTGTTCGACCTCTTGGGCGAGCGGGCGGCGTTCCGCCCGGCGTACGCGCTGCGCTACCCCGAGGCTTCGGGCGCCGAGCTGGCCGCAGAGCCCAAAGGAGACCCGCGCGCGGCGCTCGACGAAGAGCTCCCCTCCGACGACATGATCGCTCGGTACGTGCACGGCGGTGCGTTCGCCCGCACGGTCGAGGCCGCGGCGGCGCGTGATGCCGACTTTGCCGAGACGTTGGAGGCCATCTACGACGCGCAGCTCGAGATCGGAGAAGTCACCTCGATGCGCGCGGGAGCGTGGCGAAGAGCGCGGCGCACGCCGACGGCGCGCACCAAGGTCACCCTGACCGTGAGCGCCCCGCCGGTGCGCGCGGCCGCCGCGGCCACCCCCCTCGAGGACGAGAAGCATTGGGTTCAGCTCGGGCGTGACGAGACGTTGGGGTGCGCCTTCGAGCTCTCGGTCGAGGTTCTGGCCGACTCGCTCGTGGTGCACCTGGACCTCGCCGAGACCGGAAAAATCGCCGAAGTGCGCGTGGGTGACGTGAGCGTCGCCGTGGCTGCGGACCAGGACGAGGTCGAGCTGCGGGTCGCTCGTCGAACGGAGCTCGCGTTCGTCGTGCGCCACCGCGACGGCTCCGAGGTTCGGGAGACGTTCGAGCTCGTGCAACACGACGAGGCGACCCGTTGAACCGCCTCGAGGCGATCGTCGCCCAGCTCGAGCGTGTGGACCTCTTGAAACGAAAGGCGCTCGTGCGCGAGCTCGCGGGCCACGCTCTCCCCGAGAGCCTTCGGCGGCGCGCGAACGCCGTGCTGCCCGCGGCCATGGCCCTGCCCGAGCGGCTGCCCGAGCGGGTAGGGGAGACTTGGCTCCTGCTCGCCAAGGCCGACGGACAAGGGCTCGTGGCGCGGGTGGGGACAGGGCGCAGCCATAAGCCACTCGGAGCGGCGACCCTTCGCGCAGCCCGCGCAGCGCTCGTTCATGCTGCAGGTCACGCATGCCGAGCGCTCCCGAGCGACGCGCGCGATCTGGCCGAAATCTACGTTCAAGACGACCTCGACGCCGCCGTGACGGGCCGGTCGGCCGAGCTGTCGGCAGCCGTGGCGCTCATGTCCCTCGCCCTCGGCCGGCCTCCTCATGCGCACGTCGCCGGTACGGCTCGCCTCTCTCTGGAAGGCAAGCTCGAGCCTGTCCACCACCTGCGCGAGAAGCTCGAAGCGCTTCGGCTGGAATGGCCACTCGTGACGAAGGTGGTCGTTGCGCGCGAGCAAGGCGACATCGAGGACGCGTGTGGGCTCGAGGGAATCGAGCTCGTGCGCGCGGCCGACCTCGGGGAAGCGCTGCTCGCCTACGGGCTCGACCTGCGAGAGCTCGCGCTGTCCGACATCGACGACCACGAGTCGAGGGTGAGTAGGCTCAAGACGGAAGGCGAGAAAGAGGGCGCCGACTTCGAGCGCCTCGCGAAGGACGCGTGGGAGTCGGCCTCGGTGCTGAGCGACAGTCATTCCGACCTCGCCGCGAAAGCACGCGGGTATGCCGCGCTCTTTCGCCTTCATCTGGGGGAATCTCACGAGGCGTGGACAATGCTGTGTGGCGTCGAGCGCAAGAGCCTGGCGGACGAGCCGGAAATCCTTGCGATGGTCGACACGTTCGGCGCGAGCGCGGCGATCGACGTAGGCGACTTGGAGCAGGCGAAGTCTCTCGCGAGGACCGCGATGGAAACGCTCGGGGCGCCGCGTTCGCGCGAGCACGGGGCGATGCTGGCCTCGGCACGTGGCACCTATGGGCGCGCGTACCTCCACGCAGGCGAGTACGTCGAGGCGATAGACCATCTGTCGAGGGCGGTCGATCTCCACGGTACCTACGCACCCTTCGAGGTGCCGCGGTCGCGGGGCTACCTCGCCACGGCTCTCAGGCTCGCGGGCCGTCTCGACCAGGCGCGCACGACTCTCGACCTCGCCCTCGAGCAGAACGCGCGCGACGCGAAAAAGCGGAGCGCGAGCCGTCAAACCACGCCGTTCCTCGAGCTCGAAGCGGGGCGCCTCGCAGCCGCCGAGGGCCGCCTCGACGACGCGGAGCGGCACCTCGAGGCCGTGGGGGACGACCCGACGCGCTACCCGGATCTCGGTGCACTGCGGTCACGGGTGCTCGTGGCGCTACGAAGGAACGACACGGCGCGCGCGAGAGCCCTCGCGGAGACGTGTGTGACCCTCGTCGTTCCCGGGGCGAAGGCCTCGGCGCTCCGCCAGGTCGGCGCCGTCGGCTACGCGGAGCTCGTCGTCGCGGGCGTGGCCACACCGGACGAAGAGGCCCGTGCGCTCACGCTGCTCTCGCGGGCTTTTGGGAGGAGCATCGAGATGGGCGACGTCGCGGCGATCGTGAGTCGTCAGGTGTTCTGAGCCCGAAGCTACTCGGCTTCGTCGCTCGAGCCTTCGACCTCGACGCGATCGGCGAGCACGAACGCGGGTCCGCGGAGAGGCCTGTAGCGCTCGCCGACGACGCGCGCCGAGACGCCGACCTGCGCGATCTCATGAAGCAGCTCAGGTCGAACGTAGCAGGGGATTCGTGCCTGCTTGCCGAGCACGAGGAAGCCGCGATCCAGGTCAATGGCGCGAATCACGTCTTTGGTATCGAACGGCTCTGGCGTGGCGATGTCGCTCACCACCTTGAGTACGCGTGCCTCATGCTCCCCCCGGAGGACGGCTGGCACGGAACGCGAAAGTAGCTTGCCTCCGAACGACACCGACTTGATCGACCCGCGCGGAACGAGCCTCCGGACTTGCACGGCGGTACGCGCCCGGGTCACCGGATCGTCGATGCGCAGATCGGCGACGTCTGCCTCGCCGGCGGCCCATTCTGCGATCGTCACGAAGCTCGACAAGGTGTCGCGAACCCGATCGTCAGCGATCCAGTCGGCCTGTCGCGGAGGCGAACCGAGCTTGAGCGTGACTTGCCCCGCCGACCCGTTGGGGGGCGCGTAGACGACGTCGTCTAGCGCGAAGTCTGTCGCCTCCTCGATGCTCTTGCCTGCGCGGCCCGGCCCGGGGCGCTCTCGAGCACCGGCGCGCGTCGCGCGGCGAAACTCCTCATAGTAGCCGCTCAGGGCGGCCATGGACGGAGCGCGTTCGCTATCGAAGGTGAGGCGGAGCGCTACGGCGGCATGCTCGAACGGGTCCTCTTCGCGCAAGCTCTTGTGCTGCGCTCGGGTGAACTCGTCGAGCGCGTCACGGAAAGCGGTCGCGTTAGAGGCATCGACGAGCTCGAACAACGGCGATGAAGGAGCCCCAGGGAAGCGACGGAGCAAGAACGCTTGGTAGGCTTCGAGCACGGCCCTCGGGCTCGCGAGCTCTTGCGCAGGGCGGAGGGCGAGCGCACGAATCTCGTGCAACAGCAGGACCTGAAGCTCGACCGCCTCGTTCGAGCCCCACATCCGTGGCGCTGCCAGCATCTCGGCGATGCGGGAATCGGCCCACGCCGCGATCGTGCGGGCGAGGGAGCTCACGTTTCCTCCTGAATGCCCGGGTCTACCATCTCGACGTCCACGTCCTGTACGGTGAGCGCATCGGCGTACTCCCAGTGCGTGGCCAGGTACGACGCCGAGGGGCAACCCGACGCCCCGGTGAGCGCGTCGACCACGTGCCGGTGCGTGTCAACGAAGGTGTGACTGACCCATCGTGGTGGATCCGAATGCTTCGGAACGACGAACCTCGCCGCTCCCCTCGGCTTGATCTGTCGGCCTCGAGTGGAAGGGTCGCGCGAGATCCCGACCCTGGCTACGACCCGAGCAAGCGCCGCGCACTTGCCGCTCTCGACGGGGAAGCGCTTGATGGCGCCCTCGACCTCGCTTCGCTCATCGTCGTTCCAGTCCACGCTCATTTCGGACGAGTCTAGCGCTCGTCGCCCCTCCGTGGAGGGCAAACCAGCGCTCCGGACGTCGTTCGAAAGAAAATCCACGACTGCCGTCAGAAAGCGTCGGGGCCCCGCGTCCATCCTTTGAAGGCGCGACACGGTGACCGTGAGCGCGGGGTGGAGCCGCTCGGTGCGCGCTTCGCTCGACCACACCCACGCGCCGTCCGCGGCGCCAAGGAGCCCCCATGTCCAGATCCGGTGGGAGCGCGCGTGCTCGCGCGTCCTCGTATTCCGACGCGACCTCTCGCACCTTCGACGCCGCCGTGCGCAGGCTCGAGAAGGTCCTCCCTCAGCACCACGCAGCCCTCGCCGAGCTCGTGGACCAAGGGAGATTTCACGACTTCGACGCCATCGTCGCGGCGCTCGGGGGTGACCGATGAAGCGTCTGCGGATCGCCTCCGTGAGCGTGCGCGGAGTGCGCGGGGTGCGGGACACGGTGAAGATCGCCCTTGGAGAGCGCGGGCTCGTGCTCCGAGGGGACAACGGCACCGGCAAGTCCTCCATCGTCGAAGGGATACGGTGGGCCCTGCTCGGAGAGATGCCGGCCGCGGAGAACGAGGACTATCGCACGCATCTCCGCGCGGAAGGCGCGAGCGAAGTGTCGGTCGAGTTGGCCCCGCGGGGGACGATCGTTCTCCGAGACGGCACGCTCGACGACGAGGCGACCACGGACGAGGGGCGCGCGTTCATCGACCACTGCCGCCGATCGCGACCGTTTCTACGGCGGGCCGAGCTGCTCGCGCTCTTGCAGGGAGAGCCCGGCCAAAGGTTCCAATACCTGGCGAAGTTCTTCGACCTGGCCCCCGTCGACAGCCTCGAGCGCGACCTCGAAAAGGGGCTCGGCGAGCGACGAGCACGCATCGAACAGCTCGAAAATGCGGCTCGCCGCCGTCTCGAGACGGTCGTCGAGCCTGTCTCGTGGAAGGGAGCTGCCCCGGCGGGAGTCGACGAGCTCGAGCGCTACGTGCTCGAAGAAGCAGCGCGGCTGGGGCTTGCGCGAGGCGATGAGGGCGCTCCTCTCGACGAGCTCGCGGCGAGGGCGGCCGCGACGTGTGGAAGCGGCTCCCAAGCGGCCCGCCGCAGCGAGCTCCACGCGGCCGTCACCGAGGCCGACAAGATGGTGCCGCCGGATGCTCCGAAGACCGAGCTCGAGCCCTTGAGGTCCGCCGAGCTTGCGGCGACCGAGAACGGACTCCAGTCTCTCCTCGAAGGTGCGCTCGCCCACATCGAGACGCGTCCCTCGCGCACCGACTGTCCGGTCTGCGAACAAGCCATCGTCTCGGCGGACCTCGTAGCCCGACTGAAGGCTCGCCTCGCGTTGCTGTCGGACGTTCAGCAGGCGACCGCGCGTGTGTCTGCCCTGGCCGAGCACTGGCATGAGTTCCTTCGGGCGCTCCGTCGCCTCGAGGGGGTAGCGGGGTATCCCGAGCCTTTGGATCAGCTTTCCCGTTCACGCGACCTCCTCGAGCGCCTCGACCGAGAGACGAACCTGTCTTGGGATATCCACGGCCGCCTCGAACGGGTACGAACGTCCCTCCGCAGGCAGCACGATGCGATCCCGAACGATCTGCGAGCGAGCGAAATCGAGAGCTTTCGGCGCTGCCTCGAGCGATTCGTCACGGAGCGGGACGGCCTTCTTGCAAACGAGTCGGAGCGGGCGAAGCTCGTCGCTGCGACCGGGGCACTTCAGGCGGTGGCCGTTGCCGTCGCGGCGGCCCGCAAGGACCTCTCTGCGCTGATCCTGGAGGAGCTCTCCGACGCGGCCGGTGCCATCTACGAGCGAATCCATGGGGCCGACCTGGACGACGTGACCGAGAGCCCGCGCATCAAGTTCACGCGGCAGAGCAAGGGGCTCGCGAAGCTCGAAGGCCGGTTCGCAGAGAAGAGCGTGAAGGAGCCCAAGCTCCTCTACTCGGACGGGCACCTCGATACCGTCGGTATTGCCTACTTCCTCGCGATGCAGAAGCTCCGCGAGCGAGAGGACCCGAATGGCCCGCGCATCCTCGTGCTCGACGACGTCGTGCTCTCGGTCGACATGACCCACGCACGGGCCCTCGTGAGTGTGCTCGCCGAGCGGTTCTCGGACTACCAGGTGCTCATCGCGACGCACAACCAAGCGTTCGCCGAGCTTTGCAAGCCGCTCCACCTCCGCCGCCTCCACATCCGAGGTTGGTCGCTCGAAGCAGGCCCCGCGCTCGCCGACCACGTGCCCGGCACGAGTCGCCTCGAGCAGGCGCTCGCAACTACGGGGGATGTCGAGGGCCTGGCCGTGGTGACACGCCCGGTGCTCGAGGCCTTCTTCAAGGAGGCGAGTGCCAACTTCGGCGTCAAGCTCCCTTTCGAGGCCTCGGACCTCGGCTTCGCAGACTACTGGGACGGCCTACGCCCCAAGCTCGAGAAGCTCTCGTCCACCGGGAGAATCCCTGACGTGCGAGCCATCCTCGGTCGGCTCGGAGACCCGCTCTTCTTGAGGAACGCGCTCGGCGCCCACTCCAACGACTGGGCTCTCGTCGTCTCGCTCAAACAAGCCCAGACCGAGGCTCGCGCGGCCCTCGAGCTCATCGACGCCCTGACCTGCTCCGCGTGCGCCGCGATGGTGCGCCTGCCCAATCGCCGCGACGAAAACGCCCCTCTCGCATGCCGGTGCCCACGCGGCGCCGCGCCGACCCTCACCGTCCCGTTCGCAACCAAGGAGTCTGCATGATCGCCTCTGTTTCCTACGACGAGCGCCTCGCTCTCGTCGACGCCGCCGCCCCCATCGACCCCCACGACCACCAGCGCGCCACGTGGGATCGCCTCGACAGTGCGTTTCTCGACCGGAAGCGCTCGGCAGGCATGGTCGTCCTCCCGACCGGTGCCGGCAAGACCGTCACCGCGGCCCACTGGCTTCTGCGCCACGAGATCGCCAATGGGGGCCGCGTGCTCTGGCTGGCCCACCGGCAGTCCCTGCTTCGCCAAGGGTTCGATACCTTCAAGAAGCTCGCCAACCTCGCGTACCCCACGAAGAAGTCGCTCGACCTCATCGCGGTGTCCTCGGAGTTCAAGCGCTGGTCGAACGTGAGCCGCGAGCACGATGTCGTTTTCGCCTCGATCCAGTCTTCGGTGATGGAACAGAACCGAGGCTTCGTGAAGGAGCTTCTGGCCGACGCGCGGGCGGGCGCCACCGTCGTGGTCGACGAAGCCCATCACGCCGTCGCGCCGAAAACCTACGGTCTCCTGTCGGAGATCAAAAAGGCCGGGGTTCGGCTCCTCGGGCTCACGGCGACGCCCATCCGAATGGACCCGGACGAGGACAAGCGGCTCGGCATGCTGTTCGAGGACATCGTCCACCAGGTGAGCCGGCGCTCGCTCGTCGACGCAGGGATCCTCGCCGTTCCGGTTACCGAGACGGTGAAGACCGAGGTGAGCGTCGAGCGCGAGATGAGCGCCGAGGACCTCGCCTACCTCGATCGCTACGGCGAGCTCGCCCCGAGCGTGCTCGCGAGGCTCGGCAAGAACGCGCACCGAAACGCGCTCATCGTCGAGCACTACCTCAAGAACAGGGAGCGTTACGGCGCGACCATCATGTTCGCGGCCGACACGCTCCACGCGCAGACCCTCGCCCAAGAGCTCTCGAAGCACCCCGGCGTCCGCGCGGACTACGTAGACTACAGCCGTCGCGACGCGGCCTCCGTGATCGAGCGCTACGCTCGCAAGGAGCTCGACGTCATCGTGAACGTGCAGATGCTGACGGAGGGGTTCGACGCGCCACACACGCGGACGGTGTTCATCTGCCGGCCCACGCGCTCGGAGAGCCTCGTCGTCCAGATGGTGGGGCGCGCCCTGCGGGGCCCGCGGGCGGGCGGCAACGCGAAGGCGAACCTCGTCACGTTCTTGGACACCTGGCAGCAGTACGACGTGCTCGGGCCCGAGTATGCGCTCGACTGCATGGACGTGCCGCCCCCCGAGGAGGTGGCGCGGGCCCATACGCCCATGGTGCTCATTCCGCCGGAGCTCGTGCGCGATGCGTACCGGCTCCTCCAGAGCAACGTGAAGGGGCAGCTCGTGGGTGTTCACGCGTGCGTGCCTCACGGGTGGTACCGTTGGGAAGAGATCTTCGAGGACGACGTGCAGTCGCGCACCGTCATGGTGTTCGACTCGCAGCGAGATGCGCTCGAGGCGTTGCTGGCCGAGCATACGAGCCCCTCGAGCATCCCCGAGCACGTCACCGAAGACCTGGCGTGCTCGTTGATTCGCAAGCACTTCGCCGACATCCCCGACCCCTTGCCCCGATGGGCGGACGTGAAGGCGCTCCTCGACGCGCGTCGCAAAGGGTGCGAAGTGAGCTACGTCACGTTCGAGGAGAAGCTCGCCTTCGACCCGACGGCGCTCGCGAAGCATGTCGTAGAGGGGAACCTCGGTCCCCGGGAAGAGGCCGACTTCCTCGCCGGAGTGTGGGCGAGCCAGCCCGCCTGTCCCGTCGTGTACCGGAACGACGAGGCGGCCTTCCGCGAGGAGGTCGGACGCGAGCGAACGAAGCTCCTCAACGCGTCGATCGAACGACCCCGCACGGCTCCCGAGGTCACGAACATCGTGCCCAAGGGCCCCCCGCGAGCGTTCGAGCCAGGTCGGGGAAGGGATCTCCAAGAGCTGCTCGCGGCCGTCCTCGAGCAGAAGCGCCACTTCCCCGGCGGCGCGCCCATGCTCGGATCGTTGCGGTGGATGGAGCGACCAAACCAAAGGCTTTGGGGTTTCTTTCGGTACGAGGACAAGTGCCTCGCGCTCAACCCGATCCTCGATTCCCCCGACGTCCCCCGCTTCGTGGTCGAACTGGTCATGTTCCACGAGCTCCTGCACGCCGACATGCCGAGCGCGGGCCACAACGCGTCGTTTCGTGCGCGCGAGCGAGGGTTCGTCCCGAGCGCCACGGCCATCGAGGAGGCACGAGCGCTGGGCCTTGTCCCAAGCTCGGCCTCGGCCGTCGACTTCTGGCGCGTACGCGCGGAGATGTTCCTCGACACCTTCGAGCGCTACTTCGAGTGGAAACGGCCGACACCCACGTATTGACGCTACGCGCCGGGGGTAGTTGACGCGGAGGGAGGGGGCCGAGAGAGACTTTCTCGGCCCGCCCCCTTGACGAGGTCGAAGGTCGGGGTAACTCTAAACCCCGCAGGTCGTCACTCCGCCTTCGTGGCCCGACGCCGCTCCCAACCCAAAACCAAGAACGGCCCTTCGCGGGTCGCTCTCAGTGGAGCGCGTCATGACCATGATTTCTGCCACCTGCCGTGTCACCATCCCCGTCGCCGCGTTCGACCCCGCCGTGGTCACGCGAGCCATCGAGGCGCTCTCCTTCGGGGGGGCGCTTCCTCGCATCCTGGTCGCAGGCGCCGAGCGCTCGGTCCTCCCGTCGTTGGTGGGCGGCCCCGTCGGCGCCACGTGGTTCGAGGGCTCGCTCCAGGAGCTTCTGGCCTGGCGCGAGTGCGTGTCGGAAAGTGGGCTGTGGGTGGCAGTGCCCACCGACCTCCCAGGGGACACCCCAGAATCCACGATCACGGCGCTTTCCGAGGCGCTCCGGATGCCGATCCTCGCCGAGAAGGGCGAACCACGAGCGGACCTTTGGTTCGACGCGAACGGGCGCCTGACGGGGCTCCGAGAGCTCGTTTCCGACGGTCCGACACTATGTGCTGACGGCTCGCTTGCCGGATCGTCGGTCCCCGTTTGGGAGGCCGGTGGGCTCGAGCCGCTTCGGGCCTACGCTCTCGACGCAAGCGAGCTTACCTGGCCAAGTCGCGCGGTGCGGCCAACCTCAGGGGGCGACGAGGTCGTTCGAATTTTTCGCGGCGGGGCCATGGCGATCGGGTGTCAGCTCGAAACCGACAATGCCAGCTCGGCGCTCGGTTTTCGTGAGGAGCACGAGCTCGCGGCGTGGATCGCGGTGGTCCGAGACCGTCACCCTGCCGCGTTGCCCCTGAGCCCATTCGAGGGGGCGTTGCGAAACGGAGCTCGGAAAGACGCGACGGCCGCGCATCTCCGCCTCGCGGCGCAGCTCCTTGCCGGTCGCGTCGATGTCGATTCGCCGTCGTCCCCGTGGAGTGAGGATGACGAACCGAAGCCGAGGCTCGCGGCGGCCGAAGTCGCCTTTGCGATGGCCTGCCTGCTCATCGCGGCTTCGCATGCGCCGAAGCCTAAGAAAATAGCCGCTGCACGAGCGCTCGCGTTCCTCGGGCCCGAGGGGAGGCGCCAGCTCAAACGGCTCGCGAGCCCCGAGCTCGTCGAAGCGCTGCGAAGCTTCGGCATCGACGTCTCGGAGCAGTCCCGTGTCGCCGAAGCCATGTGCAAGGCCCGTGGGGCTCGGAAGGCGCGCGATGTCGCCAAGGCAGGAGCACGTGCGCAGGGCCTCGACGATCTTGCGAAGCTCCTCTGCAAGAAGATCGCGAGCGTAGACGGAGCCGCTGCGGGGCCCGGCCCGGCGAGCTAGCGAGCCGCGCCTCTGCTTCCGTCGTAGCCACGAAACGTGGGGCTACTCGCGCGCCGTGCGGCGGCGGGGAGCCGTCCATTCTGGAAACCTTTGTCCCTTGTTCACCCGGTTGGAGGCTCGAATGCTTGGTCTTCCCGTCAATTTTCATGTTCTCAAGGCGTGCAACGCGAGCTGCCAATACTGCTTCGCTCGCTTCCCGGAGACGAGGGGGCGCCTGTCCAAGGCCGATGCCATCGAGGTCATGCGCCGCGTGCGAGAGGCGGGGGCCGAGAAGATGAACTTCGTCGGCGGTGAGCCGACGCTGCATCGTGACATAGGCGACCTGATCCTCGCGGCGAAGGAGTTGGGCTTCGTGACCGGCATCGTCAGCAACGGTGCCAAGCTCGAGGCCCTCCTCGATTCACGCGCCGGCTCGATGCTCGATTGGGTGGGCCTCTCCATCGACTCGTCGACGGACGAAGGCAACGCGCTCATCGGCAGGGGAGGCGCAGGCTACGTGGCGCAGGTCGTGACGTGCGCGCGCAAGGCTCGCTCCAACGGCGCTCTCGTGAAGCTGAACACCGTGGTTACCCGCCACAACGTTCACGAGGACATGAGTGAGATCGTCCGATCTATCGCCCCCCAACGGTGGAAGCTCTTCCAGGTCCTTCGCGTCGAAGGACAAAACGAGGCCACAGTCGACGACTTGCTCATCGACGCCTCTGCCTTCCATGCGTTCGTCGTTCGGCATCAGGGCCGCCTCGGCCAAGCCGTCAACGTGGTCCCGGAGGACAACCATGCCATGACGGACTCGTATGCGATGATCGATCCCGAGGGGCGCTTCTTCGGCAACACGGGGGGCGTTCACTGCGTAGGCGAGTCGATCCTCGAGCGGGGGGCCGTAGGAGCTCTCGCGTCGGTCGGGTTCTCCACGGACAAGCTCGTCCGCCGCGGCGGCAAGTTCGACTGGGAGCGTCCGGACCGTCGGCACCTACCCGTCCTGTAGCCCTCTCACGCGATCGAGCTGGCCCCGAACCGTCTCGAGGGCTTACCGGCTGTCCTGGTTCGCACGAGGGGCGCGTCGGGGAGGCGTGGGGGCTGTCCTGGGCCGCGCTGCGGAGGCGTCAGGAGGGCGTGGCGGGTGTCCTGGTTCGCGTAGGGGATGTCCTGGTTCGCGTAGGGGATGTCCTGGTTCGGGTAGGGGATGTCCTGGACGCGGGTTTTTGGGGGTAGGTCGGTGGTGGGGGAGGTGGGAGGACGGGCTCCGGGGTCGAAGCGATAGGACCTGTCGAAGCTGCGTGAGCACGCGGCTCGCTGACGCCCCGCGGGGCGTCGGTACGTCCGTCGCCCTCTTCTCGGGCGGAGCCGGACGGGCCACGTGGTCCGCGTCCGACGCTTGAGACGAGCCAGCTCCTGCCGTAGCGTGCTCGCCGGAAAGGCGTGACATCTCGTCGGGATGTCGAGATCGAAGAGATGAGCGGCGTGGCTCCGATCCTACCAAAAGTGCGGAGGCTAGGGTCGCCCCACTACGGCCGGCTTCAGCCTGGCTGTGACCCTCCGACGCTCGGGTGCCCGCGATGATCGAGTCTCTTCCTGTCCGCGTCGGCCTCTCTCCGAACGACAACCCGCGCGCCGCCATCGAGCACTTCGACGGCCCGCTCTTCCTCGCCACTGGGCGCGGCTTCATCCCGCAGGTGGAGGCAACGTGACCCGCAAGAAGAAGCCGTCCGTATCTCTCGTCCGCTCCTCGGCCGCCGAGTACCTGACCTTCGTGGCGGCCGCGGGCGCGGGCGGCGTCGAGGCGATCTACGCCGACGAGAACGTCTGGCTCAGCCAGAAGATGATGGCGCAGCTCTACGACGTGGAGGTGCCGACCATCAACTACCACCTGAAGAAGGTGTTCGAGGACAGCGAGCTGGAGGAGAAATCAGTTGTTCGAAATTTTCGAATAACTGCCGCCGACGGGAAGACCTACGAGACGAAACACTACGACCTCTCGGCCACCATCGCCGTCGGCTACAAGGTCAACTCCGAGCGGGCGGTGCAGTTCCGCAAGTGGGCCACGCGTGTCGTCGCGGAGTTCACCATCAAGGGCTTCGCGATGGACGACGAGCGCCTCAAGCGCGGCGGCTCCGTCCTGAGCGACAAGTACTTCGAGGAGCAGCTCCAGCGCGTCCGGGAGATCCGCATCTCGGAGCGCAAGTTCTACCAGAAGATCACGGACATCTACGCCACGTCGGTCGACTACGACGTGACCGCGCAGGCCACGAAGCGCTTCTTCGCGACGGTGCAGAACAAGCTGCACTGGGCCATTCACGGGCAGACGGCCGCCGAGATCATCGTCGATCGCGCGGATGCGACCAAGGACCACATGGGGCTTCACACCTGGACCGACGCGCCCCACGGGAAGATCCAGAAGTTCGACGTGGTCGTGGCCAAGAACTACCTGACGGAGCCAGAGCTTGCGCAGCTCTCCCGCCTGGTGAACGCCTACCTCGACGTTGCCGAGGACATGGCGCTTCGCAAGATGCCCATGACCATGCAGGACTGGGAGACGCGCCTGAACCGCTTCCTCGCGGCCACCGATCGCGAGGTTCTACAGGACGCCGGCAAGGTCACCGCCGAGATCGCCAAGGCGCACGCCGAGAGCGAGTTCGAGAAATACCGCATCGTGCAGGACCGCCTCTTCGAGAGCGACTTCGACCGCGTCGTGGCGGAGACCAAACGCCTTGGCGAGGGCGCCCCCACGCCCAAACCGAGCAAGAAAAAGCATCCCTGACCGCCCCACGCGACACCGCTCCTCACCACCATCACCACCGCGCCATCCCCTCACTCCCCCCGCCGCACGATCTTCACCCCCGTCGCATAAAACACCTCCCCCGCGTCGACCGTGAGGGCGCTCACCGGGTCCGGCAGGAGGCCCTCGGTCACCTGAGGCCCCGAGCCCGGTGTGGGGCGGGGGAAGCGGGAGAGGCCCGCCGGGCCGCCCAAAAACACGTGGGTCGTGCCGATGGCGAGCCTGTCGTACCCGCCCCCCGTGACGAGCCTGCGCGGCACACACGGGGCCGCGTCGATGGGGCAGTCGAACACCACGCGCGACGCCACCATGTCCTGTTGGACGACCACGTACCGCCGGTCCGGCCCCGTGACCTGCAGGGCCACGTCGAGCGGAGGCTCGCCGGCCGCGAGGTTCGCCCAGTTTTTGTTCGTGCCGGAGCAGTCGGCGTTCTCGCATCCGCCGACGGTCGTGCCGTTGAGCACCGCGAGGCCACTGCCCAGTTGCAGTCGCCCGACTCCACCCCCCACGGGGAGCGCAAAGGGGAGCAATGTGGGATCGTTCGAGCAATCGGCGCCGCCCCACGGGCACGTCTCGAGGCCATTCGCCCGCAAGAGATAGAGCGTGCCCGGCAATGCGGCGACGTCGTTCACGTCGGCCGTGAGCGGCACCCCCAACGACTTGACCACGCTCGTCGGGGCGCACGTGCCCGCCGAAGCCGCCTCGACAGCGCCGTTCGTGCGCACGACCACGACGCCCATGACGGGGCCCGCGGGGATGTCCTTTCGTGTCGCGAAGCCCTTGATGGGGCCCGCGGCTCTCACCTCGCATCGCACCGTCAACGGGCAGTCCGCCACGGTGCACGAGCGGATCTCGTTCGTCTCGTCGGCCCAATAGATGCGCTTGTCGGGCCCTACGCCGTCGACCAAGAGCTTCGATACTCGGCTATTCACCACGACCTCGCGCCACGGCACGCGCGCGTCCGCGTCGACCCCCGCGTCCACGATCGGGGCGGGCGCGTCGAAGCCCGCGTCGCTCACGGGGACGGCCGCGCCGACCACGCCCCAGGGCCCGCAGTTGGGCACGCGGTTCGTCTTGGGCGGGCACGCGCGGCTCGCGACGACCTTCAGGGTGCCCTTCGCGGCGCGGGTGCACACGGCCTTGGGCAACCGCACCGTCGCCCCGTCGCGCTGAAAGCCCCGCGCCCCCTCGACGAGCGGCACCACCGCGCGCCCCCCGGCGAGCACCCCGGCCCCGTCCTTCGGCACGAGGCCGACGTTCGTCACCCCCTCGAGCGAAAAAGTGCACTCTGCACCGTTCGCGACGGGCGCGACCTCGAGCGAGAGGGCCTCGTCGAAGCAGCGATCGACCGGGAAACACGTGCCGCCGATGCCCCGCTCGTTCCCGCCGCCGAAGATGGCCGTCACGTCGTATGGGTCGTCGAGGGTCACGTCCGTGGCGGGCACGCAGCTCCCGGCGGAGCAGGTCTCCCCGGCGGGGCAGGTCCCGGCGGCGGTCTCCTTCGAGGCGCCCTGCACGTTCTCGTCGCCCGTGCAGAGCCACTCGATCGGGATCTTGAGCCCCGCGACGCGCCCCCGCGGCACCTTGGAGACCGACTCTCGCACCACGGTAGGGGTTCGCCCGCGGAGCGCGATGATGCGAATGGTGATGGGCTCGTCCTTCTCGCCTTCGAGGATGCCGAGCGTCGACGGGAGCTTCACGCCCGTCGGGCCGACGGCGTACGTGTCCTCGAAGATCGTGCGCCCGCTCGACGTGATCGAGACGACCACGTGGGTCACGTCCTTCGGGATGGACATGTCGGTGTCGAACGAGAGCACGAGCTCCCCCGCCACGCGCCCCGAGCACGCCGTCGCGAGCCACGCCGCGAGCACCCACGAGCCGACCACCCCGAACCCTGTCCGCCCTCTCGTCACGTCGACCTCCTTCGCATCCGACCGAGCCCTCACCACCCGACAAAGCCTGGCACAGGGCCGAGCCCCGGCGGCCTTCACCATCGAATCGCAACACCCGCGGCTCGGTTGTTGCGAATTCGTTGCGACCGTCGAGACCTGCCCACACCCAGGGTAGCCCATTGTAGGATGACGACGATGGGTGAGCCTCTCGACGTGCTCCTCGTGGAAGACGATCCCTCCTTGCGCGAGGTGCTCGCGATCCACTTCGGCGCCGAAGGCTGGGTCGTGCGTGTCACGGGAGACGGCCTCGACGCCATCGCCCAGTGCCAGGCGCGCGCGCCGCACGTCGCCGTGCTCGACGTGTCGCTCCCGGGCGCCTCGGGCATCGAGATCTGCCAGCACCTCCGCGGCGGGTACGCTCCCGCCCCCGGTGTGGTCATGGTCACGGCGCGCGGCTCCGAGGTCGACGTGCTGCTCGGCCTCGAGGTCGGCGCCGACGACTACGTCGTGAAACCTTGCCGCCCGCGGGAGGTCGTCGCCCGGGTGCGCGCCCTCGCCCGCAGGGTGCGGCCCGAGCTCGCCGGGGCACGCGCCACCGCCGTCCGCGCGCTCGGCCCGCTCGTCGTCGACACGGGCGCCATGCGCGTCACCGTGAACGGCGCCGAGGTGAAGCTCACGGCCACCGAGCTTTCTCTCCTCGTGGAGCTCTCGGCCCGGCCCGACGTCGTCCACCCCCGGAGCGAGCTCTTGAAGTCGGTATTCGGGCTCACCCACGAGGGATATGCGAGAAACGTCGATTGCCACGTGGCGCGGCTCCGCAAGAAGCTCGAGGTCGCGGGGCTCGGGGAGAGCCCCATCCACACCGTGCACGGAATAGGGTATCGGTTCCTCGTGCCGAAGGACGCGTGATGCCCCACCGCAAGCTGCCGGTCGACGTGAAGCTCGCCGTGCTCGTCGGCGCGCTCCTCCTCGCGAGCGCGCTCGCGCAGCGGGTGCTCATTCGGTGGGCGCTCTCGCCCTACGAGACCGAGCTCCGTGCCATCGGGCTCATCGAGGCGCACTCGTCGCTCGCCGTCGCCGCGGTCCGCGAGCGCATGATCCTCGCCATCGGCGCGCCGCTCGTGGCGTGTGCCCTCGGGACCGGCCTCGTGCTCGGCGCGCTCGCGCGTCGTCGTGTGAGGCCGCTCGTGGTCGCGATGCGCGAGGTGTCCAAGGGCGCGCTCGACACCGAGCTCCCCGTGCCGCTCGATCCGGACTTCGCCGACGTGCGCGAGACGTTCGACACCATGCGCCTCGCGCTCGCCGAGGCGCTCGGGAAGCTCGCCGCCGTCGACGCCCAAAGGCGCCGTCTTTTCGCGGACTTGGCGCATGAGCTCGCGAACCCCACGTCGGCCATCATGGGCCTCGTCGACACGCTCGGCGCGCCGGCCCTGTGCGAGGATCCCGCCGTCCGCGCGCGGCTCCTCGTGTCGCTCGAGGGCGAGGCCACGCGGCTCGGGCGCCTCGTCGCCGACGTGCGCGACCTCGCCGAGCTCGAAGATCCCGACGTGCCGTGCCTGCGGGAGCCCGTCGATCTCGGCGCCGTGGTGGCCGAGGCCGCGGCCCGCTTCGCGCTGCTCGAAGGGGCCCGCATCGACGTCGCGACCGAGCCCTCGCCCATCCTCGCCGATGGCTCGCGCATCGAGCAGGTCCTCGCGAACCTCGTCACCAACGCCCGTCGTCACACTCCCCACGACGGCACGGTGCGCGTGCGTGTCGCCTCGAACGAGGGGACGGCCACCCTCGTTGTCGAGGACAGCGGCCCCGGCGTGCCCGACGAGCTCCTCTCGCGCCTTGGAGAGCGCCTCCTGCGCCTCGACCCGTCCCGCGATCGCCGCACCGGCGGCACCGGCCTCGGCCTCTCGATCGTCCGCTCGATCGCCGCCCGCCACGACGCCACGCTCACCTTCGACCGCGGCGACCTCGGCGGCCTGCGGGTCACGTTGGTGTTCGCTGCGGCGGGGGCTCGCGTGGCCACGCCGGGGTGAAGAACAAGAGTGTGCGGGTGGGGGGGGCCCTGCTCCTCTACGCTCTCTCCACTCACGGCGCAATGCCGATTCGGCTACTTCGCCACGCGCCGCACGTTGGCGCCGCTCCGGTACCAGACCTCCGTCGCGGTCAGCAGAATGGGGGCCTCGACCGCCTCGCCCGTCACGTGGGGCGCGAGTGTGCACGTGCCGGCCGTCGCGATTTCTTGCAGAGTGCACCGAGAGAGGCCGGTGGCCGTGCCCACGTAGAGGTGCGTGCCGTCGAGGTTGTACGCCGTGCCCAGCGCGCCGAGGTTCGTCCACGCGGCGCAGTCGGCCGCGGTGGGGCACGCCTCGAGGTTGCCATTCCGTAGAATGACCACGGCCGGATACATGACGCCCGCGCCGCGTTCGCTCACGGCGATCGAGGTGGGGGTGGTCGCCGGGACGGGGATGTTCGCGCCGGTCGTGCTCATTTGGGCGGGCATGAGGTTCGAACCGGTGATGTTCTGCGGCGGGCCGTAGCTCACCGTCGCGCCTACGTTCGAGTGCATCGTGGCCGTGGGCCGACCGATGCGATCCATGTTCGGGCCCGGTGGGTTCGCCGTGACGAGGCGCGTCTCGAAGCGCCCGTTCCCGACGGTGGGCACCGCGCGGAACATGGCGCGCACGTTCGTCTGGCTGCCGTCGAGCGCGTAGAGCGTCATCGAGCCATTCCAAATGTGGTTGGGCGCGTTGCGTGCTTTGCCGGTGCCGTCGAGGTTTATCGAATAGATGTCCCGTGAGAGCGTCCCCGAGCCGAAGCTCACGAAGTAAATCTTGGTGCCGGCCACCGCGAACGGATCGTTCGTGGCGCCGAGCGCGAAGGGCCCGGTGACCGTCGCGCACGCGGGGAGCGCGCACGTGCTCATGCCGGCCGCCGTGCGCATCGCGAGCGCCGTGGCGGTGATGTCGAAGTCGAGAATGCCCGCGAGCGTCGTGGCCGTGGTGGGCCTCGGTGGGGTCGAGGCATCGGACGCATCGGCGGTGCCCGAGTCGGACGCGTCGGCTGACCCCGCGTCGCTCGCGTCGGCGCCCGCGTCCCCCGTCGTGCCGTCTTCGGCAGCGTCCACGGCGCCGGCGTCTCCCGCCCCGCTGTCCGCGGTGCTCGTGTCGGGGGTCCGGGCGGCGTCGCTCTCGGCCGCGTCGCGCGGCGTCGCGGTGTCGCGAACGTCGGCGTCCGCGGTGCCCGCGTCGGGCTCTTCGGCGAGCGGCTCCGTGCACGCCGCGACGAGCGCCGCAGCGGCCATCCCCAGCCCGAGCCCCACCGTGCCGATCGTCGCCCAGGTTCGTCGCATCGTTCGCCTCCCTCTCCCCACCGGTACGCGCGCGGTGCGTGCACGTCGCGCACGGCATCCCCCGAACCTCTCAAGGTACGGCAAAGCGGCCCGCCACGTCGCGCCAGAAGCGAAAATCATGCCGAAAAAGGCCTTGTGCGGCGCGCCACAAAGGCGGACTCTTCCGGCCCGAATGGTCCTAAGGAAGGCTTCGGCGGTCGTGGCGCTCGCGAGCGCCCTCGTTTTCGTGCCCGGCTGCGCCAAAGAGGCGGCGTCTCCCAGCTCGGCGCTGGTCCGCGATCTGCGCTCCGCGAGCGGCTCGAGCGACGGCGAGAAGGTCGGGCGGTGGCTCCTCGCCGAGCTCTACGCCCCGGGTGGTGAGGCCAAACAGGCCGCCGAGGCGCGCAAGCAGCTCGACAAGCTCCCGAACCAAAAGGGCCTCCGCGCGAGCCTCGGGCGGGCCCTCGCCGACGAAGGCCACGGCCTCCCCAAGAGCGCCGCCACGCATTTCGCCCAGGCGCTCGTCGCCGCCCGCGAGGCCGAGGATCCGGAGACCGAGCTCGCCGCGTGGATGGCCGCGCACCGCCTCGTCGCCCTGCGTGGCGCCGTGCCGAGCCTCTGGAAGACCCACAAAAAGACGGTCGAAGACCTCATCGCCAAGCCCGGGCGCCTCGGCTGGCGCGCCGTCGCCGAGCTCGTCGAGTGGTGGGCCGTCGAGTCGTTCGACGAGGTCAAGGTCATCGATCAGGCTTACGACGCCGAGGTGACCGCGCGCATGGGGTGCGTGAAGGGCCTCCGCCTCGCGGGCCCCTTCGGCCACGGCACCGCCGCCGATCGCCGCCGCTCGTTCCCCGCCGAGACCGCCCCGTGGCCGCTCGTCTTCCCCGCCGATCCGCACCGCGGGAGCGCCGCGCGGGTGCTCAAGTCCGAGCAGTCCCGGTGCGTCGCCCAGGCCACCGAGCCCTCGCTCGACGGTGTATTCTACACGGAGACCTACGTCACGACTGAGGCCGAGCGCGACCTCGTCGTCGCCGTGCAGGGCGCCGTCAAGGTGTGGGTCGACGACGTGCCCATCGTCGAGCGCGACCTCCGGGGCTGGGGCGTCTGGCAGCGCTTCGGCGGCGCGGTGCACGTCGGCAAGGGGCGCCACCGCATCCTCGCGCGCATCGTGAACGACTCGGCCTCCATTCGGCTCTTGAACCTCGATGGCACGCCCGCCAAGCTCGCGAGCGACACGAGCCCCGAGGCGCCCTACGGCCTCACGCCGGCGCGCGCCCTCCCGAGCCCGAACCCGATCGACGGCCTCGTGACCGCGCTCGCGGCCGGCAAAGAGCTCGACGTCGACCCGTTCACGCGGGTGCTCGCGGCCCACGCGGCCGCCGTCGAGGGCATGCAGGACGTGGGCGCCGTGATCCTCGAGCCGCTCGTCGGCAAAGAGGCGGCCGCGTACGCCCTCGAGCTCTCGGCCTCCATGGTCTCGCGCGACCCGGCCCTGCCCGACGAATTGCGCAAGCGAAACGAGAAGATGGCGCATCAGCGCGCCACCGCCGCCGACCCGAAAATGTGGATCCCGCGGGCGTGGCTCGTGCTCGACGAGGCCGAGCAGCGCGGGCTCGTCGAGTCGGTCGAGCCGATGCGCAAGCTCGTGGCCGAGTTCCCCGACGTGCTCGAGCTTGGCGATCAGCTCACCCGCATCTACGCGAAGCTCGGGTGGCGCGCCGAGCGCATGCGGTCCGCCAAAGACCTCGCCACGCGCTTCCCCGAGAGCATGCCGGCGCAGCGCCTCTACCTCGCCGCCCTCGACGACGACGGCGCCCTCGCCGAGGCCGACACGATCGCCGAGCGCATCAAGAAGCTCGACCCCGACGTCGAGATCGACATCGATCGCGCCCTCGCCCGGCGTGACTGGAAGGCCGCGGTCGCCGAGCTGAAGAAGCTCCAGGCGCGCCGGCCCGATCGCAAAGACCTCGCCGGTCGCATCGCGGACGCGCTCACCCGCGGCGGAGATCCGAGCGCGGCCGCCGAGCAGCTCGAGAAGGCCCTCGCCAAGAACCCGTCCGACTCCGGGCTCCGCCTCCGCCTCGCCGATCGCGCGTATGCCAAGGGCGATCTCTCGGCGCTCCGCCGCGCCCTCGCCGACACCCTCCAAGCCGGCGGCAAGGGCACCGACATCCGCGAGGCCGTGGAGCTGCTCGAAGGGGCCTCGGCCCTCGAGCCGTACCGCATCGACGGGCGCTCCGTGGTGAAGGCCTTCGAGGCCTGGGAGAAGAGCGGAAAGCACATGGAGGGCGTGTCCGCCCGCGTGCTCGACTACTCGGCCGTGTGGGTCCACCCCGACGGGTCGAGCGAGATGCTCGAGCACGAGATCCTCAAGATTCAGTCGCAAGAGGCCGTGGGCAAAGAGTCGGAGCAAGAGCCGCCCTCGGGCCTCGTGCTGCGCCTCCGTGTCATCAAACCCGACGGCTCCGTGCTCGAGCCCGAGCCGGTCGGCGGCAAGCCCACGCTCACCATGCCGCACCTCGAGGTGGGCGACTACCTCGAGATCGAGCACATCACGAACCAGGCCCCCGAGAGCTTCAAGGGGCGCACCTACCGCGGCCCGCACTGGTTCTTCCGCGAGGCCGACAAGGGCTACTGGCGGAGCGAGTTCGTCACCATCACGCCGAAGGATCGCCCGCTCGAGATCGAGACGCTCGGGTCGGTGCCCGCGCCCAAGGTCGTCGAGAAGAGCACGTTCGTCGAGCGGCGCTGGCGCATGGACGAGAGCCCCCCGGCCCCCGAGGAGCCCGACAGCGTCTCCCCGCGCGAGTTTCTCCCGAGCGTGCGCATCGGCTGGGGCCAGTCCCTCGAAGATACCCTCGCGCGCCTCGTCGACGTCGCCACCGACGAGACCCCGCTCGACCCGCGCCTCAAGCGCCGCGCCCTCGAGATCGTGTCGGGCGCGAACCTCTCCGACAAGGACGCCGTCGCGAAGCGCGCGTACGCCTGGGTGCTCGAGAACGTCGAAGAGGGCCAGGAGTCCGACGGGCGCCGCTCCATCCTCGGCAAGTCGGGCTCGCGTCAGGCGGCCTTCTCACACATCCTCCGCCAGCTCGGCATCCCGGTCGATTTCGCCATCGCGCGGAACAAGCTCGCCATGCCGCCCCGCGGAAAGATGAGCGAGGTCGAGGGCTACGACGCGCTCCTCTTGCGCGTCGACACCGGTCGCGGCGTGCGCTGGATCACCGTGCGGGACAAGTTCGCGCCCTACGCCTACGTGCCCGCCGAGGTGCGCGGGCAGACGGCCGTGGTGCTGAAGCAGGGCACCCCGCGCGAGACGATCTCCGCGGCCGGCGTGAGCGACGGCATCGTCATCCAGGGCCGCGCCGATCTCCGCGAGGACGGCTCCGCCCAAGTCGAGCTCGTGCAGCAGTTCACCGGCAAGGTGGGCATCAGCATGCGCGGCATCTTCGACAAGGTGCCCGAGAGCAAGCGCTTCGACTTCGTCGAGACCCGCCTCCTCGCGCGAAACCTGCCCGGGGCGCGTGTGCGCGACGTGAAGCTCGAGAACATGGCGCAGCTCGGTGAGCCGCTCGTCATGAAGGTGAAGGCCGAGGTGTCCCAGCTCGTGCGCCCCGACGCTCGCGGGCTCGTGCTGAAGTCGCTCTTTCCCCTCCATCTCGCGCAGCTCGCCACCCTGCAAACACGGCAGACGCCGCTCCTCCTCGGGGCCTCCTCGCACTTCGAGCTCGACTTCCAGATCGTCGCCCCGAAGAGCGTGCGTTTGCCCGCGACCATCCCCTCGGGCACCGTGAAAGACGGCGAGCGCATCGTCGACGTGAAGGACGCGGTCGCCGGCCAATCGATCCGCCTCCTCCGCACCATCGATCTGCCCGCCGCGCGTGTGCAGCCTGGGGCCGAGTACGCGGCGTTCGTCGACTTCGTCCAAAAGGCCGACACGCTCGTCGAGCGCGAGATCCTCCTCGGGCGCTGACATGACCACGACCCCCATCGCGCGGGTGCTCGAGCCCGAGGTCATGGACACGGCCGAGGAGGCCCACGACTACGACGCCATGGACCACGAGGGGGTGAACGCCGCGTTCTGCGACGACCTCCTCGCGGCGCGGCCGAGCCCGCGTTGGGTCCTCGACCTCGGTACGGGCACCGCGCGTATCCCGCTCACGCTCTGCCAGAAGTGCCCCGGCGTGCGCGTCGTCGCGACCGACCTCGCGCATCACATGTTCCGCCTCGCCGAGGTCAACGTGGCGCGCGCGGGCCTCGTGGATCGTGTCACGCTCCGCCTCGACGACGCGAAGGCCCCGAAGCCCCACCCCGAGCCCTTCGACGTGGTCGCGTCCAACAGCGTCGTGCACCACATTCCCGAGCCGCAGCAAGCACTTGCGGCGTGGTGGGAGAAGGTCCCACCCGGGGCGCTCTTCTTCGTCCGCGATCTGCTCCGTCCCGACACCGAGGCCGACGTCCTCGCCCTCGTCGAACGCCACGGAGGCACGGCGCCCCACGACCCCACTGCGCGTGCCTCGCACGAGAGGCAGCTCGAGCTCTTTCGTGCGTCGCTCCGCGCGGCCCTCCGCCTGGACGAGGTGCGAGACATCGCGCGGTCGCTCGGCATCCCCGAGGGCGCCGTCACGCGCACGAGCGATCGCCATTTCACCCTCGCGTACGAGCGCCCACGATGAACGAGCTCGCCTCGGTGCGCCCGTTCCCGTGGGCGAAGGTGCCTGGGCTCTCGCGGCGCGAGCTCTACGCCACCCGAAGGCTCCGCGACGTGGCCGAGTCGTTCGTGGTCACGCGCGATCTGTCGGGGGCGCTCGGGCGCCTGCTCGGGGTGAGCGCGCGGGCCGTGCTTCGTTCGGTGAGACCCGCGGCCCCGGGCGACCTGCCCGACAACGCCCTCGGCGTGCTGCTCGCCCACGACGGCGACGGTCCCGAGGCCTCGGGGGTGCTCGTGGCGGCCGAGCCGGCCCTCGCGGCGACGCTCGTCGGTCGCGCGATCGGGCGTCCTGTCCCGGCGCTCCTCCAGCCCCGCGCGCTCCCTTCGCACGAGCTCGCGGGTGGGCTCGCGGCCATCGTGCGCGCCGTCGTCGCCACCTCGTTCGCGGCCGCGTCGGCCCCACGGATCGTCACCGCGGGCCCGGCCGACACGATCCGCCCGCAGGCGCTCCGCGCGTCGTCGGCGTACGTCGCGCGGTTCACGGTCGTGATCGACGAGCAAGCGTTCACGGGCCTCGTCGTGGTCGACGCCGAGTCGCTCCCACGTCCGGTGATCGAGGCGTTCGACCGTCGTGAGCTCGCGTCGCTCGGCAGGCTCCCGCTAGGCCTCCCGGTGGTGGCGGCGTGGTGCGGGGCTACGTACGCCGAAATCGCGACCCTCGCCCCGGGCGACGTGCTCCTCACCGGCCGAGAGGCGCGAGGTGCGCGGGGCCGCATCGGGCTCGAACCCTGGGATTTCCAGGGGGAGGTCGTCCTCGTGCCCGCGCGCGCCGAGGTCGGCATGGTGGCCGAAGCTCGGGATTCGGGCGCGGTTGTGCTAAGCGAGCACCGCGCTTCCGTCCCGCTCGTCGCCCCCGAAGCGCGGTCCCTTTCCCGCCGAGGTCCGCCCGTGAACCCGAACGACACCCCGATCGACGCCCTCGCCGACGTACCCCTCGTCGTTCGTGTCGAGCTCGGCGTCGCAGAGCTCTCGGCGAGCGCCTGGGCCAAGACCCGCCCGGGCGACGTGCTCACCCTCGGCCGCAAGGTGGGCGATCCCGTCGTCCTTCGTGTGTCGGGCACCGAAATCGCTCAAGGCGAGCTCGTCCACGTCGACGGAGAGCTCGCCGTCCGCATCCTCTCTCGCTCCGGAGATCTCGCTCGATGAGCCCCTCTCGCCTCGCGCTCGCGTCCTTCACCGTGGCGCTCGCGCTCGCGTCCGTCGCGTGCAAAAAATCCGACCCGGACGGCCCCGCGCCGCAAGGCTCGTCGTCCGCGGCGCCTTCCGCGCCTTCCGCGGCTCCTTCGTCCGCGTCCGCGACCGCGAGCGAAGCGGGCGCACCCTCGGCCAAAGCCACCGGCACCGCGTCGTCGTTCTCCGGCAAATACACGACCGAAGCCGTCACCGCGATCGCCGTCCCCGAGGGCACCAAGTGGAAGGGCGAAGAGGGCACCGAGGGCACGGGCGAAGGCACGCTCACCCTCGAGGCCGCCGCCGACGGGCGTGTCACCGGCACGGTCGAGGGCCCGCTCGGCCCCGCGCTCGTCGAGGGCCTCCTCGAGGGGGACTCGCTCACCGCGAGCTTCCGCCGCAAAGATCCGGCCGACAACGGGTTCTACGGCACCATCCTCGGCAAGGTCGCGGGCGACAAGGTCGAAGGCAGCGTCGCCGCCTCGCGCGGGAACGCGGGCCTCGTGCGCACCGGCAAGCTCACCCTCTCGAAGAAGTGACCATGGTCCGCCGAACCAAGTACCTCGAGTGGGCCGTCGATCACGTGGGGCGCAGCGAGTACGACCTCGCCTCGAGCGGCATCATGCCCTTCGCCGAGCACGAGCTTCCGCCGCTCGAGGGCCCCATCGACGCCCGCGCGTACGGCGCCCTCATCGAGGCGATCGCCGCGTTCAACCAAGTGCCCGACGCGAGCATCGTGCCCACGCTCGGCACCTCGCACGCGCTCTTCGTCGCCATGAGCGCGCTCCTCTCCCCAGGGGACGAGGTCCTCGTCGAGTCGCCCGCGTACGAGCCGCTCGTCGCGATCCCCGAGCAGCTCGGGGCCAAGGTCGTCTCGTTCGAGCGCAGGCCCGAGGCGCGTTACCTGCTCGAGCCGAACCAGGTCGCCGCCAAGATGACCGACCGCACGAAGCTCGTCGTGGTCACGAACCTCCACAACCCCACCGGCGTGCACACCCCGCTCGAGGTCCTCGGAGACATCGCGGCGTTCTGCGCGTCACGCGGGGCCACGCTCCTCGTCGACGAGGTGTACGCGCCGTTCGCGGCGTGGCCGAAGGGCGTCTTTTCGGCCTCGGCGTCGCAGCTCGGGGCCAACGTCGTGTGCGTCTCGAGCCTCACGAAGTGCTGGGGCGCGGGCCCTCACCGCATCGGCTGGGTCATCGCCTCGGGCACCATCGCCGACACCTGCCGCGCGCACCTCATGACCACCCTCGGCCACTTGCCGGTGGGCCACGCCGCGCGAGGCGTGCACCTCTTCAAGCACCTCGACGTGCTCTCGGCCCGCGCCGAGCACGGCCTCGCGAAGAAGCGCGACCTCGTCTCCGACTGGATGACCAAGCGGCAAGACCTCGCGTGGAGCGCGCCCGAGCACGGCCTCTTCGGCTTCGCCGTCCGCACGAAGGCTCCCGCGACGGACGACCTCCGGGCCCGCATCGAGCGAGGCCAGCGTGACCGCCACGTGCTCGTGGTGCCCGGGTCGTTCTTCGGCGTGCCCCAAGGCTTCCGTCTCGCGTGGTCGCTCCCCGAAGAGCGCCTCACAGATGCGTTGCGTCGGCTCGCCGAAGTCCTCGATCGCCCCGCATGACGCGATACATTAACCAATAATATCATTGGTTTACATGCGTATACACGGGCGCCCGGCGTAGGGTACTCTGCCCGGTATGGCTGACCCGAAGGACCAGACCCCGCAGATTCAAGTCGAGGACGACCGCACCGGGATGGACCCGGTCACCCTGAAGAGGGCGTTCACCGACCACCTCAACTACTCGCTCGGCAAGCGTGTCCGAACGTCCACGGCGCTCGACCGGTTCTTCGCGTTGGCGCTGACGGTTCGCGACCGCCTCTCGTACCGCTGGGCCCAGACGCAGGAGGCCTACACCAAGGCCGACGCGAAGCGGGTCTACTACCTCTCGGCCGAGTTCCTCCTCGGGCGCGCGCTCTCGAACAACCTGCACGCGCTCGACCTCTACGAGAAGGCCGCGAAGCTCCTCAAGGACGAGGGCCTCGACATCGCCGACATCCTCGAGGACGAGCCCGACGCGGGCCTCGGCAACGGCGGCCTCGGGCGCCTCGCCGCGTGTTTCCTCGACTCGATGGCCACGCTCGGCCTGCCCGGCTACGGCTACGGCATCCGCTACGAGTTCGGCATCTTCGAGCAAGAGATCAAGAACGGCTGGCAGTACGAGCGCCCCGACGAGTGGCTCCGCTTCGGCAACCCCTGGGAGCACGTCCGCCCCGAGTACGCCGTCACCGTCAACTTCGGCGGTCGCGTCGACCACGGCGTCGACAGCCAAGGCAACCTCACCACCACCTGGGCCGAGACCCAGCGCGTGCTCGGCATCCCGTTCGACACCCCGATCGCGGGCTACCGCAACAACACGGTGAACACGCTCCGCCTCTGGCAAGCGCGCTCCTCGAACGACTTCGACCTCCAGGTCTTCAACGACGGCGACTACGTGCGCGCCGTCGAGGACAAGAACGCGAGCGAGGTCATCAGCAAGGTCCTCTACCCGAACGACCACAACCAGGCCGGCCGCGATCTCCGCCTGAAACAAGAGTACTTCTTCGTCGCGTGCGCCATCGCCGACGTGGTGCGCCGCTACAAGAAGACCCACGCCTCGTTCGACGAGTTCGCCGACAAAAACGCCATCCAGCTCAACGACACGCACCCCGCGATCGCGGTCGCCGAGCTCATGCGCGTCCTCGTCGACGGGCACCGCGTCCACTGGGACAAGGCCTGGGAGATCACCGTCGCCACGCTCGGCTACACGAACCACACGCTGCTCGCCGAGGCCCTCGAGCAGTGGCCCGTGGCCATGTTCGAGCGCCTGCTCCCGCGCCACCTCCAGATCATCTACGAGATCAACCGCCGCTTCTTGCGCACCATCAAGGCCCGCTTCCCGAACGACGACGCGCGGTCCGCGCGGGTGTCGATCATCGCCGAGGGCGAGGAGCGCAGCGTCCGTATGGCGCACCTCGCGGTCGTCGGCTCGCACGCGGTGAACGGCGTCGCGGCGCTCCACACCGAGCTCCTGAAGCGCGACGTGCTGCACGACTTCGCCGAGCTGAACCCCGAGAAGTTCAGCAACAAAACGAACGGCGTCACGCCGCGCCGCTGGGTCCACCACTGCAACCCCGACCTCTCCGCGCTCATCACCGAGGCGATCGGCCCGCAGTGGATAACGAACCTCGACGACCTCGAGAAGCTCCTCCCGCTCGCCGACGACGCGTCGTTCGTCGAGAAGATCGCGGCCGTGAAGCGCAAGAACAAGGCGGCCTTCGTCAAGTTCATCCACGAGAAGCACGACGTGAAGTTCGACCCCGACTCGCTCTTCGACGTGCAGATCAAGCGCCTCCACGAGTACAAGCGCCAGCTCTTGAACGCGCTCCACGTGGTGCGCCTCTACCTCGACGCGAAGCGCGATCCGAAGGCCCTCGACGTCCCCCGGACGGTGCTCTTCGGCGCCAAGGCGGCCCCGGGCTACCGCGCGGCGAAGCTCATCATCAAGCTCATCAACGCCATCGGCGACGTGGTCAACGGCGACCTCGATCTCAAGGGCCGCCTCAAGGTCGCGTTCTTGCCGAACTACAAGGTGTCGCTCGCCGAGCGCATCATCCCCGCGGCCGATCTCTCCGAGCAGATCTCCACCGCCGGCAAGGAGGCCTCGGGCACCGGCAACATGAAGCTCGCGATGAACGGCGCGCTCACGATCGGCACGCTCGACGGCGCCAACGTCGAGATCCGCGAGGCCGTCGGCGAAGAGAACTTCTTCCTCTTCGGCCTCACCGCCGATCAGGTCATGGAGCACAGGTCGCGTGGGTACAGCCCGCGGGCCATCTACGAAGAGAACACCCGCGTCCGCGAGGTGCTCGATCTCATCTCGTCGGGCTTCTTCTCGGCCGAGGATCCGGGCCTCTTCAAGCCGCTCACCGACCACCTCTTGAACGACGACACCTACATGCTCCTCGCCGACTTCGAGGACTACGCGACGTGCCAGCAGCGCGTCTCGACGGCCTTCGCCGACTCCAAGAAGTGGCACACCATGGCGGTCCGTAACATCGCGAAATCGGGCAGGTTCTCGTCCGATCGCACCATCGACGAGTACGCGAAGGACATCTGGGGCGTGACGCCCGTGCCCGTCCACCTGCGCGACGGCAAGCTCGAGAGCTGGTAGCCGCACTCCACGACGAGACGTCGCCGCGAGGCTCACCTCAGGGTGGGCCTCGCGTGCTTTCGAAAGCCTGAGCTACCATCGGGCCATGCGCTCGAAGCTCGCTCGTGGCATCTCGGTCCTCACGCTCGGCGCGGTGCTCTCCCAAGCTGCCCCGGCGCGCGCCGACGACTGGTACGGCTACCAGACGCTCGCGGCCGACGGCGCCGCGACCGGGCTTTTGTTCGGTGGGATCGTCACGCACAAGAACGTGAGCAAGACGTTCTTCGCGCTCTCGGCGGCCACGTACCTCGTCGCTTCTCCCGTCATCCACGGCGCGAACGAAGAGCCGGGCCGTGCCCTCGGCGCGTTCGGCCTACGCATCGCGGCGCCTGCCTCGTTCGGGTTCCTCGGCCTCTTGATCGGCGCCGCCTCGGACACGCGCGGCAACTGGGGCGTCCCGCTCGCTGGCGCGGTCATCGGGTTCGGGCTCGGGGTCATCACGGCGATGGCCATCGATGCGGCCGCCCTCGCTCGCCACGACAGCCCCACGGCGCAGGGCGCGAGCGCCCTCGGCTTGGGCCGCGAGCTCTACCTTCCCATCGGCGGCTCGTTCTAACGCCCCATGACGCGCCTCGGCATTACACGCGCGAGACCTTTGTCGTAGGAACGCGAGGCGGGTTCGCCGTAGGATCGCTCGGGTGCGGGGTCGTACCTTCGCGGCGACGTTTTTCGGGCTGCTGTTCGCGGCAACCCTTGCGCACGCCGACGAATCGAAGCCGCAACCCCCGCCCGAAGAGCCCCCGCCCCCGCAGCCGCGCGACTACTTCTTGAACGCGCCGAAAGGCGGCACCTGGGCCACGTTCGACGCGTACACGGTGGGCATCCAGGCGAACCTCGAGCACCGTCACGTCATCGAGCGCGAGGACTACGCCGCCATCATCCCGCGCCTCGGCACCATCGCGAGCTTGGGCTTCGGCGAGGTCGGCGCGCACCTCGACACGCGCTTTCTCTTCTTCAACTTCGGCGCGAGCTTCGGCGCTCGTCGCGTGTGGCGCACCTACGCCTTCCCGAACGGCGTCGAGGGCACGCGCCAGGCCCGCCTCGACATCGACAAAGACAAGGCCTTCACCACGGAGAACTGGCTCTTCGGCGAGTGGCGCGTCCGCATGGTGCTGCCCGTCCACGAGAACGTCTTCGTCGCCACCGCCGCCACCGTCCGCTACGAAGACTGCCCCGAGAACTCGTTCGACTGGTTCCACACCACGATGCACGACGGCGGGCTCCTCGTCCGCTACGACGCGAGCGTGCTCTTCCGCCACCCGAGCTTCGGCGCGCTCGGCCCCACGTTCCGCGCCATGCAGCTCCCGCGCAAAGGCGGCTACGAGAGCGAGCTCGCCGCGGGCTTCACGTTCGGCCGAAGGCTCGGCATCCTGAAGCAAAACGACCTCTTGCTGCTCAACGTGCTCACGCGGCCGGGCGACGCGAACTTCGGGTTTCACATCTTGCGCATGCCGCTGTTCGTGCTGCTCGCGTACCGCGTGTCGTTCGAGCTTTAGGGGGCGGAGAAGAGAGGGCAGGGGTGCCCCCACCGCCGGGTGCTTGCGCACCCGACACCTCCCCCAAAGCCCGTTCTCGGCTTCGCTTCTCCACGTCACGTCGCGTTCACTCGCTTGCGCGAAGCCTGCGAGCGGGCAGGGGGAGGTGCAGAGCATGTGGCGCGGCGGGGGGCGCTCGGGTGAGTCGTGGGGTCTTCGTGTCCTTGGTGCGGCGCGGGGTCAGCGCGCGTCGGGGCACGTCACGACGGCTCCCGTGAGCGTCGCTTCGGAGGTGCCCTGGCTCGTCAGGTAGACGAGCGCGACGACCCCGGTGCGGAGCTCGATGGCGTGGGCCTCGAGGAGGTCGGCTTCGCCCGCTCCGAAGACGAAGCTCCCGCGAGCTCGGTCGCCGTCGACGCTCACGAGCACGCCTCGCCTTCGGCCGTCTGCGCGCTCGACGAACGTGAGCCACGTGCGCGCGCCCGACGTGCTCGCCGACACGAACGTCCGCTCGTCGCCCGCGCTCTCGAGGCCCTCGATCCCCGTGATCTCGGCCGCGTCGGCCGCCGGTCGCGCGGCTCCGGGTGCGCTCGCAAGTGCCCGAAAGAGCCCGGGTTTTGTGCCGTGGTGGCCCACGTGACGAAGCCCTCGGGCGTCGCCGACGTCGCGAACGTCCACGCCTCGCGGCCGAGCGGCGAAGGCCTCACGACGGACGGCTCGCTCCCCCGCACGAGCGCCTCGACCACGCCCCCGTCGTAGCGCGCGGTCACGAGCCCGCGGTCGCCATCGGAGACGAACCCGAGGTCGGTGAAGGCGTAGCGCTCGCTCGGCTTCTCCTGCGCCTTGAGGGTCACCTCGCGCGCGCCGAGCACGCGACCGTCGAGCACGAGCTGCGCCTCGAGCCTCGAGCCCCCGAGCGTCACTTGGCTCTCGAGCGCGCGGTGCTCGCGCCCACGCAGCACGGTGCGGCACGCGATCGTCTCCGACTCGCCCTCGGCGCCGAGCAAGAGCGACGGGCCATCGAACGCGACGTACGGCGTGCCCTCGGCGGCTCCGCAGAAGACGTGCCGCGTCTTGTCGGGCCCGAGCTCGACGGTGTCGACCGACACGAGGATGTAGAGCAGGGGTGCCCCCACCGCCGGGTGCTCGGCCTAACGGCCTGCGCGCCCGACACCTCCCCCAAAGCCCGTTCTCGGCTTCGCTTTCCCTCGGCCCGTCGCGTCCACTCGCTTGCGCGAAGCCTGCGAGCGGGCAGGGGGAGGTGCAGAGACCGTGGCGCGGCGGGGGGCGCTCGGGTGAGTCGTGGGGTCTTCGCGGGGTCAGCGCGCGTCGGGGCACGTCACGACGGCTCCCGTGAGCGTCGCTTCGGAGGTGCCCTGGCTCGTCAGGTACACGAGCGCGACGACCCCGGTGCGGAGCTCGATGGCGCGGGCCTCGAGGAGATCGGCTTCGCCCGCTCCGAAGACGAAGCTCCCGCGAGCTCGGTCGCCGTCGACGCCCACGAGCACGCCTCGCCTTCGGCCCTCTGCGCGCTCGACGAACGTGACCCACGTGCGCGCGCCCGACGTGCTCGCCGACACGAACGTCCGCTCGTCGCCCGCGCTCTCGAGGCCCTCGATCCCCGTGATCTCGGCCGCGTCGGCCGCCGGTCGCGCGGCTCCGGGTGCGCTCGCAAGTGCCCGAAAGAGCCCGGGTTTTTGTGCCGTGGTGGCCCACGTGACGAAGCCCTCGGGCGTCGCCGACGTCGCGAACGTCCACGCCTCGCGGCCGAGCGGCGAAGGCCTCACGACGGACGGCTCGCTCCCCCGCACGAGCGCCTCGACCACGCCCCCGTCGTAGCGCGCGGTCACGAGCCCGCGGTCGCCATCGGAGACGAACCCGAGGTCGGTGAAGGCATAGCGCTCGCTCGGCTTCTCCTGCGCCTTGAGGGTCACCTCGCGCGCCGAGCACGCGACCGTCGAGCACGAGCTGCGCCTCGAGCCTCGAGCCCCCGAGCGTCACTTGGCTCTCGAGCGCGCGGTGCTCGCGCCCACGCAGCACGGTGCGGCACGCGATCGTCTCCGACTCGCCCTCGGCGCCGAGCAGGAGCGACGGGCCATCGAACGCGACGTACGGCGTGCCCTCGGCGGCTCCGCAGAAGACGTGCCGCGTCTTGTCGGGCCCGAGCTCGACGGTGTCGACCGACACGAGGATGTAGAGCAGGGGTGCCCCCACCGCCGGGTGCTCGGCCTAACGGCCTGCGCGCCCGACACCTCCCCCAAAGCCCGTTCTCGGCTTCGCTTTCCCTCGGCCCGTCGCGTCCACTCGCTTGCGCGAAGCCTGCGAGCGGGCAGGGGAGGTGCAGAGACCGTGGCGCGGCGGGGGGCGCTCGGGTGAGTCGTGGGGTCTTCGCGGGGTCAGCGCGCGTCGGGGGCACGTCACGACGGCTCCCGTGAGCGTCGCTTCGGAGGTGCCCTGGCTCGTCAGGTACACGAGCGCGACGACCCCGGTGCGGAGCTCGATGGCGCGGGCCTCGAGGAGATCGGCTTCGCCCGCTCCGAAGACGAAGCTCCCGCGAGCTCGGTCGCCGTCGACGCCCACGAGCACGCCTCGCCTTCGGCCCTCTGCGCGCTCGACGAACGTGACCCACGTGCGCGCGCCCGACGTGCTCGCCGACACGAACGTCCGCTCGTCGCCCGCGCTCTCGAGGCCCTCGATCCCCGTGATCTCGGCCGCGTCGGCCGCCGGTCGCGCGGCTCCGGGTGCGCTCGCAAGTGCCCGAAAGAGCCCGGGTTTTTGTGCCGTGGTGGCCCACGTGACGAAGCCCTCGGGCGTCGCCGACGTCGCGAACGTCCACGCCTCGCGGCCGAGCGGCGAAGGCCTCACGACGGACGGCTCGCTCCCCCGCACGAGCGCCTCGACCACGCCCCCGTCGTAGCGCGCGGTCACGAGCCCGCGGTCGCCATCGGAGACGAACCCGAGGTCGGTGAAGGCATAGCGCTCGCTCGGCTTCTCCTGCGCCTTGAGGGTCACCTCGCGCGCGCCGAGCACGCGACCGTCGAGCACGAGCTGCGCCTCGAGCCTCGAGCCCCCGAGCGTCACTTGGCTCTCGAGCGCGCGGTGCTCGCGCCCACGCAGCACGGTGCGGCACGCGATCGTCTCCGACTCGCCCTCGGCGCCGAGCAGGAGCGACGGGCCATCGAACGCGACGTACGGCGTGCCCTCGGCGGCTCCGCAGAAGACGTGCCGCGTCTTGTCGGGCCCGAGCTCGACGGTGTCGACCGACACGAGGATGTCCGCGCCCCGCACCGCCCGCGGCACCACCCTGAGCACCGCGCGCTTCGCGCCTCGCTCGGGCCTCCGCTCGAGAGACTCGAGGCGCGAAGGCACGTTCCTCGGAGAGGCCACCCCGTCCGCGCCGAGCTCCACGGCGCGCGGCGTCCCGAAGGCCTTCGCGTAGCCCACGGCCACGCTCGCGCGCAGGCTGGGGAGGGCCCCTCCGTCCGCCACGATCCCGCCGTCGGCGAGGGAGGACTCTTCGTGGCCCCGCACGATCGGCACGAGGGTCACCCCGGTCTCGCCCCGCACCCCGCGATCGATCTCGAACGGAGGCACGCTATAGGTGCAGAACGCACGCTTCTCGGGCACGGCGTCGGCCCGCGAGGTCCCATCGGGCGCGCCGGCGTCCGTCGATGGGCCGAGCCCCTGGGCCCCGTCGTTCTTGGCGCACGCGGCCCCGGCGAGCGCCGAGACGGCACCTCCGAGCGCACACGCGCGGGCAAAACGGACCAACGTCGACACGCGCGAGATCATGCCGCCCCCGTGCGCGGGGGGCCAAATTCGGGGGAGGGGGAGAGGAGAGAGAAGGAGAGAGAGGTGCCCCCACCGCCGGGTGCTCGGCCTAACGGCCTGCGCGCCCGACACCTCCCCCAAAATCCGTTCTCGGCTTTGCTTCTCCACGTCACGTCGCGTTCACTCGCTTGCGCAAAGCCTGCGAGCGGATAGGGGGAGGTGAAGAGCCCGCGACGCTCGCGGCTCGCTCGAGGGAGGCCGTTGGGCCGAGGGCACCTTTGCATGCGAGCACCTGCGAGTGGGGGCCCCTCCGCTTGGCCGCCGCCGTCCTCACGAACGACGGAACGCAGGTGCTCGACCTTCTCGTGAGCCACGAAAACAGGCTCGAGGCCGGGAAGGACGTCGGCATGTCCGACACGTCCGGACGGAGCGAGCAGGCGCCCTCTCCGAGGCACGGATTCATCTCGTTCCTGTCTCCGGCGCTCGGCGGTGTCGTCGTCGCCGGCGGGAGCGACGATCGCGGGAAGCCCACGCCTTCGGTGCACCTCTACCGCCTCGGCATGGGGTGGCTCACCGTCAATTTCCCGTACGAGCTCAGTGACGTGCGGGCCGCCGTTTACTGCCCTCACGACGGCATGTTGTGGGTGCTCAACGCGCGCGACGAGGGCACGATGGAAGTCGTGCGCATGAACCCTCTCACGGGGGAAGAGCGTCGGGGCGGCACCTTCGCCTGGAACCCGAGCACGTTCGACAGCTACCAGCTCTCGCTCGACACGGAGGGCAAGGTGCTCCTCGTGGCGAGCTCGGCGACGAGCAGCCGCACGATGCGCATCGAAGAGAGCCCGGTCGACGGCGAGCTCGTCGGAACGGGGAGGCTGATGCACGAGCACCCGCAGCACATGCCGCCCATCTCCGCCTTCGGTGAGACCAGCTTCGTCCGTGAGGACGCGGACGGTCGCATCGTCGGCATCGATCGCTCGCGAAACGTGCCCACCGGCGGTACCTTCCTTCTCGGAGAGATGTTCGAATGAGACGATGGCTTCCTGGGGGTGTGGCGCTCGCCGCTTCGCTCGTGGCGCTTCGTGCTGCGAGCGGGTGCTCGGGCGAAGGGGGCACTCAGCCCGCGGTCGACGCGGGCCCCGAGCTCACCGTGCCCGACGCCGCGCGCCCGCGTGACGCCGCGCCCGACGCCAAAGACGCCGCGCCCATCCCCGGGGAGCTCGAAGGTTGGGTCCGCTGGGACGACTACGACCCCAAGTGCAATTTCTCCATCCCCTCCGAACGCAAGTACCTCCCCGAGCCCTTCGAGTGGGAGCCCTGCCAGGACACCGACGTCACTCGCAAGCTCGCCTGCCGTAGGATCAAGAAGAAGTGGGAGGGGCTCTCGGGTAGGCGCGAGTTCATCGCTCCGGACACGGTAGCGTTCTCTCGCGCGGGAGGTGCTCTCGTACTGGCTACGCTTCAATACCATGGCCGCAACGCCGTGTACTTGATGTCCGAGATCGACGGCCCATCCCTCGTCGCCGTCCGAGGGTCTCTCGACGGCTCGTGCGTGGTGTCGGGCCACTCCGGAGGCGGCGAGCGCTACACCTTCGCGATCTCGGAGCGCAAAGGCGACAACGATCTCATCAACCCGCCCGCGGCCATCGGAGGTGACCTTGGCGACTTCAAGCCGAAGCTCCTCGTCAAGAAGCCCCCAACGACATCCATTTTCCTCGACACCTTCGCCGCCGGAAACCTCGGGTTCATCATGAATGGGCCCGGGCCCCTCGAGGTGTACTCGTGGGACACCCCGCCCACCCTGCAACGCTCCCTCTCCGGCCACGGCCGCTACAGCTTCGTCCAGGTGAGGGACGACTTCTTCTTCTATGCCGCCGACCAGGCAAGCGAGAGCGAGCGTATATGGACCCCCGAAGGCGGAGATCAGCTCTTCTTGGGCGACGTGGACGCTACGCGCGGAATCGCAGACCTCAACACGGACGGGATCGATTGGGTTTGGGCTGAAGGGGAAGGCCGAACCACAGGCACCTATCCGGTCGTGAAGGTCGTCACATCTCCCTTCACCCGCGACCCGTCCAAGGTCCAAAAACGCGTCCTTCGTTCCGACCTCGGCCAAGGAATGATCGCCGCATTCCGTTTCGCCGTAGGCCACGGATATGCGGGGCACTTTGGCCAGCGCCCGAACGGCGAGCAAGGCGTGATGATCGTGAAGCTCGCCGACGGCGCGGGGTGGTTCCTCCCCGGCCCGAACGGCGCCCCTGTCATCTTCCAGCACGCTCTCGCCTTCACACGCGACGAGGTCTTCCTTCGTGTCCGCGACGAGCACGGGACCAACGTGTACCGCGTCAGGCTCGACTCGCTCTCTCCCTTCTCTCTCCCTCCTCCGAATTGACCATACGACGCTCCGCCCTCCTTCCGCTCGCCGCTTCGCTCGTGGCGCTTCGTGCGGCGAGCGGGTGCTCGGGCGAAGGGGGCACGCAGCCCGCGGTCGACGCGGGCCCCGAGCTCACCGTGCCCGACGCCGCGCGCCCGCGTGACGCCGGGCCCGACGCCAAAGACGCCGCGCCCATCCCCGGGGAGCTCGAAGGTTGGGTCCGCTGGGACGAGTACGACCCCAAGTGCAATTTCTCCATCCCCTCCGAACGCAAGTACCTCCCCGAGCCCTTCGAGTGGGAGCCCTGCCAGGACACCGACGTCACTCGCAAGCTCGCCTGCCGTAGGATCAAGAAGAAGTGGCAAGGCCTGTCTGGACAACCCGAGTTTATCGCACCTGGCACAACGATTTTTCGCGGAACGGGCGATTCGCTGCTGATCTCAACTGTGCGCTACCTTGACTCGAATCGGCGCATGAACGTCATCGAGCAGATCGATGGTCCTCCGAGGTTTGCCCTCCTCGGCAGGGCTGACGGCCAGTGCCTTACGCAGGAGCGCTACGGGCACGGGAGTCGCTGGGCGCTCGCCATGGCGGAGCGCGACGCGCAGGACCGATGGGCAGCTCGCGAGGCCGCCATCGGGGGCAGCCTCGACGACATCCGACCCCGGGCCCTGTTCCGCAAACCACCACCGTCCGGCGGTATCGTCACCAACACGCTGGGTGCGGGGAATCTCGGCTTCATCAATAACGGAAAGGGCCTCCTCGAGGTCTACTCCTGGGACACCCCGCCCACCCTGCAGCGCTCCCTCTCCGGCCACGGCCGGTACAGCTTCGTCGAGGTGAGGGACGACTACTTCTTCTACTCCGCCGACCGACTCTCCGCGACCGAGCGCATCTGGACGCCGGAAGGCGGCGATCAGCTCTTCGTCGGCAACGACGCGGACACCACCCGTGGAACATTCGACATCAATACCGACGGGGTCGACTGGGTCTGGGCCGAAGGTGAAGGTCGAACCACAACCACGTTCCCCGTCGTGAAGATCGTCACCTCGCCGTTCACCCGCGACCCGTCCAAGGTCCAGAAACGAGTCCTTCGTTCCGACCTCGGCCAAGGAACCATCGCAGCTTCTCGCTTCGGCGTCGGCCACGGCTACGCCGGCCACTTCTCACAGCGCCCGAACGGCGATCTTGGAACCATGATCGTCCGCCTCTCGGATGGCGCCGCGTGGTTCCTTCCGGGAAACAACGGCTCCCCCGTCATCTTCCAACACGCCCTCGCGTTCACCCGCGACGAGGTCTTCACGCTCGTCCGCGACGAGAACGGCACCAACGTGTACCGCGTCAGGCTCGACTCGCTCTCTCCCTTCTCTCTCCCTCCTCCGAATTGACCATGCGACGCTCCGCCCTCCTTCCGCTCGCCGCTTCGCTCGTGGCGCTTCGTGCGGCGAGCGGGTGCTCGGGGGAGGGAGGCTCTCACGCCCCTACTCCTTGCTCGACCACTCCCAGAACACCGCGGGGCCGCCTCCCGCGCGCGTCCCTCCGAGCACACCCACGCCCGAGACGACCTGCGGCGTGTTCGTGAAGAGGTAGTCGAGCTCGACCTCGCCGTCGCTCTGGCCGATCACGGGTGAGCGCGAGGTGACCTTGAGGCGCTTCTTTCCGTCGAGCGAGTAGCGCTCGGCCTCGAGGCTCTGGAAGCGCCCGTACGTCTTGCCTTGGTTCGGCTCGGCCACGGTGTTCATGCGGTTCAAGAACGCGAGGTGGGGCAGGTTCGCCGCCATGTACGCCGTGAGCCGGAGCTCGCGCACCTGCGGGAGCTGCGTCGTCTGGCTCGCGGGCGCGTCGGGCGAGGAGAGCACGCGCACACGGCCGCCGTTGTTCAGCGCGAGCGCCTCGAAGAGCCCGTCGGCCGCGCCCGAGAAGCTGATCTTCTGCCTGCCGAACGGCCCGATCATGTGGGCATAAAGAAGGGAATTGTCGGCCGTGGCGAAGTCGCGCATGGCCGCGGGGTGGGGCTCGCGCTTGAAGTGGAGGTCCAAGAACGGACCGTCGTTCGTCATGCGCACCTCGCCGTGATCGAGGTCGTGCGTGATGCCACCGACCACGAGCGAGCCCTTCTCGCACACGAGCTTGCCCGACAGCGTGCGCCCCGCCGTCGTGCGCACGATCACGACCTCGCCCTTCGCGTAGAGATCGAGCGGCTTCTGCTTCACGTGGATCGTGTTCGGGATCGCGACGTGCACCTCGAGCGTCTTCTCGGGCGGGCCGGCGTCGCTCGTTTTGGGCTTCGGCTGCGCCTCTTCGGTGCTTTGGCGCGCGAGCTTGCCGATGTCGGGGCCCGCGCCGAGCTCGATCACGTCGCCGAGCGACAGGGCCTCTTGGGCGTGCGCGCGCGGGAACCGGTCGGGGCTCGAGAGCTCGAGCGAGTCGACCGTCACGTCGACGCGCTTCACGGTGCTCGCGAGGTCGGCGTGCACCGCGAGCTTGCCCGTGAGCGACGCGCGCGGGGCGTCCGGTTTGCCGAAGTTTCCGCCGAAGACGAGCACGTCCTTCGCGTCGACGTAGAGCTCCGCGGTGCGCGTGGGGATGGCGAAGCGCCCGCGCGCCGAGAGCACACGATCGGCCTTCTCGCGGTCGTGCTCGTGGGCCTCGAGCTTCTCGATCGCGAGCCCGTCGCCCTGGCCGCGCAAGACGACCTTCACGCCGTCGAGGGTGCGGCTCGAGCCCGGCACGTGGAAGTGGGTCTCGTCGACCACGAGGGCGCCCTGCACGGTGAGCTTCTCGAGCGCGCGCTCGTCGCCCTTCACGCGCAGCACCACGTCGGCGGAGAGGTCCGAGGAGAGCTGCCCGTCGACGGCCCACGGCTCGAGCGCGGCCACGTGAGGCAGCACGTCGACGAGCTTCTGCTTGGGCGCCGCGATCGCGACCGAGATCGGCACGAGCCCCTCGCCCTTCTTGGCCTCGAGGTACGCCCTCGGCGGCACCTTCGCGGTCACGGTGACCCCCGAGCCGACGCCGATGCTCGCGCGGATCTCGTCGAGCGTGCCCTTCGCGTCGAGCGTGGTCGGCGCGGGCTTCCCGGAGAGCGTGCGCAGCCCCTCGCCCTCGAGATGAACGGCGAATTCCGGATTCTTTACGTGGCCTTGCACGGCGATCGTGCCGAGCACCGCGCCCTCGGGGGCGACCGGGCTGAGCGTCGTGAGCTTGGTCTTCGGGAGCTCGAGCTTCACGTCGATGGCCGGATCCCCGAGGTCGCCTTTGCGCGTGAGCAGGTCCTTGCCGGCGATGGCCACCTCGGCGCGCCCGGTGACGAGCGGCTCCCCCTGGAGCTTCGTCGCGAGGGTCGCCGTGGTGTGGCTCGGATCGAGGTGCGCCTCGAGCTTCGCGTCGAGCCCGTGCAGCGGACCCTTCGAGAGCCCGAGGAGCCCCACGGTCACGTCGGCCGTGACGTCGCGTCGGTTGCCCTTCGCGTGCACGACGACGCTCGCCTTCCCCGCGAGCCCCTCTTTCTTCTCCGGAGGGAGCGGGAGCTGCGCGAGGTCGGTCTCGGGCACGGTCACGTCGACGGTCCATTCGACATCGGCGGTCTTCGCGCGCGTGAGCGGGCCCGCGAGCTCGGCGTTCGCGCGCACCGAGACGGGGGCCATGCCTTCGCCCAACGTGAGGTCGGCCTTGGCGGTCACCGTCGCGCCCTTCGCGGAGGGCTCCGTGTGCAGCTCCACCACGGCCGATTGGGTCTTCGGCGCGAACGAAGGCACGAGCACCCCATCGGCTTCGACGCGCACGTCGCCCACGGGCCTCGCGAGCGTGCCCGAGACCTTCGCGTGCACCTCGGCCGACGCCGCGGGAAGCTTCTTCGCCACCTCGGGCGAGAGCAGCGGCGCAAAATCCGAGAGGGGGCGCTTGGGGATGTCGATCCGCAGATCGATGGGCGCGTCGGGGGAGAGCGTCTTGTTCGCGAGGGTCCCTCGGGCCTTTGTCTCGAGGAGCTTCTGGCCTCCGCGATCCGTGAGCGTCACGTTCGCGTCGAGGGCGCCGCCGCGGCTCGTCCCCGCGATGGCGAGCGTGCCCGCGCCTCCGCCGAGCGCCGCGCCGACCTGGAAATCGGCGTCGGGCGCCTGCGCGTTGCCGGTCACGTGCACCTTGCCCGACACCGTCCCCGACACGGGCAGCGGCTTGCCTCGGAGCTTGCCGACCGTGTCGAGCGAGACGCCGTCGAGCGTGAGCGTGGTGTCGACGGTGTCGGCGCGGAAGCGCTTCTCGCCCTTCGACGGATCTCCGGCGATGAGGTCCACGCGCCCCTCGGCGTGCACCGTCCCGCCCACGGCCGAGAGCGTCGCGTCGTCGATGTGCACGACGAGGCCCTTGTCGAGCGCCCCGTCCACCCGAAGCTTGAGCGGCCGCACGATCGCGACCGAGCCCACGAGCGGCGAGGGCGGCCCGGCGATCCCTGCATCATGCAAGATTCGCAAGGTGTTCCCCACCGAGCCGCGCGTCGACAGGTTCGCGCCGAGGGTCTTCGTCTCGGGGGTGTAGCGCACGTCGCCGCGGAGCTCTTGGCCCACGGCGTCGAGCTCGAGCGACTCGATCGTGAGCACGCCCGCCTGGAACCGCCCCTTCGCGTCGAGGCGCTCGATCGGCACCTTCTTCACGACGGTCTTGTCGAGGTGCACGGTGAACGTGGCGTCGGGTTTTCCGCTCGCGTCGTTCTTGGCGGTGGCCGAGAGGGCGAGGCCACCCACGGTCGCCTCGGGCACCGTGTCGAGCGCCACGATCTTCTTCACGTCGAGGCCCTTCGACGTGAGCGTCACGGCGAGCGCCTTGTTCGTCGCGTCGAGCGTGCCCTTCGCCTCGAGCGCGCCGCCCGGCGTCGTCACGGTGAGGCCGAGCGCGAGCTTCTCGGGTGGGCCCTCGATGCGTGTGTCGATCGTGACGTCGCCCGCGAGCACCTTCTTGCCCGCGAGCACGTTGGCCTGCTCGGCCGAGACCGTGAGCTTCGCGAGGTCGACGAGCTGGTTTCCCGAGAGCTCGCCCGCCGGCGTGCGCCGCACCTCGGCCTTCGCCACGGCGAGAGAAATGGCAGCGATCTCGAGGGCTTCGGTGGCGACCGTCAGCTCGCCCGGCTTGAGCCCGAGCTTCACGGGCGGGAGCGCGAGGGCGACGGGGTAGGGCGCCTTGCCCTCGCGCGTGACCACGACGCTCCCCTTCGTCGGGCCGAGGCTCACGGGGCCGGCGCCGGCCACGAGGCCCACCTTGGCCTGCGTCGAGAGCTTGTCGACGGTCACCTTGGTGCCCGGCTTCTCGTACGCGACCTTGTCGACGACGAGAGAGAGGTCCACGTCGAAGGTCTTCTCTTCGGGCTTCACGTCGGCGCGGCCCGCGAGGCCGAGCCCCGTGATGTCGAGCTTCGTGCCGTCGGGCTTCGCGAGCGACACGCTCACGCCCGAGACGTCGACCTTCTCGATGACGATGTGTTTGACGGGCTTCTTCTGCACGAAGACGCCGGTGAGGTTCGTCGAGCCGTCTTCTTTTCCGCGGAGGTCGACCTTCACGCCCTGGATGGCGAGGGTCTCGAGCGTGGGGGCGCCGCCGAACGTCTTCTTGAGCGACAGGTCGACGAAGATCGAGTCGATCGTGATGGCGTCTTTTTGGTCGTTTCCGACGATGGTCACCTTCTCGATGCGGATGCCCTTCGCGAGCGAGAAGGTGAGCCCACCCACCGTGGCCTTCGTCGACACGCGCTCGCCGAGCACCTTCTCGACGCGCGCCCGCAAGACGGCCTCGCCCGGCGGCGTGTGCAAGAACCCCACGAGCAGCACGGGCGTGGCCACGATGGCGCCCATGGCGCGCAGCGCGAGCTTGCGGCCGCGGCCCTTGGGCTTCGTGGTCTCGGGTGCCTCACTCATCTCAGAACGCCTCCCCGATCCGCGCGAACACGAGCAGGCCGCGCTCGGCGAGCTTTCCGGCCTCCACGAAACGGTAGCTCACGTCGACCGAGAGCGGTACGTACCAGAGCCGCAGGCGTGGCCCGAGGCCGGCCGCCACGGCGAGCCCGTCGGCGAACGGGTTCGCTCGTGCGCCCGCGCCGCCCGCGTCGACGAAGATCGTGAACCCCGCTTGTTTCAGCGGCGGAAGGTAACGGAGCTCGAGCGACGCCTCGGCGAGCGAGAGGCCACCTGCGACCTCGTCGCGGCACACCGGCGGGTCGTTCGGCTGGGCGCCGGGCACGCACGTCTGCGCGAGCGGGGACAGACGATCGCGGCCGAAGCCACGCATGCCGAACGCGCCACCGCCGAAGAGGCGCGGGCCGAGCGGCACACCCGAGCTGCCGTACCCCGTGACCCACCCGGCCGACGCGCGCCCCGCGAGCGAAAACGAGCTCGAGAGCGGCACGAACCCGCGGGCCTCGGGCGCGACCTGGAGGTACGTGCCCGCGTTCTCTCCGGGCACGGGGCTCGCGGCCGCGCGGAGGGCGAGGAGGTGCCCGCTCGTGGGCTCCACGGGATCGTTCCTGCCGTCCCACACGAGGGCGCCCGACACCTCGGCGCCGATGTAGGTGTTCTTCTTGGCGAGCGCCAAACGCGCGCGTTCGTCCTCCGAGAACGGGCCGAAGTCGATCTGCCCCGCCGCGCGGAACATGGCGTCCACGTCGACGAACACGCCCTTCGTGATCGTGGTGCGGAGGCCGGGCCCCACCGTGAATTCGCGCAGGTGGAAGCCGGGGTAGAGCTTGTCTTTGTAGGCGACCGAGAAACGCCCGTCGCCCGTGCGCCCCACGAGCCCGGGCCTCACGTAGCGGAGGAGGGCGTCGCCGTAGAGGCCCGTGGGCTGGTCGGTCTCGTCGCGGTACAAGTACCCGAAGCCCACGCGCCCACGCACGATGAGGTGGTGCTGCGAGCCGAAGACGTTGCGCAGCTCGACGCCGGCGCCCGCCGTGAGATCGATGCGCGTCGGGTCGAGCTCGGCGGTGCCGCGCAGCTTCACGCGCGCCTTCGGGGCTTCGTCCACGTGCACCACGAGGTCGATCGTCTCGGGCACGTCGCGGCGGGTGAGGTTCCCTTCGGCGTCGATGCGCTCGTCGGGGACGACGCCGCCCGAGTCGGGCACGTCGCCCAAGTACTGCTCGACGTCGGCGCTCGTCGACACGACGACCTGCGTGAAGGCGCCCGTGTCGAGCAGATCCCTCTCGGCCCGCTCCTTCTCGCCGAGCGAGAACGGATCTCCCGTGCGCAGGCCGAGCCGCTCGCGCACGTCGGCCTCGTCGACCTTCTTGCTCCCGTCGATCGTGATCGTGCCCACGCGGGTCCGCGGCCCCGGGTCGCACAAGTACACGACATGAATCTTCTTTTCGGCGCGATCGAGGTACGACCGCACGTACACCTTGGCGTGCCCGTAGCCCTCGCGCTGGAGCTCCTGGGCCATGTCGTAGCGGGCGATACGCAGGACCTCGAGGTCGTACTCGCCGCCCGGCTTGGCCTTCACGTAGGCGTCGAGCGACACGCCGCTCGGGAGGTTTCGGAACCCCACGTCGGCGAGCCCGTACCGTATGCCTGCATCGTACACGAAGGTGAGCGTGGCCTTCTTGCGGGTCTCGTCGAGGCGCACGGTAGGCTCGCCGACCACCGCGTCGAAGTACCCGAGCGTGGCGAGGTAGGTCTGGATGCGCCGCCGATCCTCGGCCACACGGAACGCGTTGTACTTGCGCGGCGTGTAGAGCGCCGACGCGACGCGCGAGCCGAGCTTGCCCACGAGGGGCCCGGTGTCCACGTCGGCCGTGCCCGGCTTCGGCTCGATCGTGACGCGGGTGAACACGATGTCGGTGTCGCCCGGCACCTTCTCGACCGGCGTCTGCGCGCAGCCGAGCGCGGACGGCACGAAGGCCGCCGAGACGAGCCACAAGGCCCACCTCGCCCCGCGACGGGCGCGCCGATCTTCGTCCGAAAGAACCACCAGGCCTGCATGATCCCTCGAAACCGGCCCCGCTCGAAGACGATTCTTGCGCCTTCGTGAGGAACGCACTGCGTCGATTGCGCGGCCGAAGGCGTTTCGGCCGCCGAGGCCTGTGCTAAATCGGCCGTAGATGGTCGCGCCGCGCCGAAAGCCTTGGCTTCTCGTGATGCTGCGTACGGTCGTGCTCGCCCTCGTGGTGCCCCTCGCGAGCTCCTTCGCGCTCCCGGCGTGGGTGGCCTTGGTCGCCCCCGAGACGCACCTCTGCCACTGCCCGAAAGACCACTCCGACTGCCACTGCGCCAAGTGCCACACCGACGGCGACGGCGACCTCGCGCTCACGACGGAGTCCATCTCCGGCAAATGCGGCGACGACGACGTCCTCTACGGTGCGTCGAAGATGATCGCGGTCCTCCCGGCGCCCGTGCTCGTGCCGAGCGTCGTCGTGTCGATCGCCGAGCTCCCGAGCGTGCCTCCTCCTGCGCTCGCCGGAGCGCCGAGGTCGCGCCCTCCCACGCCTCCTCCACGCCTGCCGAGCTGACGGCTCGAGCCCGCGTCGCGTCGCGTGCATGCCCGCGCATGCCGTGCGCCTCCGTGCGCTCGTAACCGTCGAGAAAAACGAGTCTTTTTGCTCCTTTTTCGGCGCGGCGCCGCGGCGCACGCCCATGCTCGTGTGGAGTTTTTCCAAATGACCGCTCGTCTCCTCTCGGGCGCCGTCTCGGCGCTCGCTCTCTCGTCGTTTGCCCTCCTTCCCCTCGTCGCGTGCAGCGGCGACGACACCCCGGCGACACCCGATGCCTCGTCGCCCACGCCCACGGCGACGCCTACGTCCACGCCCACCACACCCCCGACGTCGAGCTCGGTGCCCGACGCGGCCCCGGCACCGGACGCGGCCGATGCGCAGCCCGCCACGATCGACGTGACCGTCGCCTTCGCGGCCAAGGTCGGCGCGGCGGCGTGGTCGTGCACGGCCACGTACCCCACGATGGGCACGACGCCCGTCACCGTCGAACCCAAGGATTTCCGCTTCTTCGTGAGCGCCGTGCGCCTCGTGAAGAAGGACGGGACCAAGGTCGCCCTCACCCTGCCCGACGACGGCAAGTGGCAGGCGAAGGGCGTCGCCCTGCTCGACTTCGAAGACGGCACCGGCACCTGCACCGACGGAAACGCCGAGACCAACACGCAGATCAAGGGCAAGGCCCCGGCGGGCGAGTACGTCGGCCTCGCGTTCGACGTCGGGATCCCCTTCGCCGAGAACCACCTGAACCCGGCGACGCAGCCCTCGCCGCTCAACGCCATGCAGATGCACTGGAGCTGGCTCGGCGGCTTCCGCTTCATGAAGATCGACGTGCAGCCGAAAGGCGCCGCCGACGTGGTGCTCCCGCGCTTCAACCTCCACCTCGGCAGCACCGACTGCGTGGGCGATCCCGCGAACGGAACGGCCGTCACGTCGTGCGCGCGGCCGAACCGCGTGCCCGTGGAGCTCGCCGCGTTCGACGTGACGAAGCAGAAGGTCGTCGTCGACATCGCGCCGCTCCTCGCGGGGGAGCTCACCGCGAACGCGGGAGGCCCGCCGGGCTGCATGTCGGGCAAGACCGACCCGGAGTGCTCGCCTGTCTTCCCGAAGCTCGGCCTCGACTTCACGACGGGCTTGCCCTCGGGCACGCAGGCCGTCTTCAAGGCCGAATGAGCACGAAGAGCTTGGTTTTGCTGGGGAGCGCGGTCGTCGTGGCCGCGCTCGCCGCGTGCTCGTCCGAAGCGTCACCCGGCGCCGGTCCGGCACCCGACGCCTCCACGAAGCCCGCGCCGAGCGTCCCCGACGCCGCCTCGGACGGCTCCACCCCCGACGCCCAGGCCCCCGCCTACGTGTGGGATCTCCCCAAGGGATTTCCCTTCCCGCGTGTGCCGAAAGACAACCCGATGAGCGAAGCGAAGGTCGCGCTCGGCCGTCGCCTCTTCTTCGACGTCCGGCTCTCGGGGAACGAAAAACAATCGTGTGGCTCGTGCCACGACCCGGCGAAAGCCTTCACCGACGGCCGCGCGACCTCGCTCGGCTCGACCGGCGAGGCGCACCCCCGGGGCGCGATGTCGCTCGCCAACGTGGGCTACGCGGCGGCGCTCACGTGGGCGAACCCCATCTTGCTCACGCTCGAACAGCAGGCCGTCGTCCCCATGTTCGGAGACGCCCCCGTCGAGCTCGGCCTGAAAGACGAGGCCACCCTCGTCGCGCGGCTCGCCGCCGACACCGAGTACCCCGCGGCCTTCGCGAAGGCCTTCCCGGGCGCCGAGAAGGCCATCTCGCTCGATCACGTGACGAAGGCCCTCGCCTCGTTCCAGCGCACGATCGTCTCGGGCGACTCGCCCTACGACCGCTACCTCCGGGGCGAAACCTCGGCGATCACCGAGTCTCAGAAGCGCGGCGGCGCCCTCTTTTTCTCGGAGAAGGTCGAGTGTTACCACTGCCACGGGGGCTTCGCCTTCAGCGACTCCGCGGTCTCCGAGGGCTCGTTCTTCGAGCTCTCGTTCCACAACACCGGGCTCTACAACGTGGACGGCAAAGGGGCCTACCCCGAGCCGAACCGCGGGCTCGTCGACGTGACCGGCAAACCCGAGCACATGGGCCGCTTCCGGGCCCCCACGCTCCGGAACATCGCCGTGACCGCGCCCTACTTCCACGACGGCAGCGCCAAGACGCTCTCCGACGTGCTCGATCACTACGCCGCGGGAGGTCGCACCCTCCCGACGGGCCCCTTCGCCGGGGACGGGAGCAAGAGCCCGCTGAAGAGCGATCTCTTGATCGGCTTCACGCTCACTCCGACCGAGCGCGAGGACCTCCTCGCGTTCCTCGAGAGCCTCACCGACACGGCGTTCCTCCAGAACCCCAAATTCAAAGACCCTTTCTCGAAGGTCTCTCCATGAACAAGACGAAGCTCGGCGCGGCCCTCGTGGCCGCTCTCGTGGTGGCCGCCTGCCAGGCCGAAACGACCCCCCAAGACGACGTGACCGGCGCGTGCGCCGCCATCGTGAAATGCCACGGAAAAGCCGGCGCGCTCGCCGAGGAGTGCCACGACCTCGGTCACGCCGGAGACGACGTCGCGTGCGCGAAACGAAAGGACGAATGCCTCGCCGTGTGCAGCGCCGAGAGCGACGCGTCCGTCGACACGAGCGCCCCCGTGCAAGACGCGTCCGCCTCCGACGCGAGCGACGCGGCCACCCCCGCGTGTGTCGCGTACTGCGGGTGCATGGTCGAGGCGTGCCTCGGCAAACCCAAGGTGCCCTTCACCGACACGGCCTCGTGCCTCACCCGGTGCGCGGCGTTCTCGTCGGCCGAGGTCACCTGCTTCTCGGCCTTCTGCGCCAAGGCCAAGGCCGGCGGCACCCACGACTGCGAGCACGCGGGAGGCACCCTCGGCCTCGTCGAGTGCCCGTAGCGGCGCCACCGTCGACGAATGGGCGTGGCGCCTTCGCCGTCGGTTTTGGGCCGGGACCCAAAACCAGGAGGTGGGGCCCCAGCGGGCTGTGCCCGTGGGGCGGAGGACGGAGTCCTCCGGTGACCAGGCTTTTCTGCCCGAAGCCCGCGCCTCTTGACGGACGAACGCGGGGCGTGTAGCCAACTGAATCGCGATTCAGTTCGCGTGGCATTGTTCTCAAAACGAAGGCACGGAGGTCGTGATGGCCGTCGATATCAAGAAGCTGTTCAACGAGGAGCTCCCGGCGGCGCTGGCCAAGAACGCCGACGACGCGAAGACGATCGGCGCGAAGTACCAGATGAACATCACCGGCGAAGGCGAGTGGTTCATCGACGTCTCGGCCACGGGCGCGACCTGCGTTGCCGGCAACCAGGCCGCCGACTGCACCATCACGATCGCCGCCGAAGACTTCCAGAAGCTCATCGAGAACCCGCAGGCCAACGGCATGCAGCTCTTCTTCGCGGGCAAGCTCAAGGTCGCGGGCAACAACGTGCTCGCGATGAAGCTCCAGAAGCTCTTCTCGTACAAGTGAGCGACGTAGGTCGCGCCCCGGCGTGACCTCTCCCCGAAGCCCCGCAGGCCTGTGCGCTTGTGGGGCTTCGTCGTGTGACCTCCTCGAACGCCCAAGGACGATCGCCCATGCAGCCCCTCGCCAACGTCAAGGTCCTCGACCTCACCCGCCTCTTGCCCGGCCCGTTCGCGTCGCTCGTGCTCGCCGACCTCGGAGCGCGCGTCGACAAGCTCGAAGACACCCAAGGGGGCGACTACATCCGCCACATGCCGCCGCACATCGGCGAGCACTCGGCGCTCTTCGTGGCCCTGAACCGCAACAAACGGAGCTGCACGCTCGACCTCAAGAAGCCCACCGCGCAGGCCGCGTTCCGCAAGCTGGTGAAGAGCTACGACGTCGTGTTCGAGCAGTTCCGCCCCGGTGTGCTCGACAAGCTCGGGCTCTCCCACGCGTCGCTCCTCGCCGAGAACCCGCGCCTCGTCGTGTGCGCGCTCACCGGCTACGGCCAAGACGGGCCCCTCGCGAAGCGCGCCGGCCACGACCTCAACTACCTCGCGCGCGCCGGCGTCTTGGGCTTCCAAGGCCCGGCCTCGGGCCCTCCCCAGGTGCCCGGCTTCCAGCTCGCCGACGTGAGCGGCGGCCTCTTCAGCGTGCTCGGCATCGTGTCGGCGCTCTACGAGCGTGAGCGCACCGGCAAGGGCCAAATCGTCGACGTCTCGATGATCGAGACGAGCCTCGGGTTCGCGAGCCTCGGCTTCGGCGCGCAGCTCGCCGGGCAGCAGGCCGACCGCGGGAACGACGCGCTCACGGGCGGCATCGGCCCCTACAACACCTACGCCACCAAAGACGGCCGCGCGATGACCCTCGCCGCCTTGGAGCCCAAGTTCTGGATGGGCTTCTGCGCCGCCGTGGGCCTCGAGGCCGACATGGGCGCGCTCATGCCGGGCCCCCACCAAGCCGAGCTCAAGGCGAAGCTCGCGGCCCTCTTCGCGGAGCGCACGCTCGACGAATGGGTAGCGTTCGCACGCGACAAGGACGTGTGCCTCGAGCCCGTGCTCACCCCCGAAGAGGCCACCCAAGACCCGCACCTCCGCGCGCGCGGCGTCTTCTTCGAGATCGAGCACGAGGGCCAGAAGCTCCCCCAGATGCGCCTCCCGCTCACCCCGCGCGACAAGGTGCACACCGCGCCGCCGAAGCAAGGCGAGCACACGCGCGAGGTGCTCCGCGAAGCGGGCCTCACCGAGGAAGAGATCGCGGCCGCCACGGCTTGAGGCTCGCGGTGTGCGCGAGAGGGAGAGAAGGTAACGCCACGCCCAGGAACGTCCCTCCGCCCGCGCTTCCACCAATCCGCTCAGAGAGCCGGAATTTGCCGGGCCGGACGTCAGAAGAGGGCACGACGCATGAGCCGGGCTCGCCCCTCGTCGCTCTGCCGTCTGATCGCTCTACGTGGCCGTCGGCTTCGCCCGCGTGCGCGCGAAGTCGGTAAGAATTCGTGGCCGCCGTCGTCATCGAAGTAGAGCAGTGCGGCGTTGGCCTCCGCGGGAGAGCGATTTGGAAAAGCTAAAGATCGAAGTCGACCTCGTCGTGCCCAGCGACGTCGCAGCGTGCGATCGCTGCGTCGAGCGCATCAGCGCTTCGCTGAAAGGGCGCAAAGGTCTCGAAAAGATCCACATCGACGCCGCGGCTGGCAGCAAGCCGACTTTGTGTCTCCACTTCGATCCGGAGGTTATTGGGCTCGAGCACGTGCGCCGCCTCGTCTCCAACTCCGGGGCTAGCCTCGGCGCTCGCTTCGCGCACCTCTCCGTCGAGGTCGAAGGGCTCCGCCACGAACGCCAAGCGAAGATCGCGGAGGCCGCGATCGCGTCGCTCGCGGGCGTGCTGAGCGCAAAGGTCGCGTTCGGCTCGAAGCGTCTCCTGGTGGAGCTCGATGCCACAGTCACCACGCGTAAGGCGGTGCTCGCCGCGCTCCCAAAGGCCGGCCTCACCCTCAAGGCTGACGCGTCGGACCGCGTCCCGAAGGCAGCTCCTGCGGCCAAGAAGCCCCACGCCGAGGGCGACGGGTATGACCACGGCCACGATCATGCCGAGAACGACGACGACCATTCCGCGGAAGTTGAGGCGGGCGGCGACCACGAAGGCCACGCGCACGGTCCCGGCGGTCACAAGCACGGAGGACCCTTCGGCGAAGCGTCGGAGCTCGCCTTCAGCCTCGGAGCCGGGCTATGCACCGGCATCGGCTGGGGGCTCTCCAAGGTCGACGTGTCATCGAGGGTGAGCACCGCGCTCTATGTCGCCGCCTACGTGCTCGGCGGGTGGTTTACGGTTAAGGAAGTCTTCGTCGCGCTTCGAGCGAAGAAGTTCGAGATCGACTTCCTCATGCTCGTCGCGGCGGCCGGAGCAGCGGCGCTCGGCAACTGGCTCGAGGGGGCGCTCCTGCTCTTCCTCTTCACCCTCGGGCACGCGCTCGAGGGCTACGCGATGGGTCGCGCTCGAAAGGCGATCGCCGCGCTCTCGAAGCTCGCGCCACCGACGGCCCTCCGGGTCGACAGCGATGGCACCGAGACCGAGGTTCCCGTCGCGAAGCTCGCGGTCGGCGACCGCGTGCTCGTGAAGCCCAACAGCCGCGTGCCCGCCGACGGCTTCGTGGTCGCTGGCTCGAGCAGCATCGACCAAGCGCCCATCACGGGCGAGAGCGTGCCGGTCGAGAAGCGGCCCGTTCCGGACGCCGAGACGGCCGCGAAAGATCCCAACGCCCTCCCGCCCGAGCACCGCGCGTTCGCAGGCACCATCAACGGCGCCTCGGCGCTCACCGTGGTCGTGACGCGGCTCGCCTCCGACAGCACCCTCGCGCGGGTCGTGAAGATGGTGGCCGAGGCGGAGACGCAGAAGTCGGCGACCCAGCGATTCACCGACCGCTTCGAGCGCATCTTCGTGCCCACGATCGTGATTGGGGTCGTTCTTCTCGCGTTCGCGTGGGTCGTCGTGGACGAGCCGTTCGCGAAGTCGTTCTATCGTGCGATGGCCGTGCTGGTCGCGGCGAGCCCGTGCGCGTTGGCGATCGCGACGCCCTCCGCCGTGCTCGCCGGTGTCGCTCGCGCGGCCCGCGCGGGGGTGCTCGTGAAGGGCGGGGCGCACCTCGAATCGCTGGGCACGGTCGACGTCGTCGCCTTCGACAAAACAGGCACCCTCACCGAAGGAAGGCCGAAGCTGACCGAGGTCGTGCCGGCAGCGGGCATCGAGGAACGCGAGCTCCTTCGCATCGCGCTCGCGGTGGAGAAGAGCTCCGATCACCCCCTCGCCAGTGCGATCGTCGAAGGGGCCACCGCGCGCCTGTCGGCGGAGGACCAAGCGACGAAGGCCGAAGGGGTCGAGGCGATCATCGGGTTTGGCGTGCGCGCCACCGTCGACGGCGCAGTGGTCGAAATCGGCAAGCCCGGCCTCTTCACCAAGGACGCTCCGCTTCCGGGCGCGATCGCCTCCACCGTCGAAGCGCTCCAAGGCAAAGGCCGCACGCTGATGGTCGTGCGCGCAGGCCAGCGTTTCTTGGGCGTGGTCGGCGTCATGGACACGCCACGCGAGAACGCGTCCCGCGTCGTCGCCGAGCTCCACAGCCTCGGCGTTTCGAAGACGCTCATGCTCTCCGGCGACAACCAGCGCGTCGCCGAGGCCGTGGCGGCCACGGTCGGGATCCGCTCCGTCCGCGGCGATCTGCTGCCCGAGGACAAGGTGAAGGTCGTCGCCGAGCTCGCGAAGACGACGAAGGGGGTCGCCATGGTGGGCGACGGCGTCAACGACGCGCCAGCGATGGCTCACGCCACGGTAGGGATCGCGATGGGCGCTGGGGGCTCCGACGTCGCGCTCGAGACGGCCGACGTCGCGCTCATGGCAGACGATCTCAGCGCTCTCCCGTTCGCGGTAGGGCTGAGCCGCAGCGCGCGAGCGATCATTCGTCAGAACCTCTTCATGAGCCTCGGGATGGTCGCCTTTCTCATCCCGGCCACATTGTTCGGCTTCGCGAAGATCGGCGTCGCCGTCGCGCTGCACGAGGGTTCCACCGTCATCGTGGTCATCAACGCCCTTCGCCTGCTCGCCTACCGCGACACGCGAGGCAAAGCGTCGGCGCGAGAGCGCTAGGCGCTCGTGGGTTGATCCACCGGCGAGCAGCACCGGCGCTCGAGGCAGCCGCAGTCGGCGCACGACTGCGGAGCCGTGGTGCCGCAGTGGGCGCGCAGCGTGTCGCGGAGCAGGGCGCGCGCGCGCGACAGGCGCACGGTGAGCGCGTTCGTCGTGACGCCGAGCGCAGCGGCGACGCTCGCGATGCTCTCGCCCCGGGCGTCGACCCGCTCGAGCACCTCGGCATAGACAGGACGCAGCCGGCGGGCCTGCACACGGACACAGAAGCACGGCGGGCCGGCGCTCTCTGCCATCACGTCGCCCGCTTCCTCGAAATTGCCGCGGACGCGCTCTTGACGCCCGTGCGCGCGCGCCACGTCGGTGGCCTTTCGGTCCACGATCCTCGCGACCCACGCGTTCGCTCGGCCCCCGTCGCGAAGCTCCCCGGCGTGGACGAGCGCGGCGATGGCCGCGTCCTGCACGACGTCCTCCGCGTCCGCCGTGCTTCCGACCCGCCGCCGGGCGCGGCTCACGAGCCGGGAGCGGTCGTGCCGCCAGGTCGAAAATAGCCCTGTATGTGCGGAAACGTCCCGAGGCATCTCCTCATACATACACGATTTATCAATTGATGAAATGAAATTCCTTCGTAAGGCCCGGTCACGGCGCGCGTCAGTGCAGCGAGGCGCCGCGTTTGCGAAGAGCACCATCCACTTTCGTCGCCGTCCTGCTTGCCATGGCTCTCACGCTCGGTGCCGTGGGGGCTCGGGCCGACGGAGCCGTCCCCCAAGCCACCTCCAGCTCCGGTCCTGCGCCGAGGCCATCGCGACCGCCTCCTGACGAAGCGGCCCCTCCCGTAAAGCGCCAGGCGTTCGACGGCTCTGTGGCGCTCGGAGGGGAGCAGCTCCGCAAGAACCTGCCCGAGCTCGTCTGGAGCCGAAGCTACGCGCGGTTCGGCGCCGTCAACACGATCGTGATGCTCCTCGGCGGCGCGACCACCCTCGCGACCGCGATCGTCCCGCCGATCGAGGGCAACCGGCGCTACGGCGGAGTGCTCTTCGACGAGGCGGCCAGGAACGCGCTACGCGCTCCGACCGCGCAGGGGCGCTACATCGCGCGCGACACGAGCGACGTTCTCTTGTCGCTCTCCCTCACGTACCCGTTCTTCGTCGACGCGCTCGTGTCGGCGTGGTGGTTCCGCGGTAACGCCGATGTCGCCCGGCAGATCGCGCTCATCGACGCGGAGGCACTCGCCATCACGGGCACCCTCCAAGGCGTCACCAACGTGATCGCGGCGCGCGAACGGCCGTACGGGCGCACCTGCGGCGCCGAAACGCCGGAGGACAGCATCGACTGCACCACGACAGGGCGGTACCGAAGCTTTTTCAGCGGTCACGCCGCGTTCGCGTTCACCTCGGCGGGGCTCATCTGCTCCCACCACCTCTACCTCGGGCTCCTCGGAAACCGCGCCGCCGACATCAGCACGTGCGTGGCGAGCTACCTCGGAGCCGGCGCCGCAGCGACACTCCGCATCGTCGGCGACAACCACTACGCGACCGACGTGCTCACCGGTTCGGTCGTGGGGGCCGCTCGGCCTCCTCGTGCCATGGCTCCACTACCGAGGTTTTCGGCCGACGGCCTCCGTCGGCGGGTTCGACGTCCAGCTTTCGCCGGCCACGAACGGCGCGAGCCTCACGGGGACGTTTTGAGCGCGCGGGCTCACCAATTGGTGGGCGTGGCGCTGCTCGCGAGCGCGCTCCTTCACGCGGAGGGGGCGTACGGGGCCGATGGCGCAGCGCCCAACGACGAGGCCTCCCATACGCCGCGTCCTTCTCCGTTCGACTCGCTCGTCGAGCCGGAGAGCAAGCGGAGCTGGGCAGAGGGCTCGCGGCGGCTCTTCGTAGGCACGACGCTGGACGTCGGCTTCCTCTACCTCCGGCCGCGCGGCGCGGTCGGCTATGGCAAACCGCACTACGCCTGGATCGGAGTCGACGGCAACCCGACGATCTCGGCCTGCTGGACAGCGACTTTACGGAGCTCGGGCTCCGGTGGCGATGGGCCACCGACTAGGGTCGCGACGTGTCGCGCACGGTCGGTAGTCGGTAAGGATCCGGCCCCTCCGACGTCATCGCTATAGAACCCGCCTCCTCGAACGCGAGCACCATGAAGCCGCTCCCCGCCGCCATCCTCATTTCCGCGTTTCTCCTCTTCGCGACCCGAGCCCGGGCCGAGACCGCGTGCGCCACGCTGACCCGCGAAAACGTGGGGCCGTGCGCCGTCGCCGCGAGCCCGGACGTGCGCGCCGCCGCTCTCACCGTCACGGCGCGCCAGGCCGAGATCGGGCGCGCGCGTGTGCTCCTGCCCTCGAACCCGACCCTCGGGCTCTCCTTCGCCGGCCGGCGCTCCGCGGAAGACTCGGCGTTCAACGCGTATGCGCAGCTCGGGCAGGAGATCGAGATCGGCGGCCAGCGCGGCGCGCGGGGCCGGGAGGCGGAGGCACGGGTCGGAGCGAGCGAGGCCACGAAGGTCGTCGTCGCTCGCGACATCGCCGCGGACGCGCTCACGGCCTACTTCGAGGTTCTCGCCGCGCGCGAGGAGGTCGCGCTCCTGCGGCGCGTGGAAACGCTCGCGACGCGCGTCGCCGACGTGGCGAGGGCGCAGGCGAAAGCGGGCGCGGGATCCGAGCTCGACGCCGACGTGGCCGAAGCGCAGGCGCAGAAGCGCACGCAGTCGCGGATGGTGACCGAGGGCAAGGCCGCGGCGGCCGAGGTGAGGCTCTCCCGGCTCGTTGGCCAGACCGCGATCGTCGTCGATGGGAAGCTCGAGCCGCTGGTATCGCCGGCGCGGCAACAGCCGGGCGCTCAGGTGCTCGCGCTCCAGAAGGAGGCTGTCGCACTCGATGCGCAGGCCAGCGTCCTCAACCGGTCGCGTATGCCGAACGTGACGGTGTCGGTCTTCGCGCAGAGCGACGGCTTCCGCGAACGCGTCCTCGGGGCCGGGCTGTCGGTCCCGATTCCGCTGCCCGAGCCGCTAGGACGGTCGCGCGCGAGCGATATCGCCGTGGTCCGCGCCGAGGCCGACGCCACCCGCGCGGAGGCTGAAGCGAAGCGCGCCGGGCTCTCGCGCGAAGCGGACGCCCAGCAGGCCGAGACGGAGGCGCTCGCGCGGGCGGCGGCCAGCATCGACGACGCGCGCGCTTCCCGCGCCGAAGCCAGCCTCGGGAAGCTCGCCGAGGAGGTAGAGAAGGGCCGCCTCCAAGCCCGCGAAGCGTTCGTCGCCCAGGACGCGCTCACCGAGATGCTCGGCCAGCGTATCGCCGCCAAGCGCGAGGCCTGCCTCGCGTCCGTCAAGCTCGCCGCGCTCCGCGGCGCTCCTCTCGATCGAGGTGCTCGATGAACCGTGCAGTACGCGTGCTCGTGACCACGTTGGCTCTCGCTTTCGTCGCGCTCCCCGCGTGCAAAGGCAAGAGCGCCCCCGAGAAGGCCGATGAGCCGCGCGCGACCGAGGACGGCGGCGAGGCCGAGCACGACGAGCTCCCCAAGGTGGTGAAGCTCGACCCCGAGCCACGCGCACGCGCCGGAATTCGATCCGAGCCCGCCAAGAAGGAGACGCTCGCCAAGACGCTCACGCTCTCGGGTGAAATCGTGGCCGACCCCGACCGAACGGCGAAGGTGTCGTCCCCCGTCGCCGGTCGCCTCGAGCGGGTGGCGATGCGCGAGGGAGCGGTCGTGAAAAAGGGCGACGTGCTGGCCGAGCTTCGTGTGCCAGACCTCGGCCGTGCGCGCGGGGCTCTCCTCTCCGCCACGGCGAAGGCGAAGGCGGCGCGCGCCAACGAGGCACGCCTCAAGGGTCTGTTCGAGTCGAAGATGACGTCGGAGCAGTCGTATCTCGATGCGAAGGCCGAGGCCGACGCCCGCGATGCGGAGTCGCGCGCTCTCGCTGTCGAGCTTTCCGGCCTCGGCGCGGGAGGAGGCGAGGGGGGCGTGCTCCTCGCGCTTCGGGCGCCGGTCGCGGGCTCGGTCGTCGCGCGCGACGCCGTCGTCGGTCAGCCCGTCGCGCCCGAACAGGTGCTGGGCCAGATCACCGACCTCGCTCAGGTGTGGTTCCTGGGTCGCGTCTTCGAGCAAGATCTCTCGTCGCTGACCGTCGGCGCCAAGGCCGACGTCGTCCTCAATGCGTTCCCGCGGACCACCGTGCCCGGCGTCGTCGAGGCGATAGGTCAAAAGGTCGATCCCGGCGCGCGAACGGTGGTCGCGCGCATCCGCCTCGAGAACCCGTCGGGCAACCTCCGCCTCGGGCTCTTCGGCAAGGGGCTCGTCGCGATACCGGAGCTCGCCGCCGCCGAGCCGGTGCTCGTCGTGGCGCGCTCTGCGGTCGTCGACGTCGCGGGGAAGTCGGTCGTCTTCGTGGAGGACAGCCCCGGCTCGTACACGCGGCACGACGTGACCCTCGGGCTCTCGGCACCAGGCAAGGTGCAGGTGCTCGGGGGGCTCCGAGAGGGCGAGGCGGTGGTCGTCGCGGGCGTGTTCACCCTCAAGAGCGTGCTCCTCAAGGGCTCGATGGCGGAGGACGACTGACATGGCGGTCCTCTCCTTCATCGTCGCGTTCGCGCTGAGGAACCGCGCCGTGGTTCTGTTGGCGTCGCTGCTGTTCATCGCCATCGGCGTGCGCGCGGCCGTCACTCTCCCGGTCGACGCCGTTCCCGACATCACCAACGTTCAGGTCCAGATCATCACCGCATCGCCCGCCCTCGGTCCGACGGAGATCGAGAAGATCGTGACGATCCCAGTCGAGCGGGCGCTCGCTGGGATCCCGAAGGCGACCGAGGTGCGCTCCGTCTCGAAGTACGGCCTCTCGGTCGTGACCGTCGTCTTCCAGGACGGGACCGATATCTACTTCGCTCGCCAGCAGGTGAACGAACGCATGCGCGAGGCGCAGGAGGCGATCCCGGCTGGCTACGGCCGGCCCGAGATGGGCCCGAACTCGGGCGGGCTCGGGGAGATCTTCCAGTTTACCGTCGAGAACGACGCGCTCACGTTGATGCAGAAGGAGGAGGTCCTCGACTGGCAAGTGGCGCCCGCGCTGCGGACCGTGCCCGGCATCGTCGAGGTGAACAGCTTCGGGGGCGAGGACCGCCAATATCAAATCGAGCTCGATCCGGGCCGCATGCAGGCCGCGGGGCTGTCGACGGCGCAGGTCATCGAGGCCCTCCAGAAAGCGAACGCCAACGCGGGCGGTGGCTACCTCGAAGCCAATCGCGAGCACGTCGTCATCGGGACCGACGGCCTCGTGCGCAGCCTCGACGACCTCCGGAACGTCGTCATCGCGGCCACCCACGAGGGCGTGCCGATTACCCTCGCATCGGTCGCCGACGTGCACTTCGGCGGCCGGCTTCGACGCGGCGCCGCCACGCGCGACGGCAAGGGCGAGACCGTGCTCGGTGTCGCGATGATGCTCCTCGGCGAGAACTCGCGCACGGTCACCGCGGCGGTGAAGGCGAAGCTCGCGGCGATCGAGCCCTCGCTCCCTCCGGGGACCAAGCTCGTTCCGTTTTACGACCGCTCGGTGCTCGTCAACCGCACGACGCGCACCGTGGGCAAGAACCTCGTCGAAGGCGCCGTGCTCGTGATCGTCGTGCTGCTGGTTCTGCTCGGCGACTTGCGCGCGGGGCTGGTGGTGGCGGTCGTCATTCCGCTCTCCCTCCTCTTTGCCGTCACGGCCATGAACGCGTTCGGGCTCTCCGGAAACCTCATGAGCCTCGGCGCGATCGACTTCGGGCTCCTCGTCGACGGCGCCGTCATCATCGTCGAGAACGCGGAGCGGCGGCTGTCGGAGGCGCGGCAGCAACGTGGCCGTGATCTCACCGACGAGGAGCGCACGCTCGTCGTCGAGACGGCGACCCTCGAGGTGCGATCCGCGAGCCTCTTCGGCGAAGCGATCTTGACGATCGTGTACCTGCCCTTGCTCGCGCTCACGGGTATCGAGGGCAAGATGTTCCGGCCGATGGCGACGACCGTGCTCCTCGCGCTCGCCGGGGCGTTCGTACTCTCGCTCACCGTCGTGCCGGTCCTCACCAGCATGGTGCTCGTGCCACGCAAGGAGCACCACGAGACGTGGCTCCTCCGGAAGATTCACGCCGCGTTCGTCCCGGTCCTCGGCCAGGCGTTCAAGCGTCGCGCCTTCGCGGTCGGCGGCGCCGTGGCGGTGTTGGCGATCGCGGTCGCGTGTGGCACTCGGCTCGGGGCGGAGTTCATTCCCCAGCTCGACGAGGGCGACATGCTCGTCGAGGCGCGGAGGCTCCCGGGCGCCGCGCTAACCGAGACGGTTCGCACGGACCTCGAGCTGCAGCGCGCGCTCTTGAAGATCCCCGAGGTGAGCCACGTCGTCGCGCGCGCGGGAGCACCCGAGGTCGCGACCGATCCGATGGGCGTCGAGCAGTCCGACGTGTACGTGTCACTCAAAGAGCGCAGCGAGTGGCGGAAGGGGCTCAGCCGCGAGGCGCTCTCGAAGGAGATCGCCGAGGTCGTCGAGAAGGAGGTCCCCGAGATCGCCGGCGGTGTCTCCCAGCCGATCCAGATGCGAACGAACGAGCTCGTCGCGGGCGTGCGTTCGGACGTGGCGCTCCTCCTCTACGGTCCCGATCTCGACGAGCTCGCGCGCGTAGGCGAAGCCGCAGCGAAGGCCATCCGAGGCATCGACGGCGCCGCCGACGTGCGCGTCGAGCAGGTGGCGGGCCTGCGCTACCTGCGCATCGTCCCCGATCGCCGCAAGCTCGCGCGCTACGGCCTCACGGTCGACGACGTGAACCAGCTCACCGAGACGCTCTCGGTAGGTCACCCGGTCGGGGAGGTGCTCGAGGGGGAGCGCCGCTTCTCGATGGTGGTGAAGACCCGCCACGGCTACGACGGCGACGTCGAGCCGCTCCGTGGGCTCCCGCTGCGCGCGGTCACGGGCCAGGTCGTCCCCCTCGGCGACGTGGCCGACGTCACCTTCGTGACGGGCCCGGCGCAGGTTAGCCGCGCGAGCCAGTCGCGGCGTCTGACCGTCGAGTTCAACGTCCGCGGGCGCGACCTCACGACCGTCGTTGCCGAAGCGCGCGCCGCGGTCGAGAAGGCGCAGAAGCTCCCGACCGGCTATCGCGCCGAGTGGGGCGGGCAGTTCGAGCACTACGAGGAAGCGCGCGGCCGCTTGATGGTGGTCGTCCCGATCGCGCTCGGGCTCATCGGGTTCTTGCTGTGGCTCGCGTTTCGCTCGGGCAGGCTCGCTGCGCTGATGTTCTTGAACGTGCCCTTCGCCGCCGTGGGAGGTGTGATCGCGCTCGCGCTGCGCGGGATTCCATTCTCGATCTCGGCCGGGGTCGGTTTCATCGCGCTCTTCGGCGTCGCGGTGCTCAACGGGCTCGTGCTGGTGTCGTTCGCGCGAGATCTCGAGGCGGCGGGCAAGTCGCACCTCGAGGCGATCCGAGAGGCCACGGAGCTCCGCCTTCGGCCCGTGCTCACGACCGCGCTCGTCGCGTCGCTCGGGTTCATCCCGATGGCCATCTCGACGGCCCCCGGGTCGGAGGTGCAGCGGCCGCTCGCGACGGTGGTGATCGGAGGGCTTGTGAGCGCGACGTTGTTGACGCTCGTGGTTCTGCCGGTGGTCTATGCGTGGCTCGCGCCGAAGGTGGAGGAGGGGACCCCCTCGCTACGGCCGCCTCCCTCGCTGCGCCCAGGGAACCCGTGATGCTCGGCGTGGGACGGGGCGATGCGCACCCGCTTTGCGCTCTTCGCGGTCGGAGCGTGGCTTCCGTCGTGCGCAGCGGTGTCGGGAACGGTCGGGCCAGCGAGGCGAAGACGGCGCTCCAGTGCGCGTCACTCGATGCCGTCTTCGCTCCCCTCACCGCTACGGCAACATCCGGCCGCAGTTCGAGCTCTACCGGGGCTGCGGCAAGTACGCCGTGCTTCGGTGCACGTACACCACCGAGAACAGCGCGTGCATCACCATCGAGGCTCTCGACGCCAAGACGGCCGAAGCCGCGGCGCCGATGAGCTTCGGTGATAACTGACGTCGTCGCGCCAGCCTCATGTCTATCCGGGTCTACGGTCGCCTTCGCGACCGCCTAAGCGCACCGAGCACGAGGAGCGCGCTGACCGTTGCCCACCACGTACCGCCGGCGCCTCCCGAGATACCGCACCCACCACCTGCGAGGTCCGTCCCATCCAGGGGCTGCAGTTCCGAAAGTGCTGCGTCCGTCGTCTGGCCGGGCGGCAGCGACCCTGCGTCGTTCGCGGTGCCTGACGGAGCCGGGGATGCATCGGGTCGCGCAGCCGCGTCGGGTAGCGCTCCGGCATCGGCAACCGCGCTGTCGGCTTCGATGGCCGCGTCGCCCTGGGCGTCGCTCCCTGCGTCCTCGGGTCCCGCGTCGATCGTAGGCAACGCCGGGTCGAAGATCTCCGCGCTCGCGACGAGGATAGGACCAGGGTTACGTCCACCGACCGCGATCGCCCGGCCGTCCGACAGCGCGGTCGCCGTGTGCCCGTACGCCCGCAGCGCAGCACCCCGAAACCTCTGGAACGAGAGGGTCGCCGGATCGAAGAGCTCGCCGTCGGAGAACCCCTCCACCAACGATTGGCCCGCGACGAAGAGCACGCGGCCGTCGGGCAGGGGAGCCGACGCGAGGTCGAACCGCGCGCGCGCCATCGGACCGACCGTCGTCCACGTGTTGGTGCTCGGATCGTAGCGGTCCACACGCGCGAGCGCTTCGTCGGTCGCGTTGTATCCGCCCGCGAAGAGCACCGTTCCGTCCATCAGCACGGCCGACGCATGCAGGGTGCGCGGCGCCGGCATCGGGGCGAGAGACGCCGCGGACGCCCAGCCGGTGCCCAACGTGTAGAGCTCGAGGGACGCGAGCGCGCCGCTCTCCGGGTCGGTGCCTCCGCCCACGAGGACACGCCCGCCCGAGAGCGCGACGGCAGTCTGGAAGTAGCGAGTCGTGTTGATCTTGCCGGCGGGCACGAACATGCCGAGGGCAGGGTCGTAGCGCTCGGCCTCGCGGAAGTGGTCGCCCGAGTTGTCGTAGCCCGCGCTCACGAGCACCGAGCCGTCGCCGAGCGGCGTCGCGGAGTGACCGGCGCGAGGCACCGCGAGGCTGCCGGTAGTGCGCCACATCCCGGTCGCGGGGTCGTAGATCTCGGCGGTCCCGAGCACGTCCATTCCCATGTTGGTGAGGCCACCCGAGACCAGTACCTCGCCGCCGAGCAGAGCCGAGGCTGCGGCGTCACGCGCTGTCGCGAGCGAGCCCGTAGTCGCCCACGCGCCTTGAGACCAGATCTCCGCCGTCGTCACTTCGATGGAGGTCGAAACGGGATCCGTGGTCTGGCCACCTGCGACGAGAACGCGATCGGGGGCGCCCGGGAGGAGGACGGCGACGTGACCGTGGCGAGGGGCGGCGAGCTGCATCGTGCTCGTCCACGCCGGATCGACGACGGCGGGATAAACGAGCTTCGAGGGGTCCCACGAGACCCGGACGCGACACGCCTCGGCGCCCGGGGTCACGACGGGCCGCCCGAACGGCGCTCGCGGTGAGCGGTCGAGATTGCAGCCCACGACGTCGACATGAGCGGGCCGCACTGTGCCCGCGCTATCGACGAGGTAGGGCGCCGCCATGCGAAGGCGTGGGGCCCCGCCCGCGTCGAGGAGCTCGAGGGTCCGCGCGACGAGGCGCAGGCCTGCGACTCCGCGGCCGAGCCGGACCTCGTAGTCGACGCTCGCGCCCGCGCGCTCGGCCGCGACGACCACCCAGTCTTCGCTCCCGCCTTCGATCGGACGGGCGATGACGTCGCGTCCGTCGCCGACGGCCCGGTAGAGGAGATGGCCGCGCGTGGCCTCGGCACCGACATGAGCCACGCCGAGCATGCGCACCGTCGACGCGACCCCCGCCGACTCGAGCTCCAATGCTCCGTCGGCGTAGCGCGCGAAGCGCACGCGCGAGCCCTCGGACACGATCGCGTCCTCACGTGCCTCGTAGGCAAACGTTCGCGGGCCGAACAGCTCGGACGAACTCCGTCCAAGAGCGGGTCCCCACGCGAACGCGCTCGCGATCGCGTCGAACCGAGCGACGGCGGCGCGGGTGCCAGTCATGGCAACCGGTCGGTCCTCGGCGCTACGCGAGCACCCACTCGCCATGGCGGCGGCACACATGGCAACGGCACCGCCGAAGAACGAGCCCAGCATCGCGGAGCGTCTCATCGCTAGCCTCCCGGTCGCGCAAACCACGCCTCGGGGCGCCTGGTCGCCTCACGGGTATACGCGACCGGCGACGTCGTCGCCATTCGAAACGAGCGGTCAGTGCAGCCTCGAAGGCAGTCTGAAAAAAGCTGTAAGAATCCGGCCGGCCCGGCGTCAGTGAAATGAAACCTGCGTACGCCCCAGCGGCTGCGCGTTCACCTCCGAGGCTCCCGATGGTTGTTCACTCGCCCTTCGCGCGCGTGTTGCCGCGCGTTAGTACGGCGCTCCTCGCCATTGCCCTGTCCGCTTGCAGCGCTTCGTCGACGACGACGCAGGCCGAGCAAGACAAGGGCCTTGAAGGGGAGGGAACGGGCACCCCCACCGGCACGGAGACCAACCCGTACGGCAAGCCGTATCCGACCGCACGCATCGGTACGAAGGCTTCGACCCACAAGAAGACCGCGGCGGGCACGCCGGGCGACGTGATGAAGAACTTCAAGTTCTACGGCTACCCGAAGGGCGACAAGTCGCAGGGGCTCCAGCAGGTCTCGCTCGCCGACTACTTCGACCCAGAGGGCAGGGCCTACCGGCTCATCCACATCCAAGCTGCCGGCGTTTGGTGTGGACCCTGCAACCAAGAGGCGAAAGCGGCGGCCCCTCTCTCCGACGAGTTCACCACCAAGAAGATCGGCTGGATCACCGCCCTCGTCGAGACGTCGAAGCGCGGCGCCCCCTCGGTGCCCTCCGACCTCGACAAATGGCTGACATCGTACCCGTCGAACTTCTCGCACGTCCTCGATCCGAACAACGCGCAGTTCGGCGTCTTCTTCGATGCGGCCGCCATCCCTTGGAACGGTGATCTCGACGCCCGCACGATGGAGATCCTCTACGCCGCCACCGGTGGCCTCGCGACGCAGGAGGCCATCCGCGAGGACCTCGATGCCTGGCTCCGGTTCCTCGACACGTACCCCGCGGCGAAATAGCCGCCGCCCCCGAACCACCGAAAGCCCTCGTCGCACAACGAACCGCTCCCGAGAGAGCGCGAGGCCCGCGCGAATGTCGTTCCTCTGTCGCCGCCAACGCCCATCCTTCGGAACGGGTCGTATCGACGCGCGCCCCGCGCTTCGCCCGAGGAGGCCCGCACGTGCGTGACTCCGAGATCGCGGGAGCGCTCGGGATTGGCCGGGGCTTCGCGGTGTTCGTAGGCCGACGGGCGGTCACCCCACTCCACGCTCATCGGGCCGTTCAGCTCGTCGTCTCCGCGAAGTCGAGCTTCGAGCCCCGCACCGCCGGCACGCTCCCGCGCTTCGCCGAGATCGCGCTCATTCCCTCCGGTGCCCCGCACAGGCTCGAGGCCGACTCCGCGGTCGCGATTCTGCTCGTCGACAGAGATGGACCGCGCGGTCGACGCCTCGATGCGCTTGCGGGCGCTCCCCTCAGCGACGCGCATCGTCGCGCGATCCGCGCCGTCGCGCCGCCGACCCCCACCGCCGTCGATGTTGCGCGGGCGACGCGCGAGTGGCTCGAAGCGCTCGACGTAGGGGGTCCCGATGGCGGTCCTTCGGAAGAGGTGTCGACCGTGCTCGCGGTCGTCGAGCGCGCCGCGCTGTCCGGCGAGAGCATGGGGCTCGTCGACGTCGCGCGCGCGGTCTCCCTCTCGCCGACGCGTGTCACGCATCGCGTCTCGCGTGAGCTCGGGTTGCCGTATCGCGCCCTCGTACGTTGGACGCGAATGCGCGTGGCGATGCGAGCCCGCTACGCGGGGAAGTCGCTCACCGAGGCGGCGCTCGCCGCCGGGTTCGCCGACGCGAGCCACCTCTCTCGAACGTTTCGGGCCGCCCTAGGGGTCGCCCCCTCGTGGCTCTCGGAGCGGGTGTCGTTTCTGGAGGTCGAAATCGACCGCGCCGTTCAAGCGTCGCCGAAGCGGATCCCATAGACGGATAGGGTCGGGCGCGTGCCCGATCGCACCCGAACACTTCATCAGTTTGGCAATTGTTGCATGGGCGAAACGAGGAACATCCTGCGACGTCGGCCGGAAGGGTCGCTGGTCGCTCAGCGGCAGGCCCCTCCGGCGCTTCGGAGCATCGCCGCGGCCGACCGAGCCGCCCTCGTGGCCCGCGCGTGGCGCCTGACAGGCTCGCGACCCGACGCCGAGGACGCCGTTCACGACGCCGTCTTGAAGGCGCTGCTCCACTCGGACGAGCTCCGCGACGAGCGGCGCACGGCGGCCTGGTTGGCGAGGATCGTCGAGCGCCAGGCTCAAGACGGCGTGCGCATCGCGCATCGCGCGCAGCGGCGAACAGACACCGAGGTCGTCCTCGAGCGCATCGCCTGTCCACCGACGGCGACGGCGCTCTGCGTGTGCGCACGTAGCCAGGTCGCCGGACTGCGTCCCGCGTACAGCGAGGTCGTCCTCCGGGTCGACGAAGCGGGCGAGCCGCCCGTGGCCGTCGCGCGCGCGCTCGGGCTCTCCGTGAACGCCCTCACAGTTCGCTTGTTCCGTGCGCGCGTCGCGCTGCGCGCCTTGATCGAGGCTCACTGCGGCACCACCAAGCGCTCGCTCGGCTCGTGTCCGTGTGCAGCGCGCGGCTCGTGCGGAGCCTCGTCGTCCCTCGAGGCTCCCCCTTGAGCGTCTCGTGTTCCCCGCCACCAAGGTGATCATGCGCCCCTCGACCGTTCACCGATCGCAGCTCTTCGTGCTCGTGCTCACGCTCGGTCTCGCGACGGAGGCGCTCGGCGCGTGCTCGTCGAGCGGCGTCGTCGAGACGGGCGCGGACGCGGGCGCCGACGCGGCGCGCGACGGAGGAAAGACCGCACCCAAGTCGCTCTGCATCGACGGCAAGCCTTCGCCCTACCCAACGGACACCAAGGTCGACCTGTTCGGCACGATGCCGCCGCTCGAGCTCCCGAAGCTCGGAGGCGGAGCCTTCGCGTTCGCGAGCCGCTTCGACCCTTGCGCGCCCCGCTCGCACCTCTTGATCCTGCGCGAGACGGCCTCGTTCTGTGGGACGTGCCTGTGGAGCCAGGCGCACACGAAGGACGTGGTGCCTGCCGACCTCGCCGATCGCGCCGACCTCGTCGACCTCGTGATTTCGGACAAGAACAACGTGCTGGTTCGAACGTCGCGCGACGTGGAGCGTGCGGCGAAGGAGCTCGGCGAGCACGCGAGCATCGTCGCCGCCGACCCCGACTACACGTTGCAGAGCGTCGGCCTCGGCGACCGGCGGCTGCCGTTCTACGTCATCGTCGATACGCGAACGATGGTGATCCGCCGCTTCCTCGCGGACCCGGAGCCCGAGACCCTCGCGAGCACCCTGCGCCGCGAGCTCGCGGTGCTCGATGGGCAGCTGCCTCCGAAGCACGATCCGATCAAGTACGAGGACGAGTACTTCCCTAGCAACCACTGGGACATGCTCCACGACATGGTGCTCCCCGGACCGGCGCCGAAGGACGCGACGAACGCCGTCGCGGATCTCCCCGCCGCCGCTGCGCTCGGGAAAGACTTGTTCTCCGACGCTCGTCTCTCGCCAGGTGGGGCGGTCTCGTGTGCGACCTGCCATGCACCCGACAAGGGCTTCGCGGACGGCCGACCGAAGGGGGTCGGCGTCGCGGAGGGCGATCGGAACACGCCGAGCATCCTCTACGCGTCGCACGCACGGTTCCAGTTTTGGGACGGGCGCGCCGACACCCTTTGGTTGCAGGCCACGGGCCCCATCGAAAACGCCGCCGAGATGGGCTCCACGCGGCTCCACGTCGCTCATCGCGTCTTCACGACGTACCGCGCGCGCTACGAGGCGATCTTCCCTGCTTCGCCGCTCCCGCCGCTCGACGACGCGACTCGCTTTCCGCCAGCGGGCAAGCCTGGCGACGCGAGCTGGGACACGATGCGATCCGAAGACAAGGCGGCCGTGACGGCCATCTTCGTGCGCGTCGCGAAGGTGATCGAGGCGTTCGAACGCACCTTGAGCGCGAAGCCGAACGCGCTCGACCGGTACATCGGCGGCGATCTCGCGGCGCTGACGGTCGAGGAGAAGGTCGGGCTCCACACGTTCTTCACGGCCGGGTGCGCGCAATGCCATTACGGTCCGCGCCTCACCGACGACGCGTTCCACAACATTCGCTTCGCCACCGGGCGCAAGGACGGCAAGCCCGATCTGGGGGCGTCGGTGGGGTTGCCGTCGCTGCTCGTTCACGAGCTGCGTAAGCCCGAGTACGCGGACGGCCCGTTCCCCGAGCTCGTGCTTCCGACCGACCTTCGTGAGCTCGAGGGGAGCTTTCGGACCCCCCCGTTGCGCGGGGTCACCGCGACCGCGCCGTACGGTCACGGTGGCACGCTCGCAGGCATACCGGAGTTAGCGAAGCATTACGGTACGGCGGGGCTCCTGGAGGACGATCCGAAAGCCGCGGGACGGTCGGAGGCGTGGGTGCCGAACTTCGTCGAGCAGCACGAGAGGGAGCTCGTCCCGGCGATGAGGCTGTTCTCGGGCGAGGTCGTCGTTCCCTGACTCGACGCCCGCGCTAACGCCGAGGGCGCCCGAAAGAGGCCGCCGTTGAACTTGAGGATCTTTTCCCCCGTCATGAGGCCACCGCCATCGTTCATGGTGCGCCAGAGCGTCTCGACCCCCATGACGAAGCTCGGCGGGTTCGGCTCCCAGTACTCGCGAAGGGCTTTGGTGAACGCCTCCTTCGGCAAGAGGCCCACGTCCTCCGCGAACATGGTGAAGAGGCAGCGCATCAAGAACTTCGCGACCGCCTCTTGCGCGTGCCCTTGCGACTCGAGCAGCTTCGCGAGGTTCGCCAGGTACTCGGCCACTTCGCGCGTGACTTTGGCCGACTGTTTCGCCGGGTCGAGCGAGAGCGGGTCGGTCCAAATCGTCTTGAGGAGCGGCGCGTGCTTCTCGAGGTCGGTAACGTAGATTCGAGAAGATTGCGGGTTCGGGAAGGGGCGATAGTCCCACGAGCCGTCGAACGCGGCATACAGGTCGAAGCAGTGCCCGAGGTCGGCCACGATCAGAAACGGCACGGGCTTGGCGAAGGCGCGCGCGTACCCGAGCGCCTGGCCGTACGCGTCGTTCATCGCGATGTTCCACGCCGGCGTCCCTCGCCGCGCGGTGCCGAGCTTCTTCGCGCTCTCGTTCGAGCCTTGTTTTGCCTCGAGGATGAAGCAGCCCGCCTTGTACAGGTCGATTTTCTTCGTGGTGGCCGACGCCCCCTCGCGCGAGAGCTTCGCGTCCTTCTCGAAGACGTACGCGTCGCGCGCGGCGTCGCCCGTGGAGGGCTCGGGGTGGGGCAACCCGAGGACGGTGCAGAGGTCCTTGAGGTAGCTATCTTTGTTGGCGCGCTCGCCGACCGAGTCGGCGTACCGGGCGATGAAGGCCGCGAAGTCCATGGAGGGCTGCGAGGCTACGGGGGAACGCGCCCCGCGGGAAGCGTGCGGCGCTCGCTATCTGCGCCACGACCGTGAGCGCGCGGACCGGGCATCGTGGTGCGACTCCCCTATCGCTCGCCTATCGCTCGTAGGTGTCGCCGACGGAGAGAAGACGCCGCGCGGTCGCCCGGTACGGCCGTCGGCCATGCCGTCAGGTCACGGGGGTACCGGGCCCCTACCTGAGGCATGAGGCGACAATACCTCACGAGCGGCCCGCGCGCCACGTCCCCACGCTTACGTCCACCACGACAGCCCCGTGCACACGCCGCGCCGCGTGGTAGGGTAATGTCACAGGTCGCGGGTAGGGCTCGGCGCTCGACGATCCCGTTGCCGAACGCGCCCAAGGCCGCGCCGAGAGGTCGCCTGGGCAGCTTCTCTCGGCGGTGCGCACCAAGCGACGCGAGGCGGCTTGCCGGCAGGTCGAGCGCGCTCGACACCGTTTCGAACGGGATCGAGCGCGGCATGCCACGCGCCTCCCTCACTCCTCCGGAGCGGGCATGGGCTCGGCGTCGTCTTTGCTCTTCCCGCTCTTCGCGGACTTCTGGAAGAACGTCTCGGCTTTGCCCTTTCCGTGCTCCGTGAGCAGCGCGCCGTACACCTTCTCGACGAGGCGAATGGTGTCGCGCTTCGTGTGCTCGAGATCGGTGCGCGCGCTCCCCCGGGCGCGCTCGGCCTTGTCGAGGGCGCTTGCTGCGGCCTTGAACTCGGCGAGGTGTTTCTTGATGGCGGCGGGAGCCGTCTTTCTCACCGAGTCGTTCGCGGGCAGATGCTTCGTGATGCGCTCGGAGAGCTCTTCGTAGCGGGTCTCTTCTTCGGCGAGGGGGGCGGCCGTGTAGTAGCCGATACCGTCGTGGAAGATGCGCGTGTACGGCTCCTCTTTGCTCGCCGAGGCGCCACGTCCGGCGAGCGTCGCACGCACGGACTGGGCGACCCCGTCGAGGTCGTCGTCGGCGCCGTCTCGATCGGCGAGCGCGTCCTGAACGGCGTCGTCCGTGTCTTCCCAGGCGCGGCCCGCTTCCCGCAGCTTGTGCGCTGCGGCGGTGGTGTCCTTCGCGAGAGCGTTGTGCCCCGCGCGTTTCAGCTTGCGGGCGAGGTATCGGACAAAACGAACGATGCTGGTGTGGTGGGCCGAGTCTTTCGGGAGCTGCATGAGACCCCTCCTTTGCGCGAGAGTTTCGGCGACGCGCTCATCCCGTGCAAGGTCGAATGTGAGACACGTACACCTGGCACAGCGGCCGTCCCGCGTCGCGTGCCCCTCGCGGCGAGGCGCAATGCCGACGTTTCCTTGCCTTCGGGCCAAAAAGAGCGCGGAAGCAGCGATATTTCGGTCGAAACGCGGCCTGCCGGGCGTGGCAGCAGCGAGAATGAGGTCAGAATCGCCCCTGCCGGACGCGGAAGCTCCGAGAATGAGGTCAGAATCGGTCCTTCCACGCGCGGCAGCTCCGAGAATGAGGTCAAAATCGGTCCTTCGGCGCATGGAAGGCCGCGTTTCGAGGTCAGAATTGGTGTTTCCGCGGTCGTGCGGCCGTGAAGCCCGCTCGTGACGGCGCGAGCCGAGGACGACCGTGGACGCTTTCGCCTCGCTCCCACGACGGCTCGAGACCGCGACGCCTGGTCCGGCCTTCCGGGCCAGCGCCCCACCGCCCGATGTCGAAGCTCTTCGGGAGCGTGGAATGGGGGAGCCCGACATCGTGTACCATCCTCCTCAAGGCACCGGATGGACCACGCTCTTTCAGTGAAGCGGGCGCTTGCGGCGCTCGTGCTCGGCGCGGTGGGCGTCGCTCTCGTGGGCGTGGTCAGCGCGTCGTGCGGCGGGGAGAGCACCCCCGGGCCAGTCAGCGACGTCGCGGTGGGGGACGCCAGCGACGCAAGGTCCCCTGTGCGCGACGCGCGGCCAGATGCCGGGGAAGCTGATCCCTTCGACGTTGCTGTGCCCGACGCTGAGATACCGTTTCCTGGCGAATGGCGCCCAATCGAAGGCCTGCCGGCCAACTGTGCCGTTCGGCTCGCCGTGGACCCGCGGCGCAGCGTCGAGCCGTTCGCCTGGACCCCATGTACCTCTGGAAGGCCTGCGTGCACGGTCTTTGTTCCTAGTTGGACAGGACCCGACAACTTCGCGTTCGTTCAGAGTCACCTGGGAGGCGTGTTCGAGGACTCCAAAGGCGTTGTACTCTCGTACGTTCGGGCCACACGCGGTCGACCGGAGCGCGTGGGGATCGTACAAGCACTCGAAGGCGAGGCGCGCCTTGCCGTGTTCGGACTGGATGCGGATACCCTTACCTGCGCAGTCTCCAAGATGTCGGCCACGCCGTTCGGAATGAGTGCAACGGTATTCTACGGCAACAATGCGGCTTCCAGACGCTTTGTACTGTCTGGGATGCCTGACGGTGGGATTGGTGTGCAGGACATCACGCAACCGCTTGCCTCTCGAAGCGTTGTCCAAGGAATGCTTCGCGGCGATGGTATCGTGACCCTTGAGCACAACGCGGGGGGCATCGCGAACTACGTCTCGGCGCTTCGCCTGTCGGACGGACAGGTTATCCCAGGATTCCCGGGCTACACCAAGCCGGCATTGCGCCCGATCCCGGTGCCCGGAGGGTACTTCGCGACTGCCGACGAGTCCCTGTATTTCATGCCGGCGACCGGAGGCTCGGCGGAGCTCGTTGTGAATCCACAGCCTGGGAACGAGGTCGTCTCCGTCGACTTCGACCAACGTGCGGGTTATGCCATGGCTTGGCTCGAGCTCGACAAAACCACTGAGGTCGCGACCCTGTGGACGGCCCCGTTCGCCACGACAGCCGCCAGCCTCCAGCGTCGGGCCGTGGCGAGGCTCCCCACCGCGTACCCTTTCGTCTTCAACGCCGGAATGATCCTCGCCCGCGGCGCAAGCTACACGAGCTTTCGGCTCATTCGTGTAAGCGACGGCATGGGGTGGGACGTCGCGGCCGAGCCGGACCACGCCTCGGTCGACCCGCTCTGGGTGAACGACGACTTCGTCTGGCAATGGGTATCGGGCAGCCAGCCCGGGGAGCCGGGCTTTCCCACGAAGAATGTGCTCCTGAAGCTGCCGCGCGCGCCGCTCGGCGCGCCCACCGTCCTCCCCGGGCTCTGACCTCGGCTCGAACCGACAAGGAACTGCCAGGGCCACGGGCTTTTTCGCGTCGGGCGGGTGGGGGCACCCCTGCTCGCCGACGTTCCTCCTCCGCTCCGCGACCTCCGACCCGCGACCGTTCGACCTCCGACCTCCGACCCCGAGAGCCCCATGCCCCGCCTCCTCCCTTCGTGTTTCGCCCTGGCCGCGGCGCTCCTTCTCCTCGCCCTACCGAGCGCGGCGTGGGCCGCGGGGCTCTCCGCCGACCCGAGCCTACCGACGTCGGCCATCGAGCAGGTCGTCGTGCACACCCAGGGGGACGAGGCCATCGTCATCGTGTGGCCCAAACGCGCCGGGAAGGTCTACGTGCTCCCGAAGCCCGAAGGCACCACCCCCTGCGGGATCGATGTCATCCCCAGCGCGGGGATGACACGGCTCGATCGCGAGACGGCGCCCGCCCTCGTCACGGCGCGTGTCGCGAGCTCGAAGCCACGCTGCACGACGTTCCTCGACCCTGAGCTCATGGCGGCGCCGCCCCTCCCGATCGAGCGCCCGCTCACCCCGAGCCAAGAGGAGCTGCTTCGCCCCGGGATACACTCGCTCGAGGGCATCGAGGGCGGGAGCTCTCCCCGGGTGCCGTGCGCGGCGCCCGAACCCTCGTCGATCCGCGTCGTCGACGCCACGGACGCGACCCTCGCCGACACGGTGAAGGCCCTCGGGGGAGCGCTCCCCGCCGCGTTCTCCGCGAAAAAGGGAAGCTCCTATTGGGTCTTTCCGAACCTCGGCAACGCGCTCCTTCGCTATCGCACCGTCGGCGCGTTCACGATGCCCCTCGTCCCCGAGAGCCGCGGGGGCTCGCACGAGACCTTGGTCATCACCCTCATGGGACCGACGGGAATGCTCCCGAAAGAGGTCGCGCAGCTCCCCATGGGGGGAATCTTCGCTCCCCGCCCAGGCTCTCGTCCGCCGAGGCCGAGGCCACGTTTGCCGAAGCTCGGTATGCGGCGGGGGCGAACGCGGTCGTCACGAACGTCGTCGGAATGAATGGCGAGCACCTGTCGTTCGACGTGTGTGGTGTCATCGGGCACCCGGGTGGCAGCTCCGCCGACGCCCGCACCGCCGTTCGCGCGCGGGTTCGTTCCCTCGAGGCGCTCACCTTCGCGGAGCGTGTGGCCGTGCCCCCTCTCGCCCGGCGGGATGCTCACGGCGACAGGGGCCGACGGACGCCTCGTCCCACCGAGCCCCTCGACGTGCCTTCTCCGCACGCGCGCCACGCCTCCGGGCGCGGCCGTCGTGCTCGGCACGGGGGCGGTCCGGGCCAAGCTCGACCCCGTGTGGCTCCCTGTGGCGCCGCCTCCCGCCGCGCCCCTGCCGCCCCCCGTGTCGGGGCAGAAGGTCGACGTCGGGCTGTCGCGCGCGAGCCTCGCCAAGATCACCATGGTCACCGCCGGCGACGACACGTGGGTCGGCTCCGAGGCGCCGGGCGCGCCCTTCGGCCCGACCACGGTGCGCGTCGTGGCGTTGCCCGACGGGGCGACGGATATCCACCTCGGGGCCTCGGCCGAAGTGGCTTATCGGGGCACCGCTCCCCGCGGGTTCCGAGTCGAGCAACCTCCGCTCTGCGACACGACGTGGTCGTGCGACACCCCGCGTGGTCCGAGCGAAGCCCCCGACCCTTATTCCCGGCCGCCACTGACCGCGGCGCCCTTGCCGAGCCGTAGCCCGACCTGGGTCGGGACGCTGCGCCGCGAAGCGCCGTCGCGCTGCGAGCAGCCTTGGCTCAGGGCGCCAACGTCGGAGCTTCGCGTCGTTGGGCGTGACGCCGTGGTCGCGACCGTGCGCGAGCTCGCCCAGCCGCGCGCCACCGAGGACGTGCCGGGCCTCGCCCCGCCCAAGACCTCCGCCTCGCGGTATGCCGTGGTGCGAGGTCCCGAGGCGCTCGTCTTTCGTGTACGCGGGCCCTTCACGTGGCCCGGCGCTCCCCACGCCGAGGAGGGCGCCCAAGAGACCGTGATGATCGTGGCGACGCCCTCGCTCGCGCCCCAAGCGACCACGCTGTTCCCCCGTGGGCTCCTCCGCGCCGAGCCGCCGAGGCTCTATTTGGCAATCACGAAGGATGCCACGCACCTCGCGGGCCTGCTCGCCGACCAGCTCGCCGCCGAGGGCAAACCCGTGCACCTCGAGCGCGCGGCCACGCTCGACACGAACGACCGCACCGAGCCGAACGCCTCGGTCGTCGCGGGGCTCGGGCTCCTGTCGTTGCCTATCCCGAATAGGCCCTCGAGCTTCCGTATCCATCGTTACCGCTTCCGGGGAGTGCCCGATATCGGTCTCTCCCGCACCCGCGCCGACGAGCTCCCTCACCCGCGCGAAATCGCGACGGCCTTCGTGTCGGTCGAGCCCCATGAGAGCGACCCCGGCGATCCTCGATGCCCGGGGAAGTACGGCGCCTGTTACCGGCCCGCCCGCTCGGAAGGAGAGTGGCGCGTCACGTTCGACGAATCGCGCCCGAGCCCCGGCGCTTCGGGAATCCGGCTCGTCGAGGCGCCGTTCAGCCTCGTGACGGGGCTGCCACGCGATCCCTCGCCGGCACCTTCGCCCACCGCGGAGTCCCTCTCTTCGTCACGCCCGCCCGCGCTCCCCGGCCCGCCTCCGCCGCCCGAGCCGCCCGGTCCACGCGGCTGCGGCTGCGACACGTCCCAAGCGACGCCCTCGCACACCGAGTGGCTCACGGGTGCCGTGTTCGTCACGGCGCTCCTCGCGCGGCGCCGCGGGAAGAAGCGCCCTTCGCCCTGACGGCCTATGTGACGTGTCTCGTGGCGAGCCGGGAACGCGCGAGGCACCACGGCACGACGCTGGCGCCCTCGCCGGCAATCAAGGGTGCCCCCACTCGCGGGTGCTCGGCCTAACGGCCTGCGCGCCCGCGGTCTCCCCCAAATCGCGAGCTTCGCTCGCTCAGGGGGAGACGCAGAAGCATCGAGGAAGCCACGTCGCACCCGGCGGTGGGGGCACCCCTGCTCCCTTCCTTCACCCCTTTTTCGCCGGGCGCCACGTGAGGTGGGGCAGCGTGGTCTCCTCGCGTGAGCACGCGCAGAGCTTCTCGAGGCGCGCGCGACGTGTCTCCGGCTTCTTCGCCGACACGATCCAGTGGAGCGCGGCCTTCGTGTACGAAGGAGGCCGCGCGTCGAAGTACTTCGCGGCCTTCGCGCTCTTCCGCAAGAGCGCCCACTCGGCGTCGGTGAGGGTCGCGTCCTCGGCGCGCTCGAACGAGTAGACACCGGTCTTCGCGGGATCTCTCGCCTCGAAGGCGCGGAGGCCCGACGGGCGCATGCGGCCGAGCCTCGTGAGATCCTCGACGTGCGCCACGTTGATCTTGCTCCAAATGCTGCCGGTCTTCCGCGGCGTGAAGCGGATCGTGTACGCCTCCTCGCCCAGGGATTTTCGCACGCCGTCGATCCAGCCGAAGCAGAGGGCCGCGCGCACGCTCTCCGTCCAGGTCATCGAGGGTTTGCCCGTGCCCTTCTTCCAGAACCCGACGAGCAGCTCCGTCTCGCGCGCGTGGTTCGCCTCGAGCCACCGGGTGAAGTCGTCGTCGCTGGGAAAGTACACGGGTCGGACGGGGCTCACGCCGCCGAGGGTACCGCGCGGGCTCCCGGGCGCAGGCGCATTTTCGCCCCCTCGAATTCGGCGCCGGGAAGGGAAGGGGAGGCCAGCAGCCCGTTGATTTTCTCCCGTCCCCCGTCGGGGACTTCCAAGGGTCGTCGGCCGCTCGCCGCCGCATCCCGAGCGCCTTCGTTGCGATCCTGCGGTGCGTCCCCCGTCGGGGACTTCCAAGGGTCGTGCTCACCTACAAAAGTAGGTTCCGCGCGCTCCTCGGATCGCGCCTCGGCGTTCGGGCGCGGGCGTCGAACGGCCTCGGTCCGAAAAATCAACGGGGCTGCTACCGTGTCTTTCTCCCACCGCCGAACCATGCCGTCTCCGCAACGCAAGAGCGCCATCACGGCGTGGCTCGAACGCGCCTCCCCGGCGGCCTTCACGGCGTACGGCGTGGTCACCTCGTTCACGGCGTACTTCTGCATGTACGGCTTCCGAAAGCCGTTCGCGGCCGCCAAATTCGCGGGTCACATCCTGCTCTTCGGGGGCCTCACGCTCGACGTGAAGGCCCTCTACGTGCTCGCGCAGGTGCTCGGCTACTTCGTGTCGAAGCTCGTCGGCATCAAGGTCGTCTCCGAGGTCACCCGCGAGCGCCGGGCCCTCGCCGTCGTGGCCTGCATCGCCGTGGCCGAGGTGGGGCTCGTCCTGTTCGGGCTCTTGCCCGCGCCGTACCGGGCCGTGGGCATGGTGGTGAACGGGCTCCCGCTCGGCATGATCTGGGGCCTCGTGTTCGGGTTCCTCGAGGGGCGCCGCGTGAGCGATTTCTTGGGCGCGGGGCTCTCGGCGAGCTTCATCGTCGCCTCCGGTTTCGTGAAGTCGGTCGGCGTCGGGGTGCTCGACGCGGGGGTGCCCGAGGCCTGGATGCCCGCGCTCACGGGCCTCGTGTTCGCGCCCGCGTTCCTCGGGGCCACGTGGCTCCTCGCGCAGATCCCGCCCCCTTCGGCCGCCGACGAGGCCGCGCGCCAAAAACGGGTGCCCATGTCGGCGCGCGAGCGTCGCGCCTTCTTCGTGGCGAACGCCTCGGTGCTCGTGCCGCTCGTCGTCGGGTACGTGGTGCTCACCGCCCTCCGCGATTTCCGCGACAACTTCGCCCGCGAAATCTGGGAGGCGCTCGGCTACGGGGACAAACCCGCCGTCATGACCACGACCGAGATCCCCGTCGCGTTCGGGGCGCTCGTGGCCGTCGCGGCCATGATGCTCGTCGCCGACAACCGCCGCGCGCTGCTCGCGACGCACGGGCTCCTCGTCGCCGGCGCGGGGCTCGTGCTCGGGAGCACCCTCGCGTTCCGCGCCGGCCTCGTCGGCCCCATGCCGTGGATGATCACGGTGGGGCTCGGGCTCTACATGGGCTACGTGCCGTTCAACTGCGTGCTCTTCGATCGCCTCGTGGCGACCACCCGCACGCCCGCCACGGCGGGGTTCCTCATCACACTCGCCGACGCGTGCGGCTACCTCGGGAGCACGCTCCTCCTCCTCACGAAGAGCCTCGCCAAACCCACCCTCCCGTGGCTCTCGTTCTTCACCGGCTTCGCCCTCTTAGGCGCCGTGGTGTGCGTCGCCACGTTCGGCCTCTCGGCCTTCGTGGTGGCGAGGAAAGAGCAGGTGGATACGGCTGTTTGAGGGCCAGGTGAGGATCGCAGCGCGCGAGCGTCGGGCCCCCCGTGAGGTCGTCACGGAGGGCCCGCGAGGTCACGGCTTGGGGGCGTCGCTCGGAGCCGGCGTAGGCGCCGGGGTCGTCGGCGCGGCGGGCGTCGTCGGAGTCGAAGGCGCGGGCGCGGTTTCAGGGGCCTTCGGGGCCTCGGGGGCGGGCGCGGGGGCCTGCGCGGGAGCGGGCTCCTTGGTCGCGCACGACGGGCACTCGGGGCAGGGCGGGGGCTCTTCTTTTTTCTTCGGCGCGGCGTCCGACCACGCGTAGATGAGGCTCAGCGTGGTCGACGTGTCGAGCTGGTTTCGCCCGGGGATCGGCAACCGGTCGTAGCGCGCGTTGAAGCCCACGCCGAGCGAGAAGCCGAAGTCGAGCTTCGCGGCGACGTTCGCGTCGAAGTTCACGCGGGTGTCGGCCGAGCCGAGGTCGGTCTTCACGAACGACTGGAGGAGCTCGAGGCCGGTGGAGAACGTGACCGCCGAGTTGAAGTTCCGGCGGTATCCGACGAACGCGCGGCCCGAGTGATCCGTTCGGGTCGCGGCGAGCAGCTCGGTCGCGGGCGGCGTGGGCGCGCGGCCCGCGTCGTTACGGGCGTCGAACTGGAAGTCGTAACCGGCCTCGGCCCAGAACGCCTGCGCCTCGTCTTTGTAGGCGATGAGCTTCACGCCGGGGTCGAGGTTCAAACGGAACGCGATGCCTTGGAACCTGTCGTGGCGCCCCGTGGTGATCAAGAAGCCCGAGAGGTTGTCGAGGAAGTAGCGGTCGTAGCGGAGCTTGCCCTGGATGTTCTGGGCGGTGGCCTTGCCCTCGGTGGCCGGCGCGACGGTGCTTTCGCCGTAGTTGCCGATGAGCCCGACCAAGAGGCCGTTGTTGCCGCGGCGCATGTCGAAGAGGCCGTTCATCGTGAGCGCCACGGTCTTCGAGTTACCCGTGGTGATGAGGCCGCCGGCCGACACGTTGACGTTCGTCTCGTCGGTCTTCGGGGCCTCGATCTTCGGGGCGTCCGCGGGGCCCTTGGGGCCGGCGACGAGGGCCTTCGCGTCGGGCGGGGGAGCCGCGGCCCCGATAGCCGGGGGAGACTGAGCGAACGCCCGCGACGAGACGAGCGAGAGCGCCGCGATGCCGAGCGGCGCGATGAACCGAGAAAGCTTACGCATGAAAGGTCGAGCTCCAGAGAGAAGGGAAAAGAAGCGTGAAAAAGCGGTCGGCCCGGGCCCTGCCCGTCGCCGAAGCCCGCGTGCCCTCGACCCGCCCGGGGAGTAACGGTCGAGCCGAGGGCACGTGGTGTTGCTCCCTCAGCAAGAACCGGGGCACCCGGTCTTGGGCGGGTTTTTCGGGGTTTTTCGCTGCGAACGCGCCGACGCGCGGCGGCGAGCCAGCAGCCGGTTGCGGTCCGCGTGCCTCACGTTCTCGCCCGGTTCGTCCCCGAAAAGGCCGCGGTCGTGGTAGCTAGCCGGGCATGGATCGCTCGGAGCTCGTTTCGTTTTTGCGTGACCAAAAGTGGGCCGTCGAGGCCACCGTGTCGGTGCACGGTGTTCCCCAAGCGGCGGTCATCGGGATCGCCGTCACCGACGATCTCGAGATCGTGTTCGACACCTTCGAGGACGCACGAAAGACGAGAAACCTCCGCCAAAACAAGCGCATGGCCCTCGTCGTCGGCTGGGACGACGGCCGCACGGTCCAGCTCGAGGGCATCGCCGACGAGCCCCGCGGCGACGAGCTCGAGAGGCTCAAGAAGGTGTACTTCGCACGCTTCCCGGACGGCGAAGAGCGCGCGAAGAAGGGCAACCTCGTCTACGTGCGCGTCCGCCCCACGTGGGCCCGCGTGAGCGATTTCCGCGCTGGGGAGCCGGTCGTCACCCTCATCGAGGTCGTGCCCCCGCGCCCGCCGCGCAGGTCGCACCGCCCGCCGCCCCCGCCGGTCGTCGAAGAGGCGCCCGCCGCGCCGATCTCCGAAGATCCGCCGACGCCCGCCCAAGCCCTCCCGCCGGCCGCCACCTCGTCGGTCGTCGTGGTCGCCGACGAGCCCCCCATGTCGGACGACTCCCTCGACGCCGACGACGACGGCAACGACGTGCTCGACGACGCCGAAGGCTCGGCCCCCGAAGCGGAAGACGACGCGGCCGACGACGACGGCGACGACTGACCTAGCGTGGCTCGAAGTCGACCGTCACGATGGTCGAACACGAGCCACGGTCGTTTTGGGCCGGGACCCAAAACCAGGAGGTGGGGCCCCAGCGGGCTTTGCCCGTGGGGCGGAGGACGGAGTCCTCCGGTGACAAGTTTTGGGCCGGGACCCAAAACCAGGAGGTGGGGCCCCAGCGGGCTTTGCCCGTGGGGCGGAGGACGGAGTCCTCCGGTGACAAAGTGAGAACTAAGTCCGCGGTCATGATCGAAGATCATGACCGTGGAGTTAGTTCGCGGAGAAGAAGCTCCACACGCCGGCGGCCGCGCCCGTCCAGATCGTGTGGCCGAGGCCCGGGATCGCGCAGTAGACGACGGGCTTCAGGCCGCCGTTTTGGCGCTGGCACGGCGAGGGGTTCGTGGCGGCTTGGCCCGCGGTCGACTTCGCCGCGGCACGCCAGTAGGTGAGGCTCTTCTGCGCTTCGGTGATGTTCACCGAGCCGTCGCTCTGGCCGTGCACGATGAAGGCGGCGAGGGGGCCGGTCACCTTGAGGTTTCCGGTTTGCGGGTCGAAGTCGCCCGAGCCGATGCCGAAGGGACCGCCGCCCGACATGGGCGCGATGGCGCGGAGCGCGGTGTTCTTCCAGCGCCCGAGCTGGTTCACGAAGTAGGCGCCGCCGCTCATGCCGTGCGCGTACACCCGCGTCGTGTCGACGCAGTACCGCGCCGAGAGCTGCGTGATCATGGCCTCGAAGAAGGTCACGTCGGCGTTCTGGGGCGGGTTCCGGCCTTGGTCGAACGAGCGCCCGGCGTTGTTGTTGGTGCCGTTGGGCCACACGAAGATGGCCCGGCCCCCGGCCTGCGCCTCGATGGGGAACGAGTTTCGGTAGGCCGCGCCGTTGCCGCCGTCGCCGTGGAACCCGAACACGAGCGGGAGCTTGCGCGTGCCGTCGTACCCTGCGGGCACGGAGAGCGCGTAGGTGCGGTTCGCCGCGCCGACCGTCACGCTGACGCTCGCGATGAAGCCCGTGGGCGGGTTCGCCGTGCCGCACGTCCCGGGGGGAACGATGACCTCGCCGCTGTCCGGGTCGGTGGTGCCGCCGTCGGGGTCGAGCGCGCCGCCGTCGGTCTCACCGCCGCCGCCACCACCACCACCACCGCCGCCACCACCGTCCGCCGTGTTTCCGCCGCCGGTGTTGCGACCGAACGGATCGTTCGCGGTCGGATCCTGGCCTTGCGTGGCCGGATCGGGCGTGGCCTCTCCGTCGCCACCGCAGGCCACGACACCGAGCGAGGTGATGAGTCCGAGCGAAAGAACGGCCGCGAGCCCAAAAGACGTGAGGCGCATAGGGACCCTCAAGGTACCCGATGCGCCTCTTCGTGGCACGCGCGCCGCGTCATTCGGCATGCAGTCCGTGGGCGGATGTAGGCCCTTCGCCCCTCTCGTCGCACCCGACGCGCACGCGCTGGCGAGGGCCGCTCAGCCGAGCTCGGCGACCTGCTTCAACATGGTCGCGGCGTCGCTCGTCTCGAATTTTCCAGGGGCTTCGACGTTGATCGTGCGCACCGTGCCGTCGACGACGAGCATCGAGAAACGCTTGCAACGTACACCCATGCCGTTCGCCGTGAGGTCGAGGTCGACCCCGAGCGCCTTGGTGAGCTCGGCGCTCCCGTCGCCCAGCATGCGCACCTTGCCGTCGGCCTTCTGGTCGCGGCCCCAGGCGCCCATGACGAAGCCGTCGTTCACGGCGATGCACACGATCTCGTCGACGCCCTTCGCGCGGAGCTCGTCCGCCGCGGCCACGTAGCCGGGCAGGTGTTTGCCGGAGCACGTGGGGGTGAAGGCGCCGGGGACGCCGAAGAAGACGACCTTCTTGCCCGCGGTGAGCGCGCCCGTCTCGACCGCCTGGGGCGGGAGGGGGCAGTGCGTCTCGTCGCTGTAGCCGGTCGACTCACGGAGGGACACATTGGGAAGCTTTTGGCCGGGCTCGATCATGGGGCGAGGGTTATCGCGCCGCCCCCGAAAGTAAAGCGCGACCGCGCGCGGCTCCTTTTTCTCCCGCTCGCCCGGCCTTGCGCGATACTGCCGCCATGAGCCTCGTCCGTTGGAGCTTCCCCACCACCATCGTCTTCGGCCCGGGCGCGTCGTCGCAGCTCGCCGACCACGTGAAACGCCTCGGCAAAGGCCGTCCGCTCGTCGTCGCCGACGCGGGCGTGGTCAAGGCCGGCATCGTCGCCAAGATCACGGCCGCCCTCGAGGCCGCCGGGCTCCCCACGCGCGTCTTCGACGCCGTCGATCCGAACCCCGTCGAGAAGAACGTGTTCGACGGCGTCGCGGCCTACAAAGCCCACGGCGCGGACATCGTCGTGTCGGTGGGCGGAGGCTCCCCGCTCGACGCGGGCAAGCTCATCGCGCTCATGACCACGCACTCGCGCCCCCTCGTCGACTACGACGACGCCACCGGCGGCGACGCGTTCATCGAGCCCAACGTCCCCCCGATCGTCACCATCCCGACGACCGCCGGCACCGGCAGCGAGGTCGGCCGCTCGGGCGTCGTCACGCTCGAGGCCAACGGCCGAAAGACGGTCATTTTCAGCCCGTATTTGCTCGCCAAGGTGGCCCTGCTCGACCCGGAGCTCACCGTCTCGATGCCCGCGCACGTCACGGCGGCCACCGGCTTCGACGCGCTCACGCACTGCCTCGAGGCCTACCTGTCGAAGGGCGACCACCCCATGGCCGACGGCATCGCGCTCCAAGGGCTCGAGCTATGCCGCGACCACCTCGAGCGCGCCACGAAGGACGGCGCGGATCTCGAGGCGCGCGGGGGCATGATGAAGGCCGCCATGATGGGCGCGGTCGCGTTCCAGAAGGGCCTCGGCGCCTGCCACTCCCTCGCCCACCCGCTCTCGAGCGAAAAGGGCATGCACCACGGCCTCGCGAACGCGCTCTGCCTCCCCGCCGTGTGCGACTACAACACGTCGGCCGTGCCCGAGCGCATCGAGCGTGTGCGCGCGCTGCTCGATCCCAAGGCAAAAACCCTGTCCGAAGCGCTCCGAGCCCTCCGCACGCGCATCGGCCTCGCGAACGGCCTCGCGGCCCACGGCATCACCCGCGAAGACATCCCCAAGCTCGCCGCCAAGGCCATCATCGACGCCTGCCACCAATCGAACCCCCGCCCCTGCACCGAAGCCGACCTCGCCGCCCTCTACGAAGCAAGCCTCTGACGGCGCGACACGGAGCGTGAGCGACGAGGGGAGTCGTAAGGCACGGCTCCCCTCGTCGTGCGATCACTCCTCAGGAGTGGGAGCCGGCGCGGGCTCGGGGCTGGGCTCGATGGCGCGGGAGGTCCGTGAGGTCTGCTTGAAGAAGCGATCGCCGTAGCTACGCGTCATGCCCTTCTTGACGCCGGCGAGGGTGAGCTCGGCGTGCATGGTGGTGCGCATGGCGTTGAGGTCGTCGACGAAGCTGAGGATGTGGCGTGCGCGGTGGTCGGCGCGGTCGGTGGCGGCGGAGGCGCGCTCTTCGACGGCCGCCTCACCCTTCTTGAGGATGCCCGTGAGCGCCTTGCCATGGTCTTTCAAGACCTTCTCGGCTTCTTTGGCGAGCAGCGCGACGAACGGGCGCACCACGTCGAGCTGGGACTTGAGGCCGAGCCGCACGATCGCGGAGACGGGGCCCTTGAAGTACTGGCGAAAGCGCGCGCTCTTGCGGTTGCCCTTCTCGATGTAGAGAAGGTCGCGCCCGATGGACTCGACGCGCTCGTCGAGGTCGTCGTCCGCGGAGTCGACGTGGGCTTGCGCGACGATCTCTCGGCGCCACGCGGCCTTCTGCCCGGTCTGAAGACCTTCGAGCGTCTTCAGCGCTTTGGCAACGGTGGCGGCGTGGGTCTTCTCGCCGGCGGCGAGGAGGCGCGCTTCGGTGTAAACGAGCTCTTCCCAGAGCGAATCGAGGCTGTCGGTGGAACGAAGAAGTGCTGGCATGCGGCGCATGGTGAAGCGCGCTCCGTGAGCCGGCAAGCACGAAGCAGAGCCGCATGCCGACCCGCAAGGGCAGACGGCAAGGGCAGACGAAGCGACGGTTTCCGTCCCCGCCCCGACGTCACGGCCTCACGGAGGGCCTGCATGTGTCGGATCAAGCACTTGCAAGGCGTGCAAGCGGCACAGCGCGCGGAGGAACGAGCCCAGGAAGGCGATGCAAGGGCGCGATCGGCCGTCGGATCAAGGGCTTCCCGCGCGTGATGGGGCCGCAGCGGGCGTCGTCTGTGACCTGGTGACGGGGTGCAAGCGGGTCGCGCGCGGAAAAGGGCGCTCTGGCAGGCGCAGTCCTGCGTGTACCCTTGCGCGCCGCGTCGGGCTCGGGCGTCGGTTGAGCGAGCGCAAGCACCAACATTCACACGATCTGTTGGATTGTCACTTGACTGGCCTTTCCTTACGGCGTTGACTTGACATGCCCACAGAGTCACGTGGGCCCAGAGGTCACGCCGATGAAACGTTCCAGGGGTTCGGGTACACTCTTCGTCCTCATCCCGGCGCTCGTGCCGGTCCTCGCCGCTTGCACCTCCGTGAGCGACGGGGAGCCCGCAGGCGAGGCGACGGGGACGAGCGTGCAAGCGATCGAGAACGGCACCCCCGACGACGAGAACAAGTTCCCGGGCGTAGGGTTCGTAGCGCGTGTGAACGCAAACGGCGTGATCCTTGGGGAATGCTCGGGAACGCTGGTGAGCCCGCGGCACGTGCTCACGGCCGCTCACTGTGTCATCGGGAACGAGACCGCCAACTACGACTTCGTGCTCCACCCCAACCCATGCCCCGACCTGCCGGGCGGGGGTTTTTGTACCTCCTATGCACCGGGCGCACTCGTGTACAAGCACACGTTCAATCCGAAGGCGCCGAACCCGGTAACTATCCCGGGATACTTTGCGAGGGAGGGGATCACTGAAGATACCGGATTTCCATCGGGTTTTGGGTTCGATTCGTCGCAATCAGCACGAGATGTGGCCATCATCGAGTTGGATCGGCCGGTTCCGCCGAGCACGACCACCTTTCACCCCATTGCGGGCGTAGCCGGAAACGCGGTCTGTGATTGGGGGACGAGTGGCAGCGGGACCGGAACTCACGTCGGCTACGGACCAATTAGAGACGGGGGCGTTGGCCCAAGGAACTATGTTGTCAGCCCAGACTGGGAAGACAGTACAGAGGGCGGTTGCAGCGCGGATTGTGCGGCGCGTTGGATCAATGACTACGGCTTCTTGGGAAATCAAACGGGTGTTGTGAATGGCGGTGATTCCGGTGGGCCGCTGTTTGCCAGAGACGTAGCCAACGCATCGACCTTTGATCGGCCTCCTGTCTGCGGCGTTGCTAGCGCGAAGGGGTATCAACCACCAGGGGTTCTGCCCCCGCCTGGCGCGGCCGTCGGGTATGTTCGTGTCCTGTACGCGAACACGGAACGAGGGGAGACCCGTGACTTCTTGCACCGCGAGATGACCGACTCGCGACTCAGCGGAACGACCCGTGCCAACTGCTTCGTGAACCCTGGCTTCGGTCCCGACGCCGACGGGGACGGCGTGCTGAACATCGACGGTTGCGACAACTGTCCGACCGTCTCGAACGCCGACCAAACGGACACGGACAGAGACGGCTGGGGCGACGCGTGCGACAGCTGCCCCGTCGACTCCAACAGGGATCAGAGGAACGACGCGGTGTTCGGCCAGCGCGACGCGCTCGGGAGGCCCATCGATCTGCAGGCGCAAGCCGACCCTCCCCCGAATCCGCCTACCGAGCCCAACACCACCACGTGGCAGCAGCGGTTCCCGGGGAACGCCTGCAACCCGGACCCGACGACCATCCTTCGTCCGCTCGAGTACAATCCGCGCCGCACCTACGATCCGGACGAAGCGGGGCACCCCGGCCAGCCCGCCAACCCCCGAGCGAAACAGCGAACGATCACCGTGACCTGTCCGGGTGGGCAGAGCGGCGTGGTGGACCGTGTCACGGGGCCCTACACGAACAACATCGTGCTCACCCAGAGCTTCGTAGGCGGGGAAACCGAAGTGGATGTGAACGGCACCACCGAAAAGGTTCCGACCGAGTATCACGGAAATACGCGCCTGCAGCAGTGCCAGTGCGCACCGACCCTCACTCATTTGGCTTGTGCGCAATCTTGCGGTCGTGGGAGCGTTTAGTTCGCTTCCGAACACCGACCGTTGGCGTCGGTTTACTGCCAATGGAATCGGGCGTGACATCCAGACCCAGGCTCCAGAAGGCTATGTTGGAAGTCACGAGCGGTTTGCTCCGCTTCGGTTCCCAAGTGCACTGAACCGGCAGGGCGCGGTGGCCCTGCCAGAGAACGTCGAGCTAGGCTGGCGGTACTGGAACGATCTCAGCCTTCCCGATTCCGTCTACACTACGGAAGCCCAGAAGATGGCGGTGGTGGCGCTGTGGTCGTGGGTGAAGAACTACACCCCGCCTGCATCTCCTTTGCCGAGCGCGGGCGGCGGTACTACCGCGAGCGATCGGCTGCTTCGTCGTCAAGACCTGAAGGTCATCTCGTTTCTTGAGGACCTTCCCCTGACCGGGCAAGAGTCGTGTGTGAGCGCGTACGTGGGCGTTCTGCCCGCGCGGACCGAGAAGATCCCCAACATGACGGGCTGTCACAAGTGTGGTGTGGTGGCCTGGTATCGAAAGTTTGCGACGGCGACGGACGCAGGGGACCACTACATTGCCGCTCACTCCGGGGTCCTCCCCTTCGCATCCGTCGCAACTGCCGCGGTTCAGGCCCTCATGGGCGACTCGAACGTGGGCTTCGCGGTGGCGACCGACCTCGGGAGCTCGGCCGACGCCGTGGAAGGTCGGGCGGCTGTGTACAACAAGGCCACGCATGCCCTCCTCGGCAGCCTCTACCGGGACGGCGATGGGAAACTGGCCTTGCAGGCCGTCTCGGCGGGCGCGGACCACCTTCAGGCGACACCGAGCGAGGCCATCGCGGTGTCGTCGAAACGAAACGAGGTCGCGTTCTTCGATGCGCTCAGCTACGGCAACTACGACTACGCCGCGGTTCGCGAGGTGAACCTCACCAACGGCATCGAGACGCGTACCCCTCTCTACTTCCCCAGCTCATACGGGGCAGCACAGATCGGGCAGATCGTGTCCGCCGCCTACCGAGCCTACGACGATTCATACTTCATCCTGGTCCGACGCTCGGCAACGGTCGACCTATTCCGGTTCGACCGTCGGTCCGCGCTCCAGCTCGTGAAGAGCTTCGCCGATTCAGGGACCGGCGTGCCCGAGGTGACGACGGATGAGGACGGCCGTATCGCCGTCTCGCGACGAGGGGCGGGATTTGCCGCGGTGGTGCTCGATGTGTCCTATGACCTCGTGGTTACCCCGCGTGCGCACCTTTCGGGCACGGAAGCCTTGGCGGCCGCACCTACTCTGACTCCTGAGGGGCTTTACCTGGACCGCGGAGGCATCTCGTCGGATACCGTTGTTCCCCTTCAACAGGCAGGGGTCCCAGGAATCAACGTTCACGATATCCCTGGCGGTAGCTGGCAGGGCATCTTCCAATGAGGCGCGGGGTTTGGATACTTGGTGCCGCAGCTAGCGCGTTCTGTGCTGCCGTGTCAGCATGGTCTTGCTCACAGGGCACGCTCCCGGAGGAGCCCGTGGGTGCCGTCGATGCTTCGACGGCCCAGGACAGCTCGAGACTTGATGCCGGCTTCGACGCACGGGACGCGAACGTTTCGGTGGATGCCGGAGAGCTCGATATCCCAGGCGAGTGGGAGAAAATCCAGGCAAGCCCGGGGAGCTGCCCCCTATGGACACTCCGCGATGCATCGGTGATTCCACCGCTGCCGTGGAAGGCGTGTGCTAACGGTCGTCCTGACTGCCGGTTCTTCTCGGCAGATTGGGAGGAACGAGGCGTGGTCTGGGGATTTATGCCATGGGGCAACGATCCAGTGCATGAGCGCAGCGGCGACCCGCGCGTGGCGTATGTTCGTGGTACGCGCCATCAAAGTAAGTTCCTGTACTTCGTGTCACAGTCGATCGAGGGACAAGCTCATGTGGCGTATGCCGCGTATGCGCCCACATGCGCAAGTATGTTTGGGGCTAGTCAATATGGCCTAGCGATCGGGCTCTATTCCGAAGCCGAAGGCAGCTTTCTCGGCTTTGCTCCGTTGGCTTCACCGGGGGCGATGACGTTCACGAAGGCAGCCATCGAGCCGACCTTGGACGCGTTCTCGGGAACAACCCCGGTCGCAAACGGGATCCTCGTCGAGCAGGTGGCCTTCGGGTCGCGAAACCACGCAGCTCGCTTCGACCTTCAAAACAAGACGTTTTACGGCCCTGGCATCCTCAGCGAGCAGCCGGTCAAGCTTGGGGAAGGCTTCATCGCCCTCATGGCGACGTCGCCACCCGTGATCGCGTACGTGCCACCCGCGGGCGGGTACCAGCCCCTTCGGCGCGCGGCGCCCGGTCACCAATTTTTCACGCTCACCGTCGACCATGACACCTCCGCTATCGTGTGGGCGGAGGACGATGGCAACGAGAACATGACGATCTGGACGTCTCCCGCGGCCACCACGGAGGCCGCGATGCAGCCGCGCCGGGTAGCCAAGCTGCGGTTCGTGAGCAAAATCGCTGCGAGGAATGGGGTCATTGCCATCAAGGTGAACGACAACCTGGCGCGCTTGATACGCCTCTCGGACGGGCTGGGCTGGGACTTGCCGAAGGAAGACGGCCTAGAGTTCAGCACACCCCTGTGGTTGACCGAAGAAGCGGTGTGGTTCCTCGCTTCCCGCCGGTACAACGGCGGTTTCCCGTTCAACTCGGGCATTCGGTACGCGCGAAACGCGCTCGGGCCGCCCACCGTGCCTTCGGGGCTGTGAGCACACGATGAAGAGGTCGGAGGTCAGGATGAATCGTCGTCGAAGGTGGCTCGCGCTGGTGGCGCTGGTTTCGGTCGTGCTCGGCTCGGCGCTCGCGTCGGCGCGGGAGCGGGGGCCGAGCGGCATGTACCCGACGGGCACGTTGATCCTTCGCAACGCGCAGGGGCCACGCCTGGCCGTGAGCCACGAGATCGCCGAGGTGCCGAAGCAGCACACGCCCGCGGCGCTGGTGGCCGCGGACGTGAACAAAGAGCTCTTGATCGTGGCGGTGCAGAAGGTGCCGTGCTCGGAGCTCCGGGCGATGGTGACCTCGGGCTTCGCGCGGCGAGGGGTGTCGGCGACGGAGGGTACGCAGCTCACCCAGGCGTGCGACCGGGCCGACCTCGCGCCAGGAACACGAGCGATGCTCAGGTACGACGCCGCGACGAAGACCACGACCTTCGCGGTGAACGGGGTAGGGAAACGCACCGTGACGGGAGCCGCCGCGATGCGCGCGGTGTGGTCCTCGTTCCTGGAGGGGACGGACGGGGAGAAGATGGCTACGCGGTTCTAGGGGGCCCATCGGGTAGCGGTCTCATCGCCACGGATAAACCGGCCGAGCCAACCATGAACGACCCAGCGCGAATTTCGGCAAGGGTTTCCACGGCCACGAAGGAGGAGCTCGATCGCTTCGCGGCGCGCCGCGGGCTCAAGAGAAGCTTCGTGGTCGAGCAAGCGCTGCTGTACTTCATCGAAGCGGGACGGGACCTGCCCGACGAAGCGCTCCTCCCGTCCCGTTCGGTGCTCGACGACGATGCGTTCGAGCGGATCGCTACGCTGCTCGAGTCTCCGCCCGCGCCGACGGAGGCGCTTCGCGAGCTGATGCGCGGTCAAGGCCGTTGAGCCGCCGAGAAGTCCAAACCGCGATCGCCGACGCACATATGGCCCCCGCCGCCCCCGGCCTCATCGCACGCCCTCTCCTACCTCCCACGCGCGTCGGATCACGCCCATGCAAGGCACGCCCGAGCCCCCACACACGCCCGATCACGCCCTTGCAGACCCTGCAAGCCCGTGAGCGCGCGTCGGATCCCCCGTCTCCCTCGCCTCACGGAGCTTCCGCGTGCGTCCGCATGGCTCCGTGAAGCCTTGCGATCGCATGTCGGGCCGTTCGTTGGCCCTTTGGGGCGACGACCGACGGGTGCTCCTCGGTCGCCGCGAACGAGACGACGCGCTTCGACGGCGCGATTCGCGGCAAAATGGCTGCCTGGGGGCCGGATGACGGTTCGCGCGGGCTCGGGGCGCCGCGCCCGCCTTTCGTGCCGCGTGGGCGGGGCTTTTTGGTAAGCTCTCGCGCACGATGCTCCCGGAAAAAAAGCAGGTCCTCATCGTCGACGACGAGCCGAACCTGCGCAAAATTCTCGCCGCGCAGCTCTCCCGTGACGGCTACGACGTCCTCCTCGCCGAAGATGGCGAAGAGGGCCTCGCCACGCTCCGCGAGCACCACATCGACCTGGTCATCACCGACCTGCGCATGCCCAAGGTCGACGGGATGACCCTCCTCCGCGAGGCCCTCCGCGAAGATCCCGACCTCCCGATCGTCATGATCACCGCGCATGGCACGATCGACACGGCCGTCGAGGCCCTCAAGACCGGCGCGTTCGACTACCTCACCAAGCCCTTCGACAAGGACGAGGTCCGCCAGATCGTCGCGAAGGCCTTGAAGACGCGCCAGCTCGCGGGCGAAGAGGCGTCGCAGACCCCGGAGCAGGTGCCCGGCGCCCGCTTCGGCATCATCGGGAGCTCCTCCGGCCTCACCGACCTGTACTCCGTGCTCGAGCGCGTCGCCGACAGCCCCACCACCGTGCTCATCACGGGCGAGAGCGGCACCGGCAAAGAGCTCGTCGCGCGCGCCCTCCACGACCACTCCTCCCGCAAAGACAAGCCGTTCATCAAGGTCAACTGCGCCGCCATCCCCAAGGAGCTCATCGAGAGCGAGCTCTTCGGGTACGAGCGCGGGGCCTTCACCGGGGCCGTCTCGTCCAAACCGGGCCGGTTCGAGCTCGCGAGCGGCGGCACGCTCTTCCTCGACGAGATCGGCGAGATCCCGGTCGAGATGCAGGTGAAGCTCCTCCGCGCCCTCCAAGAGAGCGAGTTCGAGCGCGTCGGCGGCATCAAGACGATCCGGGTCGACGTGCGCCTCGTGGCTGCCACCAACCGGGACCTCAAAAAGCTCATCGCGCAGGGCACGTTCCGCGAAGACCTCTTCTACCGCCTCAACGTGGTGTCCATCCGCCTCCCGGCCCTCCGCGAGCGCGCGAGCGACATCCCGCTCCTCGTGGAGCACTTCTTGTCGAAGTTCAACGAGCGCCTCAAGAAGAGCGTCCAAGGCGTCGAACAAGACGCCCTCGACGTGCTCGCCGCGTACTCGTGGCCCGGCAACATCCGCGAGCTCGAGAACGTCATGGAGCGCGCCGTGCTCTTCTGCGACGCTCAACGCCTCACGGTCGACAACCTCCCGCACGAGGTGCGCGGAGGTGCGCTCTCTCCGTCGATGACCCCACCCCCACCCGACGCGCAGATCCCGGTCGCGCTCTCGGGCGACGCCGGCCTGAAGGAGCACGTGAAGGTGGCCATGAGCCGCCTCGAGCGCGACATCGTGAGCCGCGCGCTCGCGCAGACGGGGGGCAACGTCACCCACGCGGCGAGGCTCCTCAAGATCTCGCGCAAAGGTCTCCAGCTCAAAATGAAGGAGCTTGGGCTCCGCGAAGGGGCCGACAAGGGAGACTGACGCCGCGCCGAGGGCCGTTTCGGGGGTGACGGTCCTCTTCGCGCTCTTCCGAGGGCACCCATGAGCGCACTTCGACCGATAAGGAACGCCTTGGCGCTCGTGGGCGCCGCGTCCGTCTTCGTCGGGTGCCGTGCGTGCTCCGGAGCCGAGCCCGACGCCAAGGTCGACGCGGGCCCCGAGGTCGACGCGGCCGCCAAGCTCGCCGCGCTCCGCCCCCAAGACGCAGGCCCGAAGCCCGGTGCACCACGCGCCGGCATGGCGTTCGTCCCCGCGGGCACGCTGAAGGCCGGCACCCCGCTCGGCAAGCTCCCGCGGGTCGCCACCGAGGAGCTCCCCGGCACCCCCATCCAGATGGGTGCGTACTACATCGATATCTACCCGTACCCGAACGAGCCGGGCGCCATCCCCCAGCCCAACGTCTCGCGCGACGAAGCGAAGAAGCTCTGCGCCGAGAAGGGCAAGCGGCTCTGCACGGAGCTCGAGTGGGAGCGCGCCTGCAAGGGCCCCGACAACACCACGTACGAGTACGGCGAGACGTACCGCAGCTCGCTCTGCATGACCGGGCAGAGCGCCGAGCTCGCCTCGCGCAAGCCGTGTGGCGAACGCCCGAGCTGCCGGAGCGGCTTCGGGGTGCTCGAGATGCACGGCGGCACGTGGGAGTGGACCGACAGCACCTGGGGCCGCGGAACGCACGATCCGAACCTCGCCGTGCTCCGCGGGGGCAACGCCGAAGCGGGAGAGATCGTCGGCCGCTGCGCAAACGCGATCGGGCGCCCCGCGAGCAAGAAGCACCCGACGTTCGGGTTTCGCTGCTGCGCGGGCGAGCGCAACGAGGCCGAGGTGGTGCTCGATCCCCACACGACGGGGAAGACGCTCACCATGCTGCTGAAGCCCGAAGAGCGCGCCGCGAAGCTCGTCCCGCTCCTCGACAAGGGCCAGTGGGGCGGCGACGTGGCGCAGCTCGAGGTCGATCGCGCGTGGCTCTGGCAGCCCGTTCCCAACGAGGATCTCGTCGTGTTCGGCGGCTGCACCCCCGAGGGCATCTCTCGCAAGTGCGGCTTCGTGGTCGGGCGCACCCCCGAAGGCGGCGAGGCCCGCGTCGTGGCCCAGCTCGCGTTCCCCCGCGCCATGCCCGAGATGAAGACCTCGGGCGATCCGCTCCGCATCCGCGCCATCGCGGTCGACATCAAGGGGCGATATTTTATCGAGTTTTCCTACAGTTACGGAAAGGTGAGCGTGGGCGCGCCCGTGCGCCTCTCCGAGGGCCAAGGGCTCGACCCGAAGGCCCCTGGCCCCTGACGAGCCCACGTCGGCCGCACCCGTTCGTGCCCGTTTGCGCGGCATTTCCCGGGATCCGGAGGCGCCGCGAGATTTTTCGTGCTTCCGCGGAACCTTTCGTGAGGACCCCTGTCCATGCTCACGAAGGCGGTCGGTAAGGGCACGAGGCGAGAGCCGAGGCCCAGGCGGTCCCCGCGCCCGAAGCCTTCGTAACCCCATGCCGCGCCCTCGCGCGTCGATGCCCGCTCGCGGGCAGTGAGGAATGCCATGTCCACCACGTTCAAGCCCGCCTTCTCGACCGACGTCCTCCCCGCCGCTTTCGCTCAGGCGAACCCGTTCGTTCGCGTCGAAGAGAAGGCCGCGGCCGTGCCGGTGGGCGAGAGCTACGTGATGGTGCCCGCCGGCCCGCGCGTCTCCGACGACGAGGTCGAGACCATGGCGAGCGCCGTCGAGGTGCAGGTGCTCTGGGGTCAGACGGTGCTCTCGGTGACGCACCTCCCCTCGGGCAAGGGCTTCGCGGTCGGTTCGGGTGAGGCGGTCGACTTCGTGCTCCCCGAAGAGTCGCTCGGTCGGGATCGCCTCGAGCTCGTCTCGATCGCGAGCGGCATGCCGAAGGTCATGATCCCCGAGGGCGCGCGTGTGAGCGTCGGCTCCGCCAAGTCCGAGCCCGCCATCGACCTCGTCGCCAAGGGCCGCGCGAAGGCCTCCTCGTCGGGCTTCGAGCTCGGTGTCATCGAGGGCGAGAGCGTGCGTGTCGACCTCGCCGGTACCGAGATCGCCTACATCGTCCGCGGGGTTCGCGCGGGTCGTGCGCCGAAGGGCGTCGGCTTCTTGGGGGCCCTCTCGAGCAACGTGACCAAGTACGTGGGCCTGTCGCTCCTCGGCCACCTCGGCGTCATCGCGAGCCTCGCCTACTTCATGCCGGCCATGGGGCCGGACGACGCCGAGGCCATGTCGCGCGAGAACCTGCTCTACATGCAGAAGATCCTGAACGCCCAAGCCCCCGCCGAGCTCAAGGCTCAGGAGAACGCGGGCGGCGAGCAGGCGAGCACCGAGTCGGGCGGCAAGGGCGAGCGCGCGCAGGGCGCCGAAGGCACGATGGGCAAAGACTCGGCCCCCAAGGCGAACGCGCGCTGGGGCTTCAAGGGCGAGTCCCGCGATCCGCAGGTGCAGCGCAAGACCGACCTCGAGCTCGCGCAGTCGTTCGGCATGGTCGACCTCCTCATGTCGTCCAAGGCGGGCCCCTCGGCCACCGACCCGAACGCTCCGTCGGCCAAGTGGGGCGCGTTCGACGCGCAGGGCGCCGACCCGAAGAGCGCGATGGGCAGCATGTGGGGTGTGGGCATCGGTGACTCCGCCGGGGGCGGCGCGTTCGGCCTCTCGGGCACCGGCGAAGGTGGTGGTGGCGTGGGCGAGGGCATCGGGCTCGACAAGATCGGCGGCCTCGGTCACGGCGCAGGCGGCGGCGACGGCGTCGGCATCGGGAACGGCAAGGACGGCATCGGCAACGGTCACGGCATCGTGAAGGGCACCCACATCGCGAAGGCGCCGAAGCCCCTCCGCGAGGGCACGCCCACCGTGAACGGTCACCTCCCCGCCGAGACGATCCAGCGCGTGGTCCGTGCGAACTTCGGTCGCTTCCGCAACTGCTACGACGCGGGCCTCCGCACGAACCCGAGCCTCGGCGGTCGCGTGGTCACGAAGTTCGTCATCTCGCGTGACGGCTCCGTCTCGCTCTCGGCCGACGGCGGCTCGGACCTCCCCGATCGCAACGTGGTGAGCTGCGTCGTGCGGAGCTACCAGAACCTCTCGTTCCCCACGCCCGAGGGCGGCCAGGTCACCGTGACCTACCCCCTCGTGTTCACCCCCGCCGACTGACCCGAGTCGACGGAACCCGATGCCGAAGGTCTTGGGCAACTGCTCGAGACCTTTGGCGTTTTTGTGGTCGTTCGCCCCGCCCGTGATGACGCGTGGCGACGCCGAGGAGACGTCGTTGTCGGCTTGCGTGGGGCGCGCGACGGGGCCATGCTCCCGGCTCCCATTTCGTCGAGCGAGGCAAAGACATGAGCGAAAAGAAGCGGATCGAGTCGTTCGAGGAGTTCTGGCCCTTCTACGTGGGCGAGCACGCCAAGAAGGAGACGCGCACGCTCCACTTCGTCGGCACCACGGCGGCGCTCGCGTGTGCCGCGGCCGGTGTGCTCTTGCGCAAGAAGTGGCTCGTGGCCGTGGCGCCGGTCATGGGCTACGGCCCGGCGTGGGTGAGTCACTTCTTCATCGAGAAGAACCGCCCCGCTACCTTCACGTACCCGCGCTGGTCGCTCATGGCGGACTTCGTCATGTGGGGCAAGATCGTCCGCGGCGAGATGGACGCCGAGGTCGAGCGTGTGATGGCCGAACGCGCCAAAAAAGAGGCTGCCGAAGCGCCGGCACAGGAAACGCGCCCGACCCCCGGTCCCTTGGTAAACTAGCGGGGTGTCTCCCCGCATCGTCCGCGCGCTCTCGTCGTGCCTGCCCGTCGTCGTCGTGGCGGCGGTGGGCACGTGGGCGTGCGGGGGTGGGGGAGGGCTCGTCGAGGCGCCCGTGCTCCCGAGCGGCGCGAAGTTCGCCGTGCTCCCCATCGGAGAAGACGCGGGCGACGCCGGTGCGCCCGCGCGCCGTCCGGGGACCGGGCCCCTTCGCGAGGGTCAGGTCTTTCGTGGGACGAGCTACTGCCGCACGGGCCCGGTCGCGATCGTGCTTCGCATCACGGAGCTCGACGACGACGAGGTGCACGCCACCGCCGAGGTGACCCAATCCCGTGGCGGCGCGCGAGGGATCTACCAGCTCTCGGGCGCCTACACCCAAGCCTCGGGGCACCTCAAGCTCGACGCCGGCGACTGGGTCGACGAGTCCGACGAGCTCGAGGCCGCCGACATCGAAGGCACCGTCACGGCCTCGGGATTTCAAGCGCGCTTCGCCATGGCCGGCTGCGGCTCGGTCACGTTTCGATCGGAAGGTGCTCCATGACGAGGTCCGTGCGTTGGCTCGTGTTCGCGGGGATCGTGAGCGCGGGGTGCTCCAAAGCGCAGGCGCAAGGTGGGGCGCCCGAGCTCGATCCGAAGGCGGCCACGACCGAGATGTGGGACCTCGAAGGCATCGGCAAGACCGAGCTGCTCGTCTTCGCGAAAGAGCGCGTAACCCTTGGGAAATCGTGCCTCAAGGGCGCCGCGCTCGACTGCGAGGCCTACCGCGTCCTCCGCGCCGGCCCCAAGGTCGAGGTCAAGAAGTCGTCCCTCGACGGCCGCATGAGCGCGGGCTCTCGCGTCTGCCTCGCGTTGAAGGGCGAGCTCGTGACGGGCAAGAGCCCCGCGGGGAACGAAGACGGCTTCTGCAAGCTCGGCGACGGCTCGATCGTCGCGTGTGGCCCGCTCGAGACCTACGCGATCAAGATCGTCCCGTAGGCGCGCTACCTCGCCTTCGCCGCGCGCTTCACCACGCCTCGAAACCACGCGTGTGCGGGCTCGTTTTGCACTCGTGGGTGCCACGCGGCGTGCACCGAGAAGCCCCTCAGCTCGAGCGGCGGGGCGACGAGCCGAAGCCCGAGCCGCGCCGCCATGGGGACGAGCACGCGCCGAGGCCCGGTGAGCACGAGATCCGTGCTCGCGACGATGAGCGGCGCCGAGAGGAACGTCGACGTTCGTAGCGCCACGTGACGCGTGAGGCCGAGGCGCGCGAGCTCCGTGTCGACGGGGCTCCCGGGCTCTCCACGTGGCGCGATGAGCACGTGCGACACCTTGGTGAACGCCTCGAGCGAGAGCGCCCGGCGCACCGTAGGGTGCCCTTCGCGCACCGCGCACACGAACGTGTCGTCGAAGAGGTGCGTCGTGATGGCGTCGCGTGGGAGGGTCGGCTTCACGCCGACGGCGAGGTCGAGCCGCCCGGTCGCCAGGGCCTCGCTCGCGTCGCTCCCGAGCGGGCGTGACGTCACGGAGGCACGGGGCGCCTCGACCTCGAAGAGCGACGCGAGGCGCGGGAGGAGCTCGGCCTCGACGAAGTCGACGCTCCCGACGACGAACGTCCGCTCGAGCGAGGCCGGCGCGAGCTCGGGAGGGCGCACGAGCGCCTCGGCCCGCCGCAGGACCTCGCGCACCTCCGGGGCGATCTCGTCGGCGCGCGGGGTGGGCACGATGCCCCGCGGGGCACGCACGAAGAGCGGGTCGCCGAAGACGTCTCGGAGCCTCGCGAGGGCGCGGCTCACGGCGGGTTGGCTGAGCCCGAGCGTGCGCGCCGCCCGTGTCACGTGCCGCTCACGATGCAGGTGGTCGAGCACGCGGAGGAGCTCGATCTCGGGGAGCTGCGCGGCCGTCTTCGTCATGCGTTTCATGCATGACGAAGATAGCGCCAATGCATTGGCGAGATGAAGGCGCGAGGCGCATTCTCAGGGGCGTCGGCCGGGAGAGACCGGCGAACCGGGGCAAGGCGCCTCGGCGAACGTCAAGGAGAGAGCCATGATCGTCGTCTTCGGAGCCAACGGGAACACGGGCAAAGTCGTCGCGGAGACCCTGCTCGGTCGGGGAGAGAAGGTTCGTGTGGTCGCGCGCGACGCGAAGAAGGTCGAGGCGCTGGCGAAGAAGGGCGCCGAGGTCGTCACCGCCGACGTGCTCGACGAGGCCTCCGTGGCGAAGGCGCTCGCGGGCGCCAAGGGCGCGTACATGCTCGTACCCCCGGATGCGTCGAGCGACGACCTCGTCGGCCGCGGCAAACGCATCGTCGACGCCTTCGTCGGAGCGCTCCAAAAGAGCCCAGTCCCACACGTGGTGGTGCTCTCGTCGGTCGCGGCGCAGCAGCCCTCGGGCACGGGCCCCATCGTCATCACGCACTACGCCGAGCAGACCCTGCCCAAGGCCAAGGGCACGATCTTCACCTTCGTGCGCGCCGCCTACTTCATGGAGAACATCCTCGCGAACGCTCACCCCATGAAGGCCGACGGCGTGCTCCCCGTGTTCGGTGGGGGCGAGGCGTATCCCTTCCCCATGATCGCGACGCACGACATCGGGCGTGTCGCCGCCGAGGAGCTGCTCTCGCCGCCCAAGGAGACGTCGGTCATCGAGCTCTCGGGTCCACAAGAGTACTCGTTCGCCGATGCGGCGCGCATCGCCGGTCAGATCCTCGGTCGCGAGGTGAAGCCCGCGGTGCTCCCGATCGACGCGATGGTGCCGACCCTCACGCAGTTCGGCTTCTCGGCGAACGTGGCGGGCCTCTACCGCGAGATGACCGAAGGGCTCGGCAAGGGGCTCGTGTCGTTCGAGGGCAAGGGGCGCAGCGTCCGCGGCAAGGTCACGCTCGAAGAGGTGCTCCGGCCCGCGCTCACCTGAACGATCTCTCGAAAAAACAAGGGCGATGTGGCCTCCCACGGGAAACCACATCGCCTTTGTTCGTTCGTGCGGCCGTCGATCAACGCGAGGACGTGCGGCGGCGTCGAGCCGTGGCGACGAGCGCTCCGAGGCCCACGAGGAGGCCACCGCCGAGACCGCCTCCGGCGTGCGTCGAGGCGGCGGAGCACCCGGACGACGGCTCCACGAACACCTCGGATACGGGTTCCTGCGTCGTTCCCGGGTAGACCGGTCGACCGCCACCACCACCGCCAGCTCCGGGCTCGTTCGGCGCGCTCACCTCCGTGGCCTTCGGGGCGCCTCCGCGCGGTGCCCAGATCGTCGTGTACGTGAAGCGCTGCTCGTTCGAGAACACGTAGAGGCATCCCTTCGCCGAGCACGCCCCATCGAGGAGCTTTCCTTGGACGGAGGTCCCGAGCGTGACCTTCTTCGGAGCCGTAGTGTCCGCGGCGGTGAGGCTGCTCCACGAGGTGGCCGTGAACGTGCCGTCGCCCGCGGAGCCTACCACCCAAGCGTCGGCGGCCTCGGGGGCTTTGGGGTCGGCGATGACGGCGAGCGTGTCGGCGGGGAGGTCCTTCGTGTCGAGCGTGGTGCCGTCGGACGAGAGCTTGATCGCCTTCGCGCTCGTGCCGGTCCACTGGGTGAGCAGCACGTCGGCTCCGAGCGGGGTGAGGGTGACCTTGGAGATGCCCGAGCCGTCGAGGGTGATGGGCTCGCCCGCGACAGGAGCGCCTTTGTCGTCGAGCCGCACCACGGCCGTGCCCTTGTCGCCCGCGGGGTACGCGACCATGCCGAAGGTGTCGTTCGCGAAAAAACCAGAGAGGTCGAGGGCCTGCGAGATCCCGGGGGTGGGCACGGCGACGCCGGGTGCGCTGGCCGCACCGAACGCCGTGATCGCGAGCCCCTTCGTGTCGGCCACGGCGAGCCAGGGGGCCTTCGCTCCTGCTTGGCCGAGGCCCACGACCACCCGATCGCCGAGCTCGGTGACGGTCGGTCTCTCGGTTCCATTGAAGCGGATGGTGCGCGGCCCGTAGGCCACCAAGAGCTCCCCGGCGCTGCCGCGCGTGGCGAGGATGCGGGTGCCCCCTCCCGTGCCGAGGACGGCCAAGCCGGGGCTGCCGGGGGTGCCGCCCTCGTCGATGGGCTGGTGGTACGAGCGAATCTTCGACCCGAGCACGACCGAGAAGGTGGACCCGCTGCTCGGCGCCACGACGGCTGCGGTCTGGATCTCGGCGGCGTTCATCGGGGGCGCCGCGGCCCCTGGGGCGGGCTCTGCCGCGGGCCGGGCGGGGCTCTCCGCGTGTGCCACCGAGGCGAAGAGGGTGGGGACGATGGCTCCGAGGACGGCGAGACGGGCGCTTCGTAGGTTCATGGTGGCACGTTCTGCACACGTGATGCCAAGGCCCGTCGAAAAAGACGAATATGATTAAATTCAGTTACTTGGCGCGAACGTCGGTCGGATCTTCCCGCCCGAAGCGCGCCCGAAGCGCACTTGCGCCGCCCCACGTGGCACACGTGTGTGCCACATGTGCCTTGGCCCGCCCACGTGTGCCTCGCACGACCGCGCACACGACGCCCCCCGCGCCTCCCCGCGCCCCCCCGCCCGGCCGTCACGGGCGAGCGGCGCACCGCATGTCCCCGCGGTAGGATCGCGCCCATGGCGTTCTTCCAGACCCCTCCGTCGCACCCGCACCCGCTCGAAGGCGACTCCTTCTTCCGCGGTTGGCTCGCCCGCCATCTCCCTGGAGACGCCCACCGTCCCATCCTGGACGACCTCCGCGAGGTCGCCGAGATCGCCCGTGAGCTCGCCGCCATCAAGGCCGCCGACCCCAAGGCCGAGCCGAAGCTCGTCCCGTGGGACGCGTGGGGCAAGCGCATCGACCGCATCGAGCTCTCGCCCCTCTGGAAGCGCGCGCAGCGTGTCGCGGCCGAGCGTGGCGTCGTGGGCACCGCGTACGAACGCAAGACCGGCGAGCACTCGCGCATCCATCAGTTCGCCCTCGTTTACCTGCTCGAGCCCACCTGGGACGTCTATTCGTGCCCCCTCGCGATGACCGACGGCGCCGCGAAGACGCTCGTCACCTCCAAGAACGCCGAGCTCGTCGCGCGGGCCGTCCCGAGGCTCACGAGCCGCGATCCTTCGATGGCGTGGACGAGCGGCCAGTGGATGACCGAGCGCACCGGAGGCAGCGACGTGGCCATCTCCGAGACGGTCGCGCGCGAGGTCGACGGCGTGCACAGGCTCTACGGTACGAAATGGTTCACCTCGGCGACGACCAGCGAGATGGCCCTCACGCTCGCGCGGCCCGAAGGCGGCGCCCCCGGCGGCAGCGGCCTCGCGCTCTTCTACCTAGAGACCCGTGACGCCGGCGGAAACCTCAATGGAATCGCGATCAACCGGCTCAAGGACAAGCTCGGCACCCGCAACGTGCCGACCGCGGAGCTCACCCTCGACGGCGCGATCGCCACGCCCGTCGTCGGCCTCCGCGACGGCATCAAGAACATCACCCCGATGCTCGCCGTGACCCGCACCTGGAACGCGGTGTGCGCCGCCGCGGGCACGCGAAAGGCCGTCGCGATCGCGCGCGACTACGCCACGAAGCGCGTGGCCTTCGGCGCGCCGCTCGCGGAGAAGCCCCTCCACGCCGACACGCTCGCGACCATGACGGCCGAGACCGAGGCCGCGTTCTGCCTCGCGTTTCGTGCGGTCGAGATCCTCGGCCGCGAAGAGGCAGGCGTCGCCACCGAGGCCGAGCGCGCGCTCGGGCGTCTTCTCACGCCGATCGTCAAGCTCACCACGGGAAAACAGGCCGTCGCCGTCGCGAGCGAGGCCCTCGAGGCGTTCGGAGGCGCCGGGTACGTCGAGGACACGGGCCTCCCCGAGCTCCTCCGTGACGCGCAGGTGCTCCCCATTTGGGAGGGCACGACCAACGTGCTCTCCCTCGACGTGCTCCGTGCTCTTGCGCGCGGAGGCTCGCTCGAGCCGCTTCGCGTCGAGATCATGCGCGCCACCGAGGGCGCACCTGTCTCCGTGTCTGCCGCGGCCAACGTCGCTCGCTCCGCGTTCGCGCACGCCGAGGCGTGGGCCCTCGAGACCCTCGCGCGCGGACCTCACGCGCTCGAGTCCGGCGCGCGCAGGTTCGCGCTCACCCTCGGGCGATCCCTCGCGCTCGCCCTCTTGGTGCACGAGGCCACGCTGGCCGAACGTTCCGGAGACGCTCGCCCCGCGGCCGTCGCGCGCAGGTTCTCTCGCTCCCCGATCGACCTCGTCGACGACGGGCTCGCCGAAGCCGACGCGTCTCTCGTGGCCCTCGGCTGAACGATCGTGTGCATCATGCAAGCGTACCGCGTCGTAGGCTTCGCACCTTTCCTGACCGAAGCCTGACGGGCGCGGGCGCCTCCCCGATCTTACGCTGTGCGTCGTGAACAAAACGGTCGCCGAGGCGTACACGTACGCCGAGTTCCTCGCTTCTCTCGTCGGTGTGCTGCCCGTCACGGCGGCCTCCGCGTTCGTTCACCGAAACGACCCCGTGCCCCGGTACCCCGGTCGATGGGTGCGCAAGCTCGGGAAGACGAGCTCGAGCCTCTCGCCTCTGTGGCATTTCACGGTCGAAGGGGAGCCCCCGGCCGACATCGATCACCGCGGGTACGTGGTGGTCGCGAACCACGAGTCCCAGGCCGATCCGTTCTTGCTCTCCCACCTCCCGTGGGACATGCGCTGGGTCGCGAAGGCCGAGCTCTTCGACGTGCCCCTCGCGGGTTGGCTCCTCCGCCTCGGCGGCGACATCCCCATCCGCCGCGGCGATCGCGAGAGCGCCCACGAGATGATGGAAGCCTGCAAAAACACGCTTGAAAACGGCCTCTCGGTCATGATCTTCCCCGAGGGCACGCGCTCGCGCGACGGCTCGATCCTCCCGTTCAAGGCGGGCGCCTTCCAGCTCGCCCTCGAGACCGGCGCCAAGGTGCTCCCGCTCGCGCTCGCCGGAACACGGCGCTGCCGACCCAAGGGCTCCCTCGGCTTCGGTGAGGCGCGCGCCATCGCCAAGGTGCTCGCGCCCATCGACCCGGCGAGCTTCACGGGGCCACACGCCCTCGAAAACCTGAGAGACGCGACGCGCGGCGTGATCGTCGAGAACGTGCAAGCCCTCGAGCGACGTCTCGGCTTCTCGCCCGTCGCCCCGCACCCGCAGGACGAGCTCCACCGCGACATGGCCGCGGCCGCGGAGTGAGCCGAACGTAGGCGTCTTTCGTACACCGGCGCCTTCCAGGCCACGTATTTTGAGCTTCGGCGAGATGCGTCCATAGTGCGGGCATGGCTCCTCGGTCCACGTCCCGCGCCGCGCTCGTGCTCGCGCCGCTCTTGTCCGTGCTCGTGGGGTGCACGATCTTGGACCGCCTCTCGCGCGACGATGAGCCGGAATTTCCCGCCGACGCGGGCACCGATGCGTTCGCGCTCGACGCCGGGCTCGAGGACGCCCCGGCCGGCGACGCCGTGGCCGACGCGGCGTTCGACGTGTCGGAAGGTGGCGACGCCGCGACCGTCACCGATGGGTCGTTCGACGCGCAAGAAGCCGGAGACACCGGGCCCGGAGACGCCTCGGACGGCGGCTGACCTTTCGGTCCAAGCCTTCTCAACGCGTGGACGAAAATGGTAGCCTCGCTTCGTCCGGGCGACAGCCTGGCCGAGGAGAACATGAGCAAATTCGTCTTGGGCACCCTCGCCCTCGTGGCCATTGCAGGCTGTGGTGGGAGCTTCCCGCCGCCTTCCGAGAAGTTGTCGTCGGCCGAGGCCGCCTCGCGCAGCGCGAAAGAGCTCGGCGCCGAGAAAGACCCGAAAGCCGCGCTCTACCTCAAGTACGCGAACGAGCAGATCGAGCAGGCGAAGGCCCTCATCGCCTCGGGCGACAACCGCCGCGCCGACGAGATCCTGGCGCGCGCCAACGCCGACGCCGAGCTCGCCGTGCAGCTCGCGAAAGAGAACACCACGCGCGCCGAAGCGAACGAGGTGATCGAGAAGGTCAAAGCGATGAAGGCGGGTAAGTGATGAAGCTCGTGAACATGAAACGTCTCGCGGCGCTCGTCGGTCTCGGCGCGCTCTCGCTCTCGTCGGTCGGATGCGCCGAGGCGATCGCCCCGAAAGAGCTCAACGACGCGCGCTCGGCCTACAAAACGACCGCCGAGGGACCTGCCGGCAAAGAGAGCCTCGTCGAGCTCCACAACGCCAAACAGTCGCTCGACTCGGCCGAGGCCGCGTTCAAAGAAAAGGGCGACGACCAGGAGACTCGCGACAAGGCGTACGTCGCCGTGCGCAAGGCCGAGTTCGCTGCCGCCACGGCGCGCACCGTGGTCGCCGCGCGCGAGAAGAAAGAGGCCGAGGTCGAGGCCCAGAAGTACCAGACCGAGACCCTGAAGAAGACCGAGGCCGAGCTCGCCAACACCAAGAACGCGCTCTCGAAGACCCAAGACGACCTGAAGCGCGAGGCCGCCGCCCGCGCCGAGGCCGAGAAGCGCGCGGCCCAGGCCCTCGCCGACCTTCAGAAGATCGCCGCCGTCAAAAAAGAAGACCGCGGCATGGTCATCACGCTGCAAGGCGGCGTCCTCTTCCAGACCGACAAGAGCGACCTCCTCCCCGGCGCCATGGCGCAGCTCAATCAGGTCGGCGAGGCGCTCGTCCGCAACAGCCCCGACTCGCGCATCACCGTCGAGGGCCACACGGACAACCAAGGCCAGGCCTCGCACAACCAAGAGCTGTCGCAGAAGCGCGCCGAGTCGGTCGCGACGTACCTCAAGTCGCGCGGCATCGCGCCCGATCGCGTCACCGCGGTGGGCAAGGGCGCCGACAAGCCCGTCGCCGACAACAAGACGATCGAAGGCCGCGCCCAGAACCGGCGCGTCGAGATCATCGTCGAGCCCCCGAAGTAACGCGCGACGAGGCTCCGTCGCACGAGGCGCCCGGTGCGTCCCCCCGAACGGTGGGGCCCCGGGCGTCGTCGTTTTCGGGCCGTAACCTGCCGCAAGCACGAATGAATCGGGGGCCGTTCGCTATCGCTTGACACCGAGGGCCGTTTCTGAGAAGACCGTCGGCGGAGAGCTGTCCGAGTGGCCGAAGGAGCCTGATTCGAAATCAGGTGGAGGTGCAAGCTTCCCAAGGGTTCGAATCCCTTGCTCTCCGCTAGAACAAGAAACCCTCGCTTCGACGAAGCGAGGGTTTTTTCATAGGGCTCGCGAGCCGCCGCCTTCGCTGTCAGTTCATCTCGCGTGGCGCGGCGGGAGGGGTGAGCTCCGCGCCCGGCATGCCGATGGGCGTGAGGTTGTCGGGGTTGCCCACCGGGATGACACGCTTGCCTTGGATGTCCTCGACGTCGACCACGATCTCGACGGCCACGTTGCCCGCGCGGGCGGCGCGAAGCCCCAGATCGAAGCCGACGATGCCAGCGGCCACCTGCACCTTGTACGGATCGACGAGGAGGTCCGGCTCGCTCGAGCGGCTCTGCGCGTTGAACACCCGGTTGAAGAGGCCGGGCCCCGCGAACGCCCCGGTGGCAGGCCTCGCAGCGATGTTCATGGCGGTGCCGAGATCGGCGGCGAGCTCGAGGAAATCGTCGGGCGGGAGGATGCCCTCGATGCGCGATTTGGGCGGAATCACGAACCACCGATCGATGCCGCTCGGGTTCGGGTTCATCGACTCTTCGCCCTCGCCGCCCGCCGCGAGGCCCGGCACGTAGCGCACGAACTCGTTCCACGGATCGACGAGGAGCTCGACCACGCGAGGCTCGTCGTCCAGGTTCGAGAGCGTGTAGCGCACCGTGATGCGCGTGTCGGCGGCGAGCTGGAACGGTCCGCGCGGGTAGGGCGCTTGAGCGCCGAGCGCGGCCGACTCTTCGGCCGTGGGCATGCGCATGGGCAACGTGACGGGCGTCGTCACCTGGAAGATCGAGGTCTGGTCGTCCTCGTAGAGGGCGGCCATCTGAGACGTCATGCCGAGCACGATGGGCGGGATGGCCTGGTCGCCTCCTTGGTTCGCGCACGCGACGACGAGCCCTGCGACGATCGCCAGCGAAACGACCTGGGGGACGAGCCCCGCGCGACGAGGGCGTTCGCCCCCGGATGCGTCGCGTGCGGTTTGGAATGCTTCGTTCTTTGGCACGTTCACCTCGACGGATCGTACCCCTTGCGAGCGCCGTGCCGCACATTTTCGTCAGCGAGGTGCGTGCACCATGCACCGTGCCGCACCGTACCGTGTCACGTCCGGCGCTCCAGGATGCGGTAGAGGCCCTGCCGCGAGAGGCCGAGGGCCCGTGCGGCCTCGAGCTTGTTGCCGTCGGCGGCCGCGATCGCCCGCGCGACGAGCGTCTGGAGCTCGGCTTCGTGCCGCGCCCTGAGCGCGTCGAAGGTGGTCTCGGGGAGATCGTTCTCCTGCGCGGGGCCGACCGCGGGCGCGCGCTGCATGGCGACGGCGATGTCGGGTCGACCGATCACGAGGCCCTCGGAGAGCGCCGCCGCCGCCCGGAGCACGTTGCCGAGCTCACGCACGTTTCCCGGCCAAGTGTGCTCGGTGAGGGCCGCGAGCGCGGGCACGTCGAGCTTGTGGTTCTTGGTCGTCGGCTCACGGGCGAGGAGCGCGCGCGCCACGAGGGGCACGTCCTCGAGGCGCTCCCGGAGCGAAGGCACGGGCACGGTGAGGGCCGCGAGGCGATAATAGAGGTCCTGGCGGAACGCGGCCCGCTCGACGAGCCCGGTGAGCGCGCGGTGCGTGGCCGCGACGATGCGCACGTCGACCTTGCGAGGCTTGTTGCTGCCGATCGCCCGCACCTCGCGGTCCTCGAGGACGCGCAGCAGCTTGACCTGCATTTGTTGAGTCATTTCCGCTACTTCGTCGAGGAAAAGGGTGCCCCCGTTCGCCTCCACGAAGAGCCCTTGGCGCGCCCTGTCGGCGCCCGTGAACGCGCCGCGCTCGTGACCGAAGAGCTCGGCCTCGAGCAGGTGCTCCGGCAACGCGCCGCAGTTGATGGCCACGAACGGCCCGCCGCTCCGCTCCGAGAGCCGGTGCACGAGCCGCGCGAAGAGCTCCTTGCCGGCGCCCGTCTCGCCGAGCAAGAGCACGCTCGTCGCGCTCTTCGCGGCGCGCGCCACCGTCGCCACGGCGCGCACGATCGAAGGGGATTCGCCCACGAGCCCGACCTCGCTCATCGCGCGACGTACGGGCTCCGCGAGCCGCAAATCTTCGAGCGTCGAGGCCTTGCGGGTCCGGCGCTCCGAGAGGCGACGCTCGGTCTGGAAGAGCAACCTTCGGAACCGTGCGCGATGGGCCTCGGGCGTGCGATCGACGAGGCGCGCGCGCAGCATCGGGAGCGTCTTCCGCGCGAGCCCTCCGATGGGCTCGGGCTCGTGCACGAGGGCCGCGCACGCCTCGTGCTCCACACGACCCGCGGCGCCGCTGCCGGCGATCGCGAGCGCGCCGAGCCAACGGAGGAGCCACGCCTCGGGTGGGCCCGCTCTCGCCGCGAGCGCGAGGGCTTCGGCCGCGTGGAGGCGAATGCCTGCGTTGGCCTCGAGGCCCATGAGCGCGATGCCCGTGCGCTCCGCCTCGGCGGCGCGGCCTATCGCGAGCATCGCACGGCCGCGCACGTGCTCGAGCGCCGTCCGCACCGGTCTCAGGAGGCCCTTCAGCGCGAGCCCCTGCTCGGCGAGGGCGATGGCGCGCTTCGCGTCGTCCGACCGTTCGAGGGACAGCTCGGCCTCGAGCGCGAGGTGCTCGGCCGCCCTCCACGCCGGCGCGTCGTCGTCGTAGGTGGTCTCCGCCAAGAGCGCGTCGGCCTCGTCCAGCGCGCCGACGTCGAGCAAGATGCGGATGCGCGCGTGGCGCAGCGTGAGCCGCGCGGCTCGGCCGGTCTCTTTGCGCGCGTCGCCTCCCGGTCCCGTCGCCCGCGCGGCCGCGGCCTCGGCACGGTCGAGCACCTCGAACGCCTCCGAGAACCGACCTGCCGCGCGATGTACTCCCGAAAGATTGCAAAATACACGAAACGCGAGCACGGGCGAGAGCTCGTCGAGCGGAGCTCGCAGGAGCCTGTCGAACGCCTCCCGCGCGCGCTCGTGATCCCCGAGCCGACCGAGCAAGAGCGCGTACTCGGAGAGCACGAACACCTCGGTCTTCGTGTCGTTCGTCCTCTTGGCGAGCGCGAGCGCACGCGAGGCATGGGTGAGCCCGCCGATGTACTCTCCCCGGGCCCGAGACACGTCGGCGAGCACGATCTCCGCGAGCGCTCGATCGCGGAACGAGCGAGCCGTGCGAGCGATGCGCGAGGCCTCCCTCGCGACGCGCTCGGCTTGCTCCGCGTCGTCTCCCTCGAGCAAGGCGATCGCGAGCATCCTCCGCGCCGCCGATCTGTCCGTACCGCTCGGCGACCTGTCGGCGTGGCTCACCGCGGCCTCGGCGAGCGACCTCGCGCTCTTCACGTCGGCGTCGCCGAGGGCTTGCTCCGCCCGCTCGACGAGGCGCGCCGCTTCTGTCGTCGCCGAGGGATCGCGAGGTCGAAGCACGGGGCGCATGTGTCCGAAATGTGGACACACCCGCGCCCCCCGGTCAACCCGGGCACGATCCTGTCGCGAACGGTCTCGCCGTGAACTAGGCTCTCGAGCGTGGATCTTCGTGTGCTCGAGGCTCGCGCGCTCCGTATCGACGACGCCTCCGGGATCGCCGTCGAAGGCCTGTCGTTCGCCACCTCCGGCGAAAAAATCCTCGTCTTCGGGGCCTCGTCGCCCGTCTTTCGTGCGCTCGCCGGCGAGCTCCCCGTGGTGGGAGGCGAGCTGCGCGTTGCCGGGAGGGAGCCGGTCGCGGCGCTCCGTGCGGCCCTCGTCGGAGTGGCCCCACGCGACCCGGCGCTCCCAGGGGAGCTCACGCCGGCCGCGTGGGTCGAGTGGTCCGCGCGCCTCGCCAACCCTGGAAAATCCCAGGCGAAGGCCCGCGCGAAGGCCGCGCTCGACGCGTTCGCCCTCGGGCCCGTCGCCGGAACGCGGCTCGACAAATGCGTGACGACGGCCCGCCGAGCCACCGTGCTCGCCGCCGCGCTCGCCACCGGCGCGTCCACGATCGTGTTCGAGGACCCTACCTACGGACTCGACGACGACGTGGCCCGTGGCTTCGCCAAGGTCGTCGCGAAGGCGCTCGCTCCCGTCCGCTGGGCGCTCTTCGCGGCGCGCATCCCGCTCGAGAGCCCGCTCGCCCTCGAGGCCGACGACGCCCTCGTGCTCGGCCGCTCGGAGCTCTTGGCTCAAGGGGCCCCGGCAGACCTCGCCGCCCGCGAGCGCCGCTTCTCCGTCGTGGTCGAGGGGGACGTAGAGGCCTTCTCCGCGGCCCTCGTGCGCCGTGGTTTCTCGTCGCTCGGCGCCCCGCCCAGGCTCCTCGTCGACCTCGGGTCCTCCGAAGACGTGGGCACGGGCGACCTCTTCGCGCTCGCGCTCGAGTCGGGGGTCACGATCCTCGAGCTCTCGCCCGTCGCGGGCGCTTTGGCGTAGAGTGCGCCCCCCCGGCACGGGCCGGCCCATCACGGAGGATCGCATGAGCCAAGACGACGACGCCCTCGAGTCACGCGAAGGAGCCGGCACCCTCGCCGCGCGCACGCTCGGGCCGAGCCGCATGGGGGTCTACACCACCCTCGGAGCGCTCACGGGCGTCGTCCCGTTGCCGTGGGTCCCGGACGCGGTCGTCAGGCAAATCCGAGGCACGCTCGCGCACGAGGTGGCCACACGTCATGGCCTCTCCCTCACCCCCGAGGCGCGCGCCATCCTCGCGAGCCCGACGGGAGTCGCCGGGCCACGGGGCTTCCTCGCCGAGGCCGCCCTCTTCGCGTCAGCCAAGGTGCTCGGCAGGCTCGGCCCTCTCGGGTTCCTCTCCCCGGTGCGCTTCGGGGTGAGCACCTTCTTGCTCGGGCACCTCTTCCAGCGCTACCTCGAGACCGCGCGTCGCGAGCGCGCCATCCGGATCGACGCCGAAGAGGCCCGCGCCCTCCGCCGCGCGATCGACCAAGCGATCTTGTACGTGCTCACCACCGAGGTGGACCGCGACAAGTTCGAAATCCCTCGTGCTTCCGAAGACTTGCGCGACAGTACGACGCAGCTCCTCGACAGCGTCCTCATCTCCCTCGCGAACCTCCCGTCCTGGCTCGTCCGCCGTGTCGAGGCCTCGTTCGACGAGCTCGTCACGACCCGCACCTGACATGCGCTCCCCCATCCGTTCGGCTCGTCGCATCGTGGTCAAGGTCGGCTCGCGCACCCTCGCGAACGACGGCGGCGTGTTCACTCGCCTCGCCGACGCCATCGCGCGGGCCCATGAAGGCGGTCGGTCGATCGTGCTCGTCTCGAGCGGCGCGATCGCCCTCGGCACGAAGAAGCTCGGCTACAGGTCTCGTCCGAAGGAGATGGCCAAGCTCCAAGCCGCGGCCGCCGCGGGCCAGAGCCTCCTCATGCGCGCCTACGAAGAGGCGTTCGGCGCGCGCAAAATCGCCGTCGCGCAGGTGCTCCTCACGCACGCCGATCTCGCCGATCGCACCCGCGTGAACAACGCCCGCGCCGCGCTCTCCGCGCTCCTCGACGCCCGCGCCGTGCCCGTCTTGAACGAGAACGACTCGGTCTCGGTCGAAGAGATCAAGTTCGGCGACAACGACCAGCTCTCCGCCCTCGTCGCGCCCATCGTCGACGCCGATCTCTTGGTGCTCCTGTCCGACGTGCCAGGCCTGCTCGACGCGAAGGGCGAGCGTGTCCCCGAGGTGTCCGACATCGAGCGCGAGGCCGTGGCCCTCGTCCGTAAGGGCAAGAGCGCCGAAGGCACGGGGGGCATGGAGAGCAAGCTCGAAGCGGCGAGGCAAGCCACCTTGACGGGCGCCCACGTGGTCATCGCCGACGCCCGCGAGCCCGGCATCGTGACCGACGTGCTCGCCGGGAAAGACGTGGGCACGTGGTTCCACGCCCAGAAGAAGCGCCTCTCCGCGAAGCGCGCGTGGATCGCCTTCACCCTTCGCCCGAGGGGCGCCTTGGTGCTCGACCCGGGGGCCACGCGGGCCGTGTGCGACAAGGGCCGGAGCGTGCTCGCCGTCGGGGTGCTCGGGGTCCGCGGCGACTTTCGCGCGGGCGACTCGGTCCGCCTCGTCTCGTCGGAGGGCAAGGAGATCGGCCGCGGTCTCGCGCGCTTCTCCTTCGAGGACGCGACGCGCCTCGCCGGCACCAAGGCCGACGCCGACGATCACGTGTTCGTTCACCGCGACGACCTCGTCGTCTTCGAGTAGCGCGAGGCGGCCCGACACCGCCTCGCCATCGCGAGCCCGTTAGCAGCCCGTTGATTTTCTCCCATCCCCCTTCGGGGACTTCCAAGGGTCGTCGGCCGCTCGCGGCCGCATCCCGACCGCCTTCGTTGCGATCCTGCGGTGCGTCCCCCGTCGGGGACTTCCAAGGGTCGTCCTCACCTACAAAAGTAGGCTCCGGGCGCTCCTCGGATCGCGCCTCGGCGGGTCGGGCGCGGACATCGAACGGCCTCGGTCCGAAAATCAACAGGCTGCTAGGGCGACGGGGGTGCGCCCTCGATCTTCCCGCGCTCGTTCGGCGGGCGGCTCAAGTTCGCGGGCGACGACCCCTTGGCCACGACCTGCGAGGCCTGCGTGAGCACGTCGGGGCGAACGGCCGAGTCGATCGCGAGACCGCTCACGCTCCCGTGGCACGCCGCGCAGAGCCCGTCGAAGAGCTCGGCCCGGAACGATTGGTTCGAGTACTCGCCCGGCGCGAACGACATTTGCTCCCGCTGGTAGCGGGGCCATTTGCGCTCGCCGGAGAGCTGCGTATCGGGGAGCCGGAGCACGATGGGCACACCGCCCGGGATCTGGAAGTGCGCCGAGCCGTCTCCCTCGATAGGCACTTTGCCGAGCGAGCGCCGTCGCACGAATACCTTGCCGAACGGGTCTTGGACCGACTGGGCGCCGGCGGCGTCGTGAGAAGCGATCTCGAGTGGAGGTGGGAGATCCTCGTACACCTCGAACTCTTTGGCGTCGTTCTCGAGGGGGCGCCCCGTCGGGGTGTTCTGGAAGAGGAGCGACGCCAGCACCGGCATGCTGAGCACGGTGATGTCGGCCTCCGACTTCCCGGGGAGGATTCGCGTGTTCGCGTTGGCTTCGTCGGTCGTCGACTTGAACACCCCGCGCGAGACTTTCCCGTAGACGGCCACGGCGTCGATCTCGGCCGTGCCCGCCTCGCCGAAGAGCTTCTGGCGACCGCCGCGGTTCGGATCGACGACGACGACGTCGTAGTCCCCGTTGAACGAGGCCGTGTCGGCGGCCGCTCCGAAGCTCGCGAGGATCTGCCCGTTCGGGAGCGCGGCCGGCGTGGTGTAGAGGCCCGCGGTCGGCTGCCCCCTCCGGCCCGAGACCGTGCCGTCGACGAAGCGAAGCGACCTCAAGAAGAACTGCGGATCGACCGAGGTCCGCGACGCCGGATCGATGACCGACGGATCGAGCGGATAGTCGGCGGGGTTGGCGCTCTGGAAGTCGATGCCGATCGAGCGGTTCACGACACCCAACGTGCCGCCACCGAACGGAACCCCGGGCTCACTGAACACGGCGACGAGGTCCTTCTGGGAGAGCTCGACGACGCGCGTCGACTGCGAATACCCGACCGAGCCGCGCTGCGAGAAGAGCGGGTGGTAGTCGGCGCCGTCCATGTTGATGCGCCGGAGCGCGAGTTGGTAAAACCCAGGCGCGCGCTTCTCGGTCGTGAAGATGAGCCGCCCGTCGGCCATGAAGCTCGGCTCGCGCTCCATGTTGAGCAGGTACGTGAGCTGGCGAATGCGCGTCCCGGCCCCGTCGCGCTCGAAGACGTAGAGGTTCGAGTTCGGCTTCGACGGGTCGGACGGAGTGCGCTGCGGTCCTTGGTAGTCGAACGAGGGGTTCGGCAGGTTGCCCCGCGTGGACGCGAACACGAGCTGCGAGCGGCCTCCCTCGGGCGGCGCGTAGGCCGGATCGAAGTTGTGAATCAGAATCCCGTTTTGGCTCGGGGGCCCGGCGTTGATCTCGGGGTGCTTCGCGCAGGCCGTCCCGTCCGCGTTCATCTCGTAGATGGCGAACGGCTCGGTCGCGGAGCTCCGCGCGGCGAACGCGATCTTCTTTCCGTCCCACGAGACGGCGGGGCGTCGCACGTCGGCCGTGGCCGGGTCGAGGCCGCACCCTTGGCTGAGCGAGCCGTCGGCGCCGGGCGTGATGGTGCCGTTCGCGGCGGTCGTGACGGCGATCCGTCGGAGGTCGGCGCCCGGCTGGTACACGTCGAAATCTTGTGGCTTTCCAGGCACTTGGGCGAGTGGTCGCCGCACGTACACGATGGCCGAGAACGGTGTGGGCTTCGACACCTCGCGCTCGCGCCGGATCCACTCGATCATCACGCAGTAGGCCGGGATCTTGTCGAGGTCGCCGTTGTCGTAGTCGTACGCGGGCGTCGCCTGGCAGCGCTCGGGCAGCGCCACGTCGTTGCGGAAGTCTTCGAGCAGCGGCCCGCCGCGGTGGAGGATGCCGCTCGCGCGGTCGCAGCCGTTCCCCGAGCACGCCTCGGCGCGGTAGAGGTTCTTGCGAATGAGGCGGCTCGCGGCGGGATCCTCGCCTTCGGGGGCGATCTGGTGGAGCGAGAGCTCGTAGTTCTTTCGTGTCGCCGAGAGCGAGAAGCTCCCTCCCGAGCCGCCGCGGAGGCGGAAATCGTGGAACATGGCCGCCGAGTGGCACTGCACCATCATGCAGCCCTTCTTGACGAACATGGGCTGCACCCGCTGCGCGAAGAAGGCGAACGCGGGATCTTCGGTGGGGGGCTTCGGCGGTCCGTGCGCGATGGCCCACTCACGGATCGAGGCGTACCCCGCGGCGTCCGGCGAGTCGTAGACGACGCCGCCTTCGTGGAACGCGCCGCCCTGCGCAGGAGCGAGAGGCCTCCGCAAGAGCTCGCTGTCCTCGGGGCGTTGCGCCAGGTAGTCACGCGCGGCGTAGTAGTTCCAGCGGACCTGCTCGGGGGTGTCGTTGCAGGTGAGATAGAGGGTGTTGCTCGGTGTTCCGTGGCAGTTGCCCGCGGCGCAGCCTTCTTTCAGCGCAGGGCCGACCTTGTCCTTGAAGAGCGCGAAGTCGGGAGTCGCCGGATCTTTGGTGACGTCGGGCCCTGCCGGCACTTCGGGGTTGCAGGGGCGTTTTTCGACGTTGGTCTTGGGGGGGCCCGCGTTGTTCTCGGAGGCGCCGTTCTGGATCCAGCGTCGGAGCGTCTGGTATCCGCTCGAGGTCCCGTCGAAGATCGAGCCACCCGCGTGTTTGATGTCGGTCGTGACCGTCGTGACCTTGCCGTCGTACGATTGGAGGCGAACCTGGAACGGCTCGACGTTCTTCACGAGGAACGCCGGCTGGCCGTACGGGCCGTAGTCGAGCAGGAGGTCGCGCCGCTTCACGAGCTGCGCGTAGCTGGCCACGTCGAGGTTGCCGAGGGCGTTGCCGCGGTCGTCGGCCACGTGGCATCCGGCGCCGGTGTTGGCGCGCACGCACGACGTCGAGAGCACCGGGGCGATCGTGCGCTCGAAGTACGTCGACTTCGGGATCTCCTTGTCGGAGCACGCGGCGGGGAGGAGCGCCACGAGCGCCGCGCAGCTCACCGACAGGGACGCGTAGAAAGACCCTTTGGAGCGGCTGTGGGTACTCAACGTCAAGACCTCCGACACCGATGGTACGCCGAAAATCGCCCAAAAATCATGCGGAACGGCGATCTCGGAAAAACGAACCGGGCCCGACGCGACGTCGAGCCCGGCCATAGCAGCCCGTTGATTTTCTCCCATCGGCCGCTCGCCGCCGCATCCCGACCGCCTTCGTTGCGATCCTGCGGTGCGTCCCCCGTCGGGGACTTCCAAGGGTCGTCCTCACCTACACAAGTAGGCTCCGGACGCTCCTCGGATCGCGCCTCGGCGGGTCGGGCGCGGACATCGAACGGCCTCGGTCCGAAAATCAACAGGCTGCTAGCTCAGACGTCGTAGCAGGCCGTCACAGCCGACGAAGCGCCATCGTCGCCATGTCGCGGACGAGGCCGTTCGCGTCGTTTTTGGCCACGTCCTCGAGCACGGTGCGCGCAGAGCCTGCGCGGAGCTCCCCGAGAGAGTGGCACGCCGCGCCCCGCACGTCCGCGTTCGGATCGTTCTTGGCGAGCGCCGTGAGCGAGGCGGCCGCGTCGGTCACGCGGAGGGAGCCCAGGAGCTCGGCCGCGTTCTTGCGCACCACCGCGTCGGGGTCACCCGAGAGCTTCGCGACGGTTTGGGCGTCGGAGAAGCTGTTCACGCGGCCGGCCGAGTGGAGGCCCGCGAGGCGCACGGTCGCGTCACCGTCGGTCATGGCCTTCGAGAGCGCGCCCTGGCCGTCGCTGTTGAGCCGACCGAGCGCGCTCGCGGCCGCCGCGCGAACGCGGGCGTCCTTGTCGTTCTCGATGGCGGCTTTGCAAGCCTCGATGCCCGGCACCGCGAGGAACTCGCCGAGCGCGTAGGCCGCGTTGGCGCGCCGCTCCGGGTTCGCGTCGCTCTTGAGCGCGTTCACCGTGCGCTCGTACGCCTCGCCCGGCCCGAAGACACCGAACATGCGGCGCCGCAGCCACCACGCCGCGATCTCGCGCGTCTGGGGGTTCGAGTCGTAGAGGAGCGGCTCGACCGCGGGGATGCAGTCGAGGCACTCGACGCGCTCGCCGTGCTCGAGCGTCTCCCAGATGAGCGACATCGAGCCGCCGGCCACCGCGCTCTTGATGCGGTCGGGCGAGGACAAGAACTCGATTTGGTCGTTCGGGATGTTGCCGTAGATGGCGCGGGTGCCCGCGGCCGGGTCGGGGGCGTCGTCCGAGTAGGCGGGCTCCGCGTGGAGGATGGTGCCGAAGAGGGCGGTGCCGATGGCGAGAATGCCGAGAAGTCGAGTGTTCATGATCGTTCTCCTCAGTATTTCTGGGCGCCGACGGGGTCTTGGTTGAAGGGCTCGAAGCCCGTGTTCTGGCGCGAGTAGTACTGGCCACCGAGGTCGATCGAGCGAATGAGCATTTGGCGCTCCTCGTCCGTGAGGGTGACACCCTTGTCCTCGGGGTGCATCGCCGGCGTGCCGTACGCGAACGAGCCGTCCGCGGCCTTCACGTTGAGCTTCTTGATGAGGGCCGACTCACGCGCGTTGTTGGGGATGGCCCAGAGCGGTGGCTTCTGACCGGTCACCGTGGTGCCACGCCCGCCCATCTCCGAGGCCGCCGGGTAGAAGAGCGACACGTACGACGCCGGGTAGCTCGCGACGCGTCGGTCGTAGACGACCGTGACGGGGCGATCGCTGAGGTCGAGGTAGGGGACGGTGTAGGTCGTCTGCGCACCCGAGCCCGGATCCGTGCGCGTGACCGTGTACGTACGGCCGGCGAACGGGTCGCCCGCGCCGCCGGAGTGGCAGCTCGCGCACTTCTCGGTCAGCACCTTCTGCACGACCGACTTGGGGTTCGCGTTCGGGTACTGCGCGGTGTCGACCGCCCACGGGTACTCGGTGCGCTCGGCGACCGGTGCGAGGAAGCGCTCGGCCTGCTTCTGCTCGGCGATCGTGGGGAGCTGCCCCTGGCGGTTCGCCCCGATGCCGGTGCGGCTCTCGTGGCAGCCGATGCAGCGGCGATCCTCGCCGGGCATGCCCTGGATCCACGTGCGCTGGTTGCGGAGCGAGAGGCCGAACTTGTCGATCGGCTGGAGGTGGATGGGGATGTACGGGGGCACCTCGGCGAGCCAGCTCCCGTCGGGGTTCACGGTGGCCTCACCGAGCACCGCCGCGCCCTCGTCCATCGTGAGGCCGAACATGGTCACGCCCTTGGCGGCCTCGCTCGAGAAGCCCTCGATCACACGCACCTTGGCGGCCTGCTTGAGGGCCTCGGAGAAGTCGACGCCGTCGCCGAGCTGGGCGCCGCGGACACGCTCTTTGAGGCTCGTCTTGGTCACGTCGACCGAGCCGATGCGCACCGGCAGGGTCGTGTCGGTCTTGGGGCCGACGATGTCGCCGATGACCGGTGGCTCCTTGCGGGGGGCGACGGGCAGGGCGCCGAGCTCCCACGTGGTGCGGTCGTTGTAGACGAGCTGGTTTTTGCCAGTGGCCGGGTCGAAGATGTAAATGCCGAAGTCGGGCGGGGTGATCGAGAGCTCCGAGAGATCGTTCACGGGGCCGTCGGCCCACGACACCAAAATACGACCGTCCGGGAGAGACGAAGGCTCGCGGTAGCGACCCACCGGCGACGGCCCGTTCCCCGTGGGGACGTCGGGGGTCAGGATTTCGTATTTGGCATTCTCCTCGTCGACGCACGCGCGGCCCGTTTTGTCGGCCTTGTCGTCGAGGCACACCGGATCGGCCGCGTTCCGCGCGTCGATCTTGATGAGCGCGCCCGCGTGGATCGTGCGGTTACGCGACGTCGCGATGCCGACCATGACGTTCGGCGACAGCTCGCGCACGTTGAAGAGGGCCGTCGACGGCTTGCCGTGCTGACCCGCGAGGGCGACCATGCCGGTGCCGTCGGGGTTCGCGGCGAAGAGCTTCACGTCGTTGACGGCGCCGAGGTGCTCCCAGCGCGAATACCCCACTTTGCCGTCGGCGCGGAGCCAGGGCGACACGGTGTGCGAGAGGTTCTGCGAGGCGAGCCTGCGGTCGGCGTCGCCGCCGTCGACCGAGATCGTCGCGAGCTGGGTGACCACGCGGCCGTGCTCGTACTCGTCGGCGCGGGTGCCCATGGCCGTGTACATCTGGTTGGTCACGAAGGCGATGCGCCCACCCGGCATGTACACCGGGTTGATGTCGTCTTGGTTTCCGCCCGTGCGCTGGTGGACCTCGTACTTGCCGTCGACCGCCGAGAGCTGCACCGTATAGAGGTGGTAGTGGTCGTTCGCGTCCTTCTTCATCGAGAAGACGGCCTGCTTCGCGTCGAACGACACGTCGACCCCGTTGAAGTCGGCGGTCGGAAAGTCTTGGGTCAGGTTGATGACCTGCCCGTCGGGGCGCGCCGGCGAGAGCAGGTTCAGGCTGCCGCCCGGCACGAAGCGCTCGTAGTCGAGCACCTGCCCGTTCCCGCCCGACACGTTGACCGACACCGCGCCGTTCTGGCCGGCGACGGTGTGCTGGCGCTTGATAAAGAGGATCGAAGAGACGCCGATGCCCGTGTCCGTGGGTGTGTCTCCGCCGCAGCCCACCGCGACGAAGGCGGAGGTGAGCGACGCGAGGACCATCGTGACGGTGGAGATGCGAAGCATGTTTCGGTGTCCTTCCTTGCGGGGCCAGCGACCCCGTCGACGAGCTAGAGCACGTCGGATGCCAACTCGCATTCTGCCTATTTTTCGGCGTTTGCGAGGCACGAACCGCACGTGACGGGGGCGCGACGGCCGCTCGTGGGGGCGCGCGGCCCCAAGAGGCCCGAACGGTGCCTCGTGCGCACCTTGTGCTCGAGGGTCTCACACGCCGACGTGTGGCCTCGTTCTTTTTTTCGCAACGGAAGGGGCCCGGCAGCCGACGGGAGCGGCGTGGAGGTTCCCATGTCCGTCCGTCCCGCAAAAAACAAGAAGTCCCGCCCCGAACGCCTCGTGGCTCGCCTGCGAATCGATCGCACGTTCGCCCGTGTCGTGCCCGAAGTCCTGCTCGACGAGGCCCTCGTGGTCGCCGAGGTCGTCGAGCTCCATCACGCGCCCTGCGAAGCCCATGGTGGCCTCCGCTCGGTCGCCCCCGAGCTCGGTCCGGCCTTCGCGTCGGACCTCCGCGCCCTCGAAGAGCGCGCCCGCGAGCTCCTTCGCCGCAAGCCGCCCCGGCTCCCCAAGGTGACCATGTGGGCCGTCCAGGACCACGTCCTCGAGGTGGTTCGCGCCATCGTGGGCGAGCTCCCGTCCCTCACCGGTCCCGACGCCGAGGCCCTCCGCTCTTCGCTCGAGGGGTTCATCGCGCGCCACGCCGACGCCCGGGTCTGCCACGAGGTGCACGACGCCTTGCTCGCCCTCGCGACCGTCCTCGACGTGTACGTTCGTGTGAGCCGCGACCCGGCCAAGGCGATCGAGCTCCGCGCCGAGAGCTACCGCTTCTTCGTCATCGTCGACGAGGTCGTCGCGCGGCTCACCGCGTGGACGTCGGTCAACGCCGTCGTCCCCGGGGCGCTCACGCAGACCCTCGTCGTGATCGAGCGCATGATCGCGCTGGTGCGCGATGCTTCGGGTGCCGTGCTCTGGTGCCGCGCTCCCGAGGCGTACGCCGCCGTGATGGGCTCGGCGCTGCGAGCCTCGGATACGCGTCGCCCCCGTGCGGAGGACTCGTCGCCGCGGCTCGCCTCGGTCGACTCGCTCCGCCCCGTGCTGTCCCTGCCGAAGGCCTCGTGACGTCGGCTCGGCCCACGTGCACCGCGCGCGTCGGCTGCTACGATTTCTCGTGTGCGCTTCTTCGTCGTCGCGGTGAGCCTCTTCGCCTCGGCCATCGTCGGGTGTGCGCCACCGCGCGCGGGGATCTCTCCTTCACGGCTCGCCGAGGAGACGTCCCTCGGTGTCCCATCGGAGGGCCAAGCCTCGCAGCACGATGCCGTGGTCCGTGTGTACACGGGGCACGGCACGTGCTCGGGCGTGCTCGTGTCCCGGAGCGTCGTGCTCACGGCGCGCCACTGCGTCGTCGAGACGCTCCCGGGCGGTGAAATGACCGCGGTCACCAAGGTGCCCGGCGTGTTCCACGTCGAGCTCGGGGGCGACTACCTCCCTTGGGGGCGTGTCGCCGTCACGGCCGTTTTTCCCTGCGATCCGCACGCCGACGGCGAGCGCGACATCGCCGCTCTCGTGCTCGAACGCAAGGTCCCGTCCGACGTGCCGACCGCCTCGATCGCGAGCCCTCACGAGCGCGGCACGTACGTGCTCCAAGGCTTCGGCTCGGCCGTTTGGCCCAAGACCACCGCCGGCGGGCTCGTGCTCGAGGCGAAGCGCCGCACCACCCGCGGAGGCGACGTCGCGACCCTGGGAGACGACACCGTCACGGTGAAGGGCCCGTCGAAACCCGGAGACTCGGGCGGCGCCGTCCTCGACGCACGGACGCGGGAGCTCGTCGCCATCGTCTCCCGTGGCGATTATGCTCATCATTTCAACGGTGTAGCGTATGGGGACGTGACCATCGGTGCGCGCGTCGACCGCTGCTCCGTCGCGCTCGATCGCGCCTTGGCGCGCGCGGGTGAGGTGTCGAGCTCCGTGTCCACACGCTGAGTGACGGGCAGGGCCCGAGGACCTCGAAGGTCCTCATCGGGGATGCACGAGGGCAGCGCGAGCTGGTATGCGTCGAACATCGTGCCCTCTTCGTCCCTTCGGTTCGCCTCCTTCGTCCCGGTCCTTTGCCTCGCGAGCCTGTTCTCGGCGGCATGCAGCTCGACCCCCAACCTCTGCACGACCGAGGTCATCCCGAGCGAGCTCTCGGGCGATCTCCCCATCACGGACCCGCCGAAGTCGCTCGAGGGTACGACCGCGACGTTCTGCTGGCGCAACGAGTGTGGCGAGATGCGCTTCAACGATCCGGAGCGCAAGCTCGGCAACTACGCGCTCGTGAACGGCCCGTCGGTCCGCATCGCCTATTCGCGCGAAGGTCTCGCCGACTTCAAGGACGGCGATCCCATCGCGTTCACGCTCAAGGTCGACGCACCCGCCGCCGGAGCGCCCGCGAAGTACGAGCTCAACGGCACCGCGTCGTCGGTGTCGGTGGTCGACGACGGGTGCCGAAGGTACACACGGGGCAAGATCGTCCCGCGCTGAGCGTCCGTCTGCCGATCGACGCGGGAGCCGTCCTTCGATCGAGGCGACGCCGCTACTTGCCCACGGTGTACGTGACCCGCTGCCCGAGGGCGCGGTCCACCTCTTCGCAGAACGCGCGGAACGCCGGGTACTCCGCGGCCGAGATGCGCGCCTTCTTGAGGGCGACGCGCGTCTTCGTTCGCACCTCGGCGCCCTTCACGTCGGCCTCGACCGCGTAGCTCCCGAAGGGCGAATCGCCCTTTTGCGCGCGCGGGGCCGACACGACCTTCGCGCCCGCGGGCAGCTTGAGCGTGGTGTCGCTCTCTTCGGCGGTGAGGGAGAAGATCCGCATGTCCCGCTTGCGTTGCGAGAGGGTCGCATACTCGCGCACCATGTGCTCGCGCGGCCCGGCTGCGAGCGTGAGCGTGTCGCCGTCCCTCTTGGCGAGCTGCGACACCTTGCCTTTGGCCCGCAACGACACGGGATCCTCGACCTTCTCGAGGTCGTTCGATTTCACGTCGGTGAGCTCGAGGCCCGGGTACTCCGCGCCCAAGTCTTCTTGGACGCGTTTCTTCTGGGTCGACGCCGAGTGGTAGCGGCTTCGCCAGCTCGGGGCGTGCACGCCGGTCACGTCGGCGCGAAAGTCGATCGTCGCCGACCCGTCTTGGCCGACCACCGCCTCGACCTTCCGTGACGTGACGCTCTCCTCGGGGGGAGGCTCGGGCAGGTGCACGAGCTCGGGTTTGCCCTCGTGGATGCGGAGCGCGAGCGCCCCTCGGTCCATGGCCGGGAGCTCACGAGAGCCCGTAAATTCGGCCGTCCCGTCGAGGTAGAGGTTCATCGAGGGCACGTAGGCGATCGCGTGATCGAAGGGCGCGAGGCTCGCGGGTGCGCCCTCGAAATCGCCGCGCATGCCGGTGCGCAAGATGACGATGGTCGCCGGGATGCCGGCCTCTTTGAGCATCGTGACGATGAGGGTCGCCTTGTCTTTGCAGTCGCCGAAGCCCCGCGCGAAGATCTGCGCGCACCGGTACGGCTTGAAGCCGTGGATGCCGAACTCGAGCGCCACGTACCGCGTCTTCTGGACGACGTAGTCGTAGATGGCGCGCACCTTGTCCTCGGGCGTCGTGAGCCCCTTCGTGACCTCGGTCACGCGGCGCTTCACCTCGTCGTCGGCGACGAACTGGTCTTTGACGAGGCCCCAGTACCACTTGCCCATGTCGTCCCACGATTTGTACGTGGAGACGTGCACGTGGCCGGCCGTCGACGCGAGCGGCGGCTCGAGCGGCTCGGGATCGAGCGGCGCGACGTTCTTCGCCACGTAGCGGTACACACGTTTGTCGCCCTGCTCGCTCTCGGCGCGCACGATCCCCGGGATCTGCGGCGTGTTGAAGTGGAGCTCGCGCGATTTGGGCGTGATCAGCACGTACTCGGCGTGCGCGATGGGCTCGCGCGACTGCATGTACACGACCTCGCCGAAGTAGTCGGCGAAGGCGTTCCGCTGGGCGACGTCCTCCACGCGGTAGAGGAGCTCCACCACGTCCCCCGGGTACAAACGGGGAAAGTGCACGTAATAGACGCGCTGGCTCGTGTACATCGCGATCTGCGGGTTGTCGGCCGGCCCGTCGCCGCTCTCGGCGGCCTCGTCGACCTGCCCGTTCTTGCGGTACACACGCGCGCCGCGGAGCTGCACGGTCTCGGTGTCGGCCTCGAAGCCGAACGCGTACTCGCGGGCCTGCGCGGCCGCCGCGTCGGTGAGGGGCTGATAGACCACTTGGTGGTAGCGGCTCGCGAGCCCGTTCGGGAACACCGTCGTGACCTGCATGTCGACCAGGGTCCTGCGGTCGCGGCCGGCCGCGGGGGCCTCGCGCTGGGCGAGGAACTCCTTCGCGGGGTGTGTGTACACCTCGTCGGGGCGGGGCTTCTCGGGCTCTGTGTGGGCCACGTACTCGCGCACGTCCTTCTCTTGGGGGCGGAGCTCGAGCACCTTCTTGAGGAGCCGGAGCTGCTCCTCCGTGTTGCCGCCGATCGCGTACACGTTCGCGAGCGAGCGCATCGTGTCGGTGTCCTCGGGGGCGAGCTCGAGGGCTTTTTTGTACGACGCGATGGCCTTCGGGCGATCCCCGAGCGACACGTACGTGCGGGCGGCCTGCGCGAGCACGCCTGCGCTGTCGGGGTTGGCGGCGACGAGCCTCCCGACCCAGTGGTTGGCCGACGTGGTGTCCCTCCGCGCGAGCGCGAGATCGAGCTTTCGCTGGGCAATTTGCGGGTCGTCGAAGCGGAGGGCGGCGTAGCGCTCTTCGAGCACCTCGGCCTCGCTCGTCCGGTTCATGTCCTCGAGGGCCGAGGCCGTGGCGCGGAGGAGCGCGACCGATTTGGGCCGGCGCGAGAGGGCACGATCGAGGAGGGCGAGGGCGGTCTCCTTGAGGTTCGCTTCGGCGTAGAGCTCGACGCGCGCCAAGGTCGCGCGCACGTTGTCGGGGTCTTTCGCCAGCACGCGGTCGTAGTGCGGGATCGCGTCGCGGAAATTCGTGCCGGCCCTGGCGTGGGCCGCACGCGCGAGCAAAACGTCGAGCTTGTCCTCCTCGGAGGAGCTCGTCTTCGCGAGCGCTTCCGCGCGATCGAGGAACGTCGCCTCTTGGTTGCGCCCCTCGGTCAGGTCGCCGGCGAGCAGGAGCCTCTGCACCGTGGGGGCCTTGTCGGCCGCTTTTCGCGCGAGCGCGCGGGCCTTTCGCTCGGCCGGATCGTCGGACGAGGTGAGCAGCAGGTAACGCGCGTAGGCCTCGAGCATGGCCGGATCGTCGCCCTTGGTCAGCCGCTCGAACGCGGCGACCGGGCCCTCCAGCGCCGGGCCTTCGGGCTTGGTCGTGTCCTTCTTGAAGCGGACGGCCGCGGCCTCCGACGCGAGCTGCGTGTCGGCCGAGCTCGTCACGTACGGGTCTTTTCCGCCGTCGGCCGAGCCGATCCGCAGCGAGAAAATGGCTCCGTCCTCGTCGCCGCAGGTCTTCACGACGACGCGGTTTTGCCCCTCGCGGAGCACGACCTTGGTCGCGAAGCGCTCGGCGTCGAGCGCGCGGTACTTCGCGTCCTCGAGCACCTTCTCGCCGTTCCAGAAGACCTTGGTGGCGCCCGCGCTCCCGAGCCAGAGCGACACGGTGCGAGGGCCTTGGCCTTTGCGTGTATCCCGCACGAACGTCGTCGCGTAGACGCACGTCTTCTCGCTGGGGCGCACGAGGGCGCCCGCGTCGAGCCAGCCGAAATGGGCCACGTCGGGCACCGCGCGCCACCGGACCGCGCGCTCTTTCCCGTCGTACGTGCGCCCCACCGAGAGCGGCTCCTTGATGTCCTCTTCGGGGCCGAACGCTCGATCGAAGCCGCCCTTGCCCTCGTTGTCGAACGGCCCGACCACGAGCCACGAGCCCACGAAGCCGAGGTCGCGGACACGCGCACGAGCCCCGTCGAAATCACCCCGTCGGCGCTTCGCGTAGGCCCCGAGGAGCCCGGCGTAGACGCGCGTCGCGGGGGTGAGGGCCTTGTCCTCGGCGAGGTCGTCGAGGGCCGCCGAGAGCTCGGCCGGGTCGCCCTGGTCGTACTCCTGCCACAATGTGCGAAGCGCCGTGTAGACGAGCGGGCCCTTCGCGTTTCGAGCGGCGTCGCGGAGCCTCGCGATCTTGGCGAGGCGGTCGCCCAGGCGCTCCCCGGTCGCTGCGTCGGCGACCCCGGGCAGCGCCGAGGCGCCGAGGGCGAGCGCGACGATGGGCAGAAGCGTCGAAAACCTTGCGAATTTCACCCCGAGGTTTTCGGCCCCGAGGAGGGCCTGCGTCAAGGGGAGCCTTGTCGTTGGCCGCCGAACGGGCCACCTGGTCCCTTTCCTCGTCCGATTGTTTCTCGCATCGGCCCAAGCGTTGGTATACGGCGGCTCGTATGCTTCGAGGGCTCATCAAGACGATCCGCCCGCACCAGTGGGTGAAGAATCTCTTCGTCCTCGCGCCGATGTTCTTCCACAAGGACGTCTTCGTGACGGGCCCTGGCGGCGTTCCAGCGTTGAACTTGCTCGTCACGGGCCGCGCGCTCGTCGCGACGTTCGTGTTCTGCCTGCTCGCGGGCGCCGTCTACACCATCAACGACCTGGTCGACGTCGAAGCCGACAAAATCCACCCGGTGAAGCGCAAGCGCCCCATCCCGAGCGGTGAGGTCCCGCTCCCGGTGGCGCGCGGCATGGCCGTCGGCCTCGTGCTGATCTCGCTCACCGTCGCCCTGAAGGTCGATCTCCGCTTCGCCGCGGTCGCGCTCGTCTACTTCCTCGAGAACCTCGCCTACAGCTTCAAGCTGAAGAAGGTGGCCTTCCTCGACGTGGGCCTCATCGCGTTCGGGTTCGTGCTGCGCGTCCTCGCGGGCGGCTACGCGACGAACACCCCAAAAATCTCCTTCTATATGATCGCCTGCACGGCGCTCTTGGCCCTCTTTTTGGGCTTCGGAAAGCGCCGCCACGAGCTCGAAGGAGAGCACGCGGGCAAGCAGCGCGCGGCCCTCGAGGCCTACACGAAGACCTCGCTCAACGTGGCCCTCGGCATCACCGGCACGGCTACGGCGGTCACGTACATTGCGTACACCCTCGACCCGGCGACCCGCGAGTTCTTCAACTCCGACAGCCTCTGGATGACGGCTCCCTTCACGCTCTTCGGCATCGGCCGCTTCCTCATGCTCGTCTCGGGCAAGGCCGGCCGCGGCAAGCGCGCCGAGAGCCCCACCCAAGAGATGCTGAGCGACGTGCCCTTCGTCCTGAACCTCGTGCTCTGGGTCGTGGTCGTCGTCGCCGTCGTCTACCGGCTGAAGCCTGGAGTCTAAACAGGCGTGCAGTTGCGGCGCGGCGAAAAGCCCGCTAGAACCACCATCCCCCGGGGTTTTTCCCCGCTTTTTCGAGAGGTTAGTGAGCCATGGCCCGTGTCACCGTCGAAGATTGTCTCGAGCGTGAAGAGAACCGCTTCGCCCTCGTTCTGCTCGCGGCGAGCCGCACGCGCCAGCTCATGAAGGGCCAGCCCTCGCTCGTCCCCTCGAAGAACAAGGCCGCCGTCACTGCGCTCCGCGAGATCGCCGCCGGCAAGGTCCACTACGACCGCGCCGCGAACGACGTCGTCTCCGAGTGGATCGACTCCCAGGCTCGCTCGAGTCTGTGAGCGCCGACAGGGCTGCCCCGCGCCGCCCGAAGACCCGCGCGCGCTCGGCCGAGACCAAGGCCGATGCGCGCGCTCGTTTATTTCGGCTCGGTTCGTTCGCGCACTACGCCGACCCGGCCTACTACACGAAGACCTACGCCTCACGAGACGCCGACGTCGGCTACTACGTGACCGAGGCGCTCGCGTCGAAGGGCCCGGTGCTCGAGCTCGGCGCGGGCAACGGCCGCATCACGCTGCCCATGGCGAGGCACGGTGTGAAGGTGTGGGCGGTCGATCACTCGCGCCCCATGCTCGAGGATCTGCGCGCGCGGCTCGCGGCCGAGCCCCCCGAGGTCGCGGCGCGTGTGACCCTCGTCGAAGGGGACATCCGCGACGTGCGCCTCTCGCGGCGATTTTCGCGGGTATTTTGCCCGTTCAACACGGCCCTCCACCTCTACACGAGGGACGACGTCGAGCGCTTCTTGGCCACGGCCAAACGCCACCTCTTGCCCGACGGCGAGCTCGTGGTCGACCTCTCGATCCCGCTCGCCGAGAACCTCGCGCGTGATCCCGAGTCGCCCTACGGCGCGCCCCCGTTCCGCCACCCGACCGAGGGCAAGGTCCGGTACAAAGAGCTCTTCGATTTCGACCCGAGCACCCAGGTGCTCGTGGTGACGATGCAGTTTTTCCCCGAGGACAAGGCCCGCCCGGCGTTCGCCACGCCGCTCGCGCATAGGCAATTTTACCCGGGTGAATGGGAGACGCTGCTCCACTACAATGGCTTCCCCGGCGCGCGTGTGTACGGCGATTTCTTCGGTGGGCCCCTCACGCGCGAGAGCGACGTGATGGTGTGGCACGCCCGCGCGAGGGCCAAAAAAGCGAAGAGGTGACCGTGACCTTCGACACCATGCAGGCGCGCCTCGGCGCGGTCAAAGAGCGGCTCGCTGCGGCGGAGCATGCAGCCGGGAGGCCCGAGGGCTCGGTGCGGCTCGTGTGTGTATCGAAGATGCACCCGGCCTCGGCCATCCGCGAGGCGTACGCGCTCGGGGAGCGACGTTTCGGCGAAAACTACGCCCAAGAGCTCGCCGAGAAGGCCGAGGAGCTCGCCGACCTGAGAGACATCGAGTGGCACTTCATTGGCCATTTGCAGTCGAACAAAGCCAAAATCGTGGCCAAATATGCCCACGTCGTGCACTCGGTCGACTCGGCCTCCCTCGCGGCCGAGCTCGGCAAGCGGGCTCGGGCCACCGGCCGGAGCGACCTGCCCCTGCGCGTGCTCGTCGAGGTGAACGTGGGCGGCGAGGCGCAGAAGAGCGGCGTGGCTCCGTCCGAATTGCCCGACGTGCTCGCCCGCGTGAGGACCGAAGAGGGCCTCGCCCTCGTGGGGCTCATGAGCATGCCCCCGGCCGACGATCTCGAGGCCGCGAGGCGTGTCTTTTCGACGCTGCGCACCCTCCGAAACGTGACGGCCCCCGGCCTCCCCGAGCTCTCGATGGGCATGAGCGCGGACATGGAGGTCGCGGTGGCCGAAGGTGCGACCTACGTGCGCGTGGGCACCGCGATCTTCGGCGAGCGCCAAAAAAGCTGACGAAACCGCGCGCGGGCGTAAATCGTGAGCGCCGCGCGGGGGGTTTTGTTGGGCGAAACGCGCCGAGGCGCTAAGCTTCCGGGCCGGCTTGCGGCCACCGGGGCCTTAGGGGAACGTATGACGCGCACGAAGAACGCACTTTTTTCCAGGGTTTTTGGGGTCTTGGTCCTCGCGGGGGCCATGGGGGCCTCGGGGCTCGCCTACGCCGACGAGGCCGAAGCGAAGAACGAAGAGGGCAAAGAGCTCTCGAAGCGCGGCGAGTTCGAAGGCGCGCGCCTGCGGTTTTTGCAGGCCCTCGGCCTGCGCCCGATGGCAAAGACGATGCTGAACCTCTGCGTGGTCGAGCAGCAGCTCAAGCTCGAGCAAGAGGCCATCAAACACTGCCGGCAGTTCCTCACGGCGAAAGATGCCGACCCGGCCATGGTCCAGACCGTCCAAGACGGCATCTTGCGTGAGCTCGAGCTTGCCACCGGGCGCGTCCGCTTCGAGGCGCAGCCCGGCCAAAAAATCGAGGTCGACGGCCGCGTCGTCGGCACGGCCCCGCTCACGGTGCCCATCGACTTGAAGGCCGGCGAGCACGAGTGTTCGGCGGGCGGCAAGGTCGTCAAGGTCGTCATCAAGGGCGGCGAGAGCGTGACCGTCAAATTGCCACTCGAAGGCCACGACGCGGCCCCCCCCAAAGAGACGAAAAAGGGAAGTTGGGTCGCCCCCGGTGTGCTCGCCGGGATCGGCGTCGCGGGAGTCGGCGCGGGGTCGTGCTCGGGGTGCTTGCCTCGGGCAAGGCCACCACGCTCGAAGACGCGCGCACCACGGGGCGCACGTGTGCGGGCACGAGCGACCCGGCCTGCCAAGACTTGAACGACGCGCTCTCGGGCGGAAAAGGCCTGCGGACGGGCTCGTACATTGCTTATGGAGTCGGCGGCGCGGCGCTGCTCGGCGCTGTGATCGCGACGGCCGTGATCGCGCCCTGGCAAGAGCGCCCCGCAGGAAAGACCGCGAGGCTCACCACCGTCATCCCCGAGCTCGAGCCGGGCCGTGCGGGCGTCACCGTCGTCGGGAGGTTCTGAGATGCGCCGAGAAGCTACACTTGGTCTCGTGGTCGTGACCCTCGCCGCCACGGGCGCGCTCTTCGCCGGCTGCGCCTCCTTCGAGGCCGACATTTGCGCCTACGCCAAATGCGACGCCGACGGCTCCACCGCCGACGGCCCCACCCCCGATGGGACCATTCCCGACGCCGGCCCGGACTCGAACGTGCCGAACCCGCCCGGGTGCGAGTCGGTGAAGGAGCCATTGAAGAACCCCGAAAAGTGTTTCACGGACGAGGTGTGGGCGTTCGTGTCACCGAACGGGAACGACGCCAACCCCGGCACGAAGCAGCTGCCCTACAAAACGATCGGCAAAGCGCTCCAGGGCTCGAAGCCTCTGGTCGCGGCGTGCGAGGGGACGTACGCGGAGGCACTCGGGATCGAGCGAACTGTGGGGCTCTACGGCGGCGTGTCGTGTGACTTCGGGAAGGCTGGCGGAGCGACGACGCTCGCGAGCGGCAAGCCCGTGGGGCTCACGGCGAAGAGCGGAGCCGTGACACTGAACGGCGTGAACGTGAGGGCCACGGACGCCGCAGCGGAAGGGGAATCGAGCATCGGAATCCTCGCCGAGAGTGGAGTCGACCTGAAGGTGATTGGCGGGACTGTGACGGCGGGAGCCGGGGCTCCAGGTGCCGGCGGCACGACCGGCACGAACTACGACGTTGCGCTCGACGCGAGCGACCCGAAGATCAAGGGCAGCAACGCGAGCGGAAATGCGGGCGGGGCCGTGCAGACTTGCGCGAATCTGTGCGTAGAGACGCCCGGGCTGGTGGTCGAAGGGGGCAAAGGCGGCATCGGCGATGTGGCCGGTGGCGCGCCTGGCGCGGAGGGAAAGACGGCAGTCCCGGGAGCTCCCGCGACTGCCGGTAAAGGCGGTGTGTTCGATGGCACGGATTGTGCCAATGGTCGTTCCGGTGCCGCGGCGCCTGGCGCGAACGGTGGGGCGGGTGCCACGTCTCCAGGACGGATCGAGGGTGGGAAGTGGCAAGTGAGCCGCGGGGCGTCTGGGCAGACGGCGCGCCCAGGTCAAGGCGGAGGTGGTGGGTCGGGCGGAGCGTCTGCGACCGTGGGCGGTGGTGGTGGCGGTGGCTGCGGGGGCTGCGGTGGAGCGAAGGGGCAGGGCGGCCAGAGCGGCGGCTCGAGCTTCGGCGTGTTGTCGCTCGGCGCGACGGTGACGCTGGAGAACGTGACGGTGAAGGCGGGGACCGGCGGCAAAGGCGGCGCGGGCTCCGGAGGCCAAACCGGCCAAATGGGCGGCGCGGCTGGTGCGCCTGCCTCTCTGGGGATCGGCTGTACCGGCGGCCCTGGAGGCCAAGGTGGCCAGGGTGGAGGCGGCGGAGGTGGCGCGGGTGGGCACTCCGTAGCCGTCGCCTACTCGGGCACGAAGCCGACCCAGAAGGGCGTCAAGGCCGAGCCCGCGGCGACCGCGGCCAAGGGCGGCGATCCGGGAGAGACCGGGCCGGGCGCAACAACACCCTCCACCGCCGGGAAAGACGGGGAGACCGCCGCGGAGCTCGATCTCAACAAGTAGCGGGGGCACGTCCCCCCATCTCAGAAATCACATGCCGACGTGCCGCGTCACTTGATTGGGTGTCGCGGCTCGCTTAGTCTCTAAGCTCACTTTCGGGAGGGGCCATGCGCGCCGCACGTTTTCTTAAGACTATTCCGCTCCTTGTCACCCTGACGGTGGCGAGCGTCGCGGCGCCGGCTCGCGCCGATGACGCGGCCGAAGCGAAACACGCGCAAGGCACGGCGCTGACGAAGAGTGGCAACTACGAAGGCGCGCGGATGAAGTTCCTCGAGGCGCTGTCGATGCGCCCGATGTCGAAGACGTTCCTGAATTTGTGCGTCGTGGAGCAACACCTGGGGCTCGAGCCGGAGGCCATTGCGCACTGCAAGCAATTTCTGGCGAGCGACGCCGCCCCCGCCCTGAAAAAGACGGTCGAAGACGGCATCTACCGTGAGCTCTTGGCGGCCACCGGTCGGCTCAAGGTCGAGGCGAAAGCGGGAGACGCGATCGAGGTCGACGGGCTCGAAGTGGGCAAAGCGCCGCTGACCGAGCCGCTCGTGGTGAAGAAGGGCGAGCACGTGATCGCGTCGGGCGGCCGCTCGGTGCGATTGACCGTCAAAGGCGGAGAGACGATCGCCATCAACCTCCCCCTCGACGGGGTCGACGAGCGCGCGGCCGTTGCGCACGAGGCCAAGCTCACCATTCACACCAGCAAAGACGCCACGGTCTACATCGACGGAAAGCTGGTATCGACGGGCGGATATGCCGGCACGCTCAAGAGCGGTGGCCACATGATCCGCGTCACGGCCTCTGGCTTCGAGCCGTTCGAGCGCGAGCTCACCCTGAAAGACGCCGAAAATCGCGAGCTCTCGGTCACGCTCGAGGCCAAAAAGGGCAGCGTATTGCCCTGGGTGCTCGTGGGCGCCGGTGTCTTGGCCGCCGCCGGGGCGACGACCGCGATCGTCTTTGCCGCGCAGCCCGGCCGCGAAGAGGGAGTGCCCAAGGGATCTCTTCCGCCTGGTATCGTCCCCACCAGCTTTCGGTTCTAACGTGAGAAGCTCGACGCGAACGCTGAGAGGGGCGCTTGGTGCGGCGGGTCTCACGGCGCTCGGGGCGCTCGGCCTCGTGGGAGACACGGGGTGCGCGCGCGAGCCGACGGCGGTCATCTTGGCCGTGACGACGGACATGAGCGTGATCCAAGATTTGGACGAGGTAGGCCTCTTCGTCGGCGTGAACGGCGAGGTGAAGTCGAGCCTTCGGACGTTCGTGTCGACCGAGGTCGCCGCGAAGCTGCCCGGGACGGTGTCGATCCTGGAGCCCGAAGAGGCGAACAAGCCCGTCCATATTCGAGTTGCAGGATACAAGAATGGCCAGCTCAAGGTGGTGAGGGACGCCATCGTGACGGTGCCACCGAAGGCGCTGACGGTGCTGCGGATGCCGCTCGGGTGGCTCTCGGCGACCCAAAAGCGGCCGGGGACGAGCGGCACGAACGGGACGGCGCGCGCAGGGCAGGTGAAGCCGATGGCATTGACCGAAGAAGAGGCGTCGTTCAAAGAGTTCGACGCGTTCTTCCCGGGATACGTCTCGCCGTGTGCGACGGGCGAGACGTCGAACGACGGGGCGTGCATCAGCGTCCTGGCCGAGCCTCAGGTGACGACGTACGGCGACCTGGTGCGCGACGTGTTCGGTGGGAGCGTGTCGCTCAACGAAGCGACGGGCGTGGCCGAAGGCGGCGTGTGCTTCGACATGGAGGCCTGCTTCAAGAACGAGCAGACGCTGAAGGTCACCGATTATCCCGAGTGCAAAGTGACCATTCCCGAGTCGATTGGGAATACGGTGAACTTCGCGCTGGTGCGCAATTTGGCTTCGGGGTGCGACGGGTACGAGTGTTTCGTGCCGCTCGACGCGGACAAACGATGGGACGCCCAGGCGCGTGTGTACACGCTGCCGCGCGAGGCGTGCGAGCGCGTGAAGTCGGCCGATCCGGCGGTGAAGGTCGAGCGCATCGCGGTGGCGACGGCATGTGAGAGAAAGTACGAGGCGACGCCTCGGTGCAACGGCCTCTACGGCGCGGTTCGAGACAAGGCCCCGTCGGACCCGAACCGCCCGCGCTACTACAAAGAAGAGCCCCCAAACCCGCCTCCTCCCACGGGCGACGGAGGCGTGCCCGAAGGTGGCACGCCGGACGGGGGAGACGCAGGGCCCAAGCTCCCGACGCTCCTCGGTAGGCTCACGCAGCTCCAGAACCCACGAAAGCTCGCGGTCGCGAACGACCGCGTGTGGGTGCGTGGGCGTATCGGAATGGCCTTTTTGGACGGGCGCGGCGTATCGACTCCCACCGAAGTGTCCCCTCTGCCCACGGACCAGGGCGCCGTCGACGACGGGGGCGGATATCCCGATATCGCCGCGGCGGGCAATGGCGCCTGCGCGGTGAGCCTCATCCAGTCGAAGGCGTGGTGTTACGACCTCACCACGCGCGGTTACACGGCGAGCTCCGCGGTGACGGGTGTCGTCTCGTTCGGGGGTCGCGTGGCGGTCCTCGAGACCGTGTTCGCCCGGCCTCCTGCCGCTCTCATGAACCCACCTCGCGGCGTGCTCAAGGTCGTGCAGCCCTCAGGTGACTTGCCGGCCAATGTCCTCTCGGAGGTCGGCGGCGTCGAGGGTGTCTCGGTCGGCGCCGCCATCGCGCCGTCGGGGAGGGCGCTCGTCGCCATGACGCCGTCGCCGGGCACGGACGGTTTCATCCGACTGACGACGGGCCCCGTCGCTTCGGGTACAGACGCCAACTCGGTCGTCCTCATGACGATCCCCGGGAGCGCGACGACCATCGTCGGCATGACGTTCCCCGTGATTTCGATGGCCGCGACCAACACCGAAGCGTTCGTCGCCATTCCGGCGCCCGACGCGGCCTCGGCGACCTTGCATCGTCGCGCCTTCGCCGACGCCGCACCGACCGAGCCTCCCGCGATGCCCGGCGTCACGTTGCCCTACGTGCTCGGGGAGATCAGCCCCGCCGTCGCTGTCGACGACGCGTATGTCTACTGGGGCGGAGGCGCGCAGGGCCCCATGGCCGTCTCGACGTGCACACGTCGCGCGGTCACTCCGAAGGCCCTATTCCCGTCTGCCGGGGCGCAGAACAACACCACGTACGCCGTGGCCCGATCGGGCACAAAGCTCTATTTCGCGACCGACGACGGCCGCGTCTACTCGATGGATCCGCCCGCCCCCGAGCCCTGCCCCTGAACTTCGAGGAACTTCGATGAACGTGCGATCGCTGAAGGGCATTCTCGGTGGGGTCGGTCTCACGGTGCTGGGAGCGCTGGGCCTCGTGGGAGACACGGGGTGCGCGCGTGAGCCGACGGCGGTCATCTTGGCCGTGACGACGGACATGAGCGTGATCCAAGACCTGGACGAGGTGGGTCTGTTCGTGGGCGTGAACGGGGAGGTGAAGTCGAGCCTTCGGACGTTCGTGTCGACCGAGGTCGCCGCGAAGCTCCCCGGGACGGTGTCGATCCTGGAGCCCGAAGAGGCGAACAAGCCCGTCCATATTCGAGTTGCAGGATACAAGAATGGGCAGCTCCGCGTCGTGAGGGACGCGATCGTGACGGTGCCGCCGAAGGAGCTGACGGTGCTGCGGATGCCGCTCGGGTGGCTATCGGCGACGCAGAAACGCCCAGCCGCGAGCGGCACGAGCGGGACGGCCCGCGCAGGCCAGGTGAAGCCCAAGGCGCTGACCGAAGAAGAGGCGTCGTTCAAGGAGTTCGACGCGTTTTTCCCGGGGTACGTGTCTCCGTGTGCGACGGGGGAGACCTCGGACGACGGGGCGTGCATCACGGTGCTGGCCGAGCCCCAACGGACGACGTACGGCGACCTCGTGAGAGACGTGTTCGGCGGCAGCGTCTCCCTGAACGAAGAGACGGGCGTGGCCGAGGGCGGCGTGTGCTTCGACATGGAAGCCTGCTTCAAGAACGAGCAGACGCTGAAAGTCCCCGACTATCCCGAGTGCAAAGTGACCATTCCCGAGTCGATCGGGAATACGGTGAACTTCGCGCTGGTGCGTAATCTGGCTTCGGGGTGCGACGGATACGAGTGTTTCGTGCCGCTCGACGCGGACAAACGGTGGGACGCCGCGTCGCGTGTGTACACGCTGCCGAAAGAGGCGTGCGAGCGCGTGAAGTCGACCGACCCCGCGGTGAAGGTGGAGCGCATCGCGGTGGCGACGGCATGTGAGAAAAAGTACGAGGCGACGCCTCGGTGCAATGGACTCTACGGCGCGGTGAGAGACAAGGCCCCGTCGGACCCGAGCCGCCCGCGGTACTACAAAGAAGAGCCCCCGAACCCGCCTCCTCCCACGGTCGACGGAGGAGTGCCCGAGGGAGGCACGCCCGACGGGGGAGACGCCGGTCCCAAGGGGCCTACGCTGCTCGCGAGGCTCACGCAGCTCCAAAACCCGCGCAGGCTCGCGATCACCTCGAGCCACCTCTGGGTGCGCGGGCGCATCGGCCTCGGGTTTTTGTCGCCGAACGGCGTCTCGACCCCGACGGAGATCGCGACGCTACCGGCGGCTGGCGGGGTCGCCGACGCAGACAACGGCACGTTGCCGCTGACGCTCTCGGCCACCGGCCTCAGCGCGTGCACGTCGACCCTGATCGTCCAGAAGACCGCGCGATGGTGCTACGACCTCGCGACGAACACCCGCGCCGCGATCGACGCACCCTACACGGGAGACACGATCGTCACGGGCTCGAGGATCGGGACGGTCGTTCCGAGTGGCATCGAGCTCGACTATCCGACGCTCGAGACTCGGCGTTCTTTTGCCAATCGCCCGCCGGACCCGCCGATCGTGTCGGGGGCGTTCGTCGACCCGGGAAATCGCGTATACGTCGGATTCGTCATCAACGAGCCCTCGATACGGCGCGCCGTGGACACGCTCGCGAACTCGGACCAACTCCTCGAGATCTTCGCGACCTACCCCGCTCCGTACGACGGACACCAAGGCCGCGTCGAATTCGCCCAGAACGCCGACGAGACCTTCTTCACCCTCGGGCGGCCCGACACCCAGGCAGGTGGCATCTTCCGTCGGCGCACCGACAGCCCGTCGGCCACTCCGGCCGACGCGTTGACGACCAATCAAGTGCCGTATGCGACGGGCTCGGTGAGCCCGCAGCTCGCGGCCGACAAAGACTACGTCTACTGGGGCGGCGGCGTGAGCGGCCCGATGGCGATCTCCACCTGCACGACCCGCACGGTGAGCCCCAAGCAGCTCTTCCCCTCCACGGGCGGAGTCGGTGGCCAGAACAACACCACGTACGCCGTGGTCCGCTCGGGCAACAAACTCTTCTTCGCGACGGACGACGGCCGCGTGTACTCGATGGATCCCCCCGCGCCCGAGCCCTGCCCCTGAGGTCGAGCGAGGCTTCGTGAGGTCGCCTCTCGCGGGGGCCCGCGCACCCTCGCAGACCTGCCACAGGACACCGGCGGCGCTGCCACAGGACAGGCGCGTTTCCTCACGAACACCCTTGTTTTCTCGGGCGGCGTAGCGATCCCACGTGCGGCGGCTTGCGGCGCCGATCGCACGTCCGTATGCCCGTCGTATGCCGACGACGACGACACGATCCCGTTCACCCCGCAGAAGCTCGCGCCCCGAGAGGGCCCTCGGCGCCGCGCTCGTCGCCCTGGCGGTCGCGCTCCACACCATGCCCGCGCGCGCCGACGACGCGGCCGAGGCGAAACACGCGCAAGGCACGGCGCTGACGAAGAGTGGCAACTACGAAGGCGCGCGCATGAAGTTCCTCGAGGCGCTGTCGATGCGCCCGATGTCGAAGACGTTCCTGAATTTGTGCGTCGTGGAGCAGCACCTGGGGCTCGAGCCCGAGGCCGTTGCACACTGCAAGCAGTTCTTGGCGAGCGACGCGCCGCCCGCTCTGAAAAAGACGGTCGAGGACGGCATCTACCGTGAGCTCTTGGCGGCGACCGGTCGGCTCAAGGTCGAGGCGAAAGCGGGAGACGCGATCGAGGTCGACGGGCTCGAAGTGGGCAAAGCGCCGCTCGGCGAGCCGCTCGTGGTGAAGAAGGGCGAGCACGTGATCGCGTCGGGCGGGCGCTCGGTGCGGTTGACGGTGAAGGGAGGCGAGACGATCGCGATAAACCTCCCCCTCGACGGGGTCGACGAGCGGGCGGCAGTCGCGCACGAGGCCAAGCTCACCATTCACACCAGCAAAGAAGCGGCCGTGTACATCGACGGAAAGCTCGTGTCGACGGGCGGCTACGCGGGCACGCTGAAGAGCGGCGGCCACATGATCCGCGTGACCGCGGCGGGCAAGTTGCCATTCGAGCGTGAGCTCACGCTGAGGGACGCCGAGAGCCGTGAGCTCTCCGTGACGCTCGAGGCCAAGAAAGGCGGGGCGCTCCCGTGGGTGCTCGCGGGCGCGGGTGTGCTCGCGGCGGCCGGGGCCGCGACCGCGATCGTGCTGGTGGCGCAGCCGGGGCGCGAAGAAGGCGTCCCGAGGGGCTCGCTCCCTCCTGGCGTCGTCCCTACGGGAATTCGGTTTTGACGAGGCATACACCATGAAGACGACGAAACACCTTGGGGTGGCGGGGCTGACGGCAGTGCTCGGGGCCATGGGCCTCGTGGGAGACACGGGGTGCGCGCGGGAGCCGACGGCGGTCATCTTGGCCGTGACGACGGACATGAGCGTCGTTCAAGATTTGGACGAGGTGGGCCTCTACGTGGGCGTGAACGGCGAGGTGAAGTCGAGCCTTCGGACGTTCGTGTCGACGGAGGTGGCGGCCAAGCTGCCCGGGACGGTGTCGATCCTCGAGCCCGAAGAGGCGAACAAGCCCATTCATGTTCGTGTTGCAGGATACAAGAATGGCCAGCTCAAGGTCGTGAGGGACGCCATCGTGACGGTGCCGCCGAAGGCGCTGACGGTGCTGCGGATGCCGCTCGGGTGGCTCTCGGCGACGCAGAAGCGGCCGGGGGCGAGCGACACGAGCGGCACGAGCGGGACGGCGCGCGCAGGGCAGGTGAAGCCCAAAGCGCTGACCGAAGAAGAGGCGTCGTTCAAAGAGTTCGACGCGTTTTTCCCGGGGTACGTGTCTCCGTGTGCGACCGGGGAGACCTCGGACGACGGCGCGTGCATCACGGTGCTGGCCGAGCCGCAACGGACGACCTACGGCGACCTCGTGAGAGACGTATTCGGCGGGAGCGTGTCCCTGAACGAAGCGACGGGCGTGGCCGAAGGTGGCGTGTGCTTCGACATGGAAGCCTGCTTCAAAAACGAGCAGACGCTCAAGGTGGCCGATTATCCCGAGTGCAAAGTGACGATCCCCGAGTCTGTCGGGAACACGGTGAACTTCGCGCTGGTGCGTAATTTGGCCTCGGGGTGCGACGGGTACGAGTGTTTCGTGCCGCTCGACGCGGACAAACGGTGGGACGCCGTGTCGCGTGTGTACACGCTGCCGAAAGAGGCGTGCGAGCGCGTGAAGTCGACCGACCCCGCGGTGAAGGTGGAGCGCATCGCTGTGGCGACCGCATGTGAGAGAAAGTACGAGGCGACGCCGCGATGCAATGGCCTCTACGGCGCGGTGAGAGACAAGGCCCCGTCGGACCCGAACCGCCCGAGGTACTACCAAGAAGAGCCGCCGAGCCCCCCACCGCCCACGGGCGATGCCGGCGTTCCCGACAGTGGCGGTCGAGACGCCGCCCCCGACGCAGGCCCTCCGAGGCCGCGGCTCCTCGCGCGTTTCAACCAGCTCGTGAACCCGAGGCGCATCGTCGTGACGGGGTCCCACGTGTGGGTGCGCGGGCGCGTGGGCCTCGGGTTCGCCCTGAAAGATGGAGTGTCGACGCCGACCGAGATATCCCCGTTGCCCACGGTCGATGGAGTCGCCGACGACGGCACGAGCGCGCTCACGTTGGCCGCCTCGGGCACGCAGGCCTGCACGGCCACGGTCATGCGGCAAGACTCGGTCCGATGGTGCTACGACCTCGGCGCGCAGCGGCGCGCCGACCGCGCGGTGGATCACGTCGCTGACATGTTCGTCTCCGGCTCGACGATCGTCACGGCGTCGCGCCTCGCGCTCGACTTCGACTATCCCACGCAGACGCTGGTGAACGTCGACATGCAGGGCATTCCTGCGGTCCCGAGGCTCGCGGGCGCCACGGCGACCCGCAACAACGTCGCGATGCTGGCCTATGTCACGAACGAGCCTTCCATTCGCCTGGGGCAGGGCACACTCACCACGAACAACCAAGTCTTTTCGGTGTTTGCGAATTTCCCGGCGGCGTATGCCTCGTTCTCCGGGCACGTCGAGATGACCCTCAACGACGCGGAGCTCTTCTTCACGCTCGGCACCCCCGGGGGCGTCTCCGGGGTCATCGTGCGAAAACGCCTCGACGCCGCGCCGGCCATCGTCCCGTCCGTGCTGACCGATAGCCAGTTCGTCCCCTACACCCGGGGCGCCGACGGCACCACGCTCGCGTCCGACGCTGCCTACGTCTATTTCGGGAGCCTCGGAGGTCCTATGGCCATCTCGACCTGCACGACCCGCGCGGTCGCGCCGAAGCAGCTCGCTCCGCCCCAGTCGGGAGAGACGTACATCTCGTACGCCGTGGCCCGCGCTGGCAATAAGCTCTACTTCGCGACGGACGACGGTCGCCTGTACGACATGGACCCACCTCCGCCGGAGCCGTGCCCCTGACGAACGGCTTTCACCAGCCGAGCTCGGTGCGAATGAACGGCGCGATCTCGGCGGTCATCCGCTGGTAGAGCGCGAACGTCGGGTGGTATTGGCACGCCCCGAGCTCGGCGTCGCTGGCGGGCATGAAGGTGAACGTCTTCACCTTGGTGTCGCCCGCGGCCACGCGCGCCGCGACCGCATCGGCGATCCCGCCGATCATCTTCGTGCGCGCCATGTAGGGCTGACCGTTGATGTCGTTCGTCGGGTAGAAGTTGCTCGTGGTCGGGCTCGTGGCCGCCACGATGAGCGCGTTGGGGTTCTTGCTTCGCACCGTCTGGAGGAACTGGGCATAGGCCGTGGCGAACGCGGCCTGGGTCGGCGGAGGATCGACGCTCGGGTTCGAGAGGTCCGTGCCGCCCACCATGATCACGACCACGTGTGGCTGCCAACTCGTGAAGTCCCACGTGGGCGTCGCCGCTCGCGGGAGGGTGCGCGGGTAAGTGACATGAATGAGGTTCGTGTCGGTCGGGGTTTCGTTGTAGAGTACACCCGTCCCCGAGACGGTGGGCGCGTAGTCTTCGGCGTCGAGGGCCGTCGCCAAGAGCTGGATAAGGGACCGTCGCGCGTTGTGCACGGCGTTCGTCGAGCACGCGGCATCTCCACGATTGCCCTCGACCCCGTACCCCGAGAGCGTCGAATTGCCGATGATCTCGATGCGTCGCGCCTTTCGCGGGGGCGGCGGGAGCAATGCTCCCCCGTTCGGGAAGGTGATCCCCGAGAGCCGAAGCACTCCCGAGAAGGCCTCGGTGCGTTTGTAGACCTCGACGGTGTGGTCTCCCATGGGGAGGTTCTCGGCGAGCACCAAGGTCCGAGCTTGGGCGCCTTGCACACGAACGGAGGTGGGCGCCTGTCCGTCGACCGAGACCTCGAGCCAGGTCTCGTTGAAGCTGTCGCGCGCGGTGACCTCCGCGCCCGTCCCACGAAACTTCACGACCATGCGGCTCGCTGGATAGGCCGCGACCGCCTCGGCGCCCGAGAGATCCCATCGGCCGATGTACTGGACCGCGGGCATGGGGGGAGGTGCTGCGTCGGCTGCGTCCGCCGCGTCTGCGGCGTCGGTCGTCGCGTCCAGCGAGGCGTCCTTCGCGGCGTCTTCGGGGCGCGCGTCCGTGGCACCCGAGTCGACGGGGCTCGCCGCGTCGTTCGTGGGGAGTGACGTGTCGAGGTCGGCCGACGCATCGGTCGACGTGCCCGCGTCGTTCGTGGGGACGTCTCCTGCGCCCGAGCACGCGAAGAGCCCGAGCCCGACGAACGCCCAAACGATACCCCTCTTCATCCTTCTAGAGGTACCACGTGCCACGCGGCGATGCCCGTTAGAGCTTCACTCCGCGCACCTTCTCCGACATGCCGAGCACGGCCTTCATGATGCGCGGGTAGCGCGTCGGGAAGATGCGCACCATCGCCTCGATGAACGAAGCGTCGGGCCCCACGAGGATGCGCGGGAGATCGCGCTCCACGCCGCTCCAGATCGTGTCGGCGGCCTTTCGGGGGGACGTTCCGGCGACCCGCGCGAAGTGCTTCGAGAGCTCTTCGGTCGTGGTCGGAGCGCCCGAGGTGTTCTCGTAGTGCCTGCCGTTCGCGACGATGCCGGTGCGAACGCCGCCGGGGCACACGACCGAGACCTTCACGCGGCTCCCCGCGAGCTCTTGTGCGAGGGCCTCGGTGAACCCGCGGACCGCGAATTTACTGGCGTTGTAGGCCGATTGGCGCGGCACTCCGATGAGCCCGAACACGGACGACACGTTGACGATGTGCCCCTCGTCGCGCCTCTTGAGCTGCGGGAGGAACGCCTCCGTGCCGCGGACGACGCCCCAGAAGTTGATGTCCATGAGCCACGCGAAGTCCTCGCGTTTCATCTTTCCGACCGAGTCGGAGAGCGAGACTCCCGCGTTGTTCACGACGACGTGCGCGCCTCCCATCTCGCGCTCCACAGTGGAGGCGAAGTCGTTCACGGCGTCGTCGCTGCGGACGTCGACCTGACGAACGAGGATGCGCCCGGGCGAGGCCCCCGTGAGCTTGGCGGTCTCCTCGAGACCTTCTTGGTTCCAGTCGGAGATGGCGATGCTCGCGCCCCTCTCGGCCGCGGAGATGGCGAGCGCGCGCCCGATGCCGGAGCCCGCGCCGGTGATCACGACGACCTTCTGGTTGAGAGTCTTCACGGAGCCTCCGCTTATGCCGCTTCGTCTTTGGGTGTCGAGACCGCGCGATCGAGCCCGAGCTTCTCGCGCGCGCGCTCGAGGGCGGCCTCGGTGTCGCGATCCCAGGGGTGAAAGTCTCTTCGATAGTAGTCGAGGTACGCGGGCACGAGCTTGCGAAACCACCCCGGGTTTCCCCAGAGCGTCCACGCGCCGCGGACGTTCGAAAGGAACCCCCCGGACCGCGGATCTTTCTTCATGAGCTGCCGCTTCATCCACGCCACGTGGGTCGTGAAGCGAACCGTGATGAGCATCATCACGAGCACGCGGCGCGCGTAGCTCCCGTCGACCTCTTGGTAGACGTCGAACGCGACGGCCTTGTGCTCGGTCTCCTCGACCGCGTGCCAGAGCCACAGCTTCTGCATCTCGGGTGCGAACCTCGCGAGCAGATCGGGCTCTTGGAGGAGCTGCTCGGCCATGATGGCCGTGAAGTGCTCGAGCGCGCACGTGACGGCGAGCCGAAAGTGCGGTGAGGCCTTCTTCCCCAGCGCGATGCGCTCCCTCACGCTCGCGTAGAGCGGCTCCAAGTCGAACCCTCGCCACGCGACCCACGCGTTGAAGGCCTCGTGCGCCTTCGCGTGCTCGGCCTCTTGGGCGAGGAAGTGCGCGACCTCTTTCCGAAGTGCCGGATCTTTCAGGTCTTTTCGGAAGTGGGCGACGGCCTCCATGAACATGCGCTCGCCGTCCGGGAACGACACGGAGAGCGCGTTCAAGAGGTGCGTGAGGGACGGTTCGCCGTCGCACCAGTACGTGGGGGCCTCGTCGAACGAGAAGCTCCCTTTGCGTACGGGGATGGTTCGTGGGGTTCGCGCGGTCGTCGTGGCGCTCATGGAAACCTCCTCGTTCACGATACGCCTCACGCCGCGACGGCGGCGATGGTCTCTTTTCCGTCGGGGTCGAAGCCGAGCTCTTCGCGCACCTTCCGGAGGAGCGCCGTCGTGTCGCGTTCCCACGGGTGAAAGCTCGGTTTGTAGTAGGCGAGGTACCCCGGCACGAGCCTGCGGAACCAGCCCTCTCTCCCCCAGGTCATGTCGAAGGCCGAGAGCCAGCGGCGAAGGCCCTGGGCCTCCGGGTCCTTTCGTACGAGCGTGTCGGTCATGCGAGAGACCGCGCCCATGAAGAGCACCGTCGTCACCGCCATCGTCACGACGCGCGTCGTGTAGTCGCCTCCGGTCGCTTGGTACACGTCGAACGCGACGGCCTTGTGCTCCGACTCTTCGAGCGCGTGCCACTTCCACAGCGCGCGCACCCCAGGATCGAATCTCTCGAGGAGCTCCGGGTGCTCGAGGAGCTGCTCGCCGAGGAGCGACGTGAAATGCTCGAGCGCGCACGTGACGGCGAGCTGGACCCGCGGCGGAGCCTTGCGCGCCCGCGAGAGAAGCTTCACCACCACGTCGCGCTCGATGCCCTTCGTGTCGACACCGAGCCCGTCGAGCCACGCGTTGAACGCCTCGTGCTCACGGGTGTGCGCGGCCTCTTGGCCGAGGAAACGCGCGACCTCCTGGCGGAGGGCCGGGTCGGTCAGGTGCTTCCGGTAGCGCGCGATCGAGTCCATGAAGAAGCGCTCCCCCTCGGGGAAGGCTGCCGAGAGGGCGCTCATGAGGTGCGACACGCGCGGGTCGCCCGCAAAGTAGTAGCGCGGGGACGAGAACGAGTGCTTCACGCGACGCACGGGCATGGGGCGCGGCGAACGCGCTTCGGGATGGCCTTCCATGAGACCTCATTCTGCGCCCTGTTGACCCGTAGTCAATAGCCAATTGAACGAAGGTCAATAGCGCCGGAGGGCCTGCGAGGCCGTTCAGGTGACGCGCTTCGTGACCTTGCTCGTGGCGGCGTCGAACATCTTCTTCGCGCCTCGCACGGCGTGGATCGCGCCCTTGGCGAGCACGGCGGGCCACGACTTGGCCACGTGCGAGACGCACGTCGCGAAGGTCGCGAGGGCGAGCTCGAGCGGCTCCTCGAGGGGCACACCTTCGCGCGCGGCCCACTCGAGGCTGAGCGCCTCGACGAAGCCGATCCATCCACGCAACGCGAGCACGAGGCGAGGATCGTCCTTCTCGGGGAAGGGCATACCCTCGAGGATCCGGTCGAGGAGCCGCTGCCTCGTGCGCTCGAGGATCTTCGCGATCTCCCCCGACGCGCGCCCGCGCATGAGCGCCACGAACCCGCCGCGGTGGGTCTCGACGTACTGGAAGTACGCGCGCACGCCGTGGGTGAGCCGCTCCACGGGAGGCAGGCTCTCGTCGGGCTCGGTCATCTCGAGGAGCTTCTCGGCGGCCTCTTCGACACACGCGCTGAAGAAGTCCTTTTTTGTCGGGAAATAGTGGTAAATCAGCCCCTTCGAGATGGCGAGCCGCTTCGCGACGTCGTCGAGGCTCACCTCGTCGTAGTCGGTCGACGAGAAGAGCTGCATGCCGAGGTCGAGGAGCTGCGCGCGCCTCTCGTCCACCTCGAGGCGCACGCGCGGGTGGCTCGCCGCGCCCTTTTTCGTCGTCTTCTTGGCGGCCATCAAATGATCTCGAAGTAGCGCTCGAGCTCCCAATCGGTGACGGCGCGCTCGTACTGGCGCACCTCCCACTCGCGGGTCCGAACGTAGTGATCGACGAAGGCCTCGCCGAGCACGTCGCGTGCGGCTTGGCTCGCCTCGAGGCGCGCGGTCGCGTCGCGGAGGCTCCGCGGGAGGACGAGGCGTGGATCGCGGGTGCCCGAGGCGTCGCCTCGTGAGGGCGCGGGGGCGGTGAGCCCGTGCCGGATGCCGTAGAGGCCCGCCGCGAGGCACGTGGCGATCGCGACGTAGGGGTTCATGTCGGCCGCGGTCTGGCGGTACTCGAGCCTCGTCCCCGACTCGCCGCCCTCGATGGCGCGGATGGCGCAGGTGCGGTTCTCGAGGCCCCACGTGGCCGTGAGCGGCGCCCACACCCCGGGCACGTAGCGTTTGTACGCGTTCACGGTGGGCGCATAGAGCGCGGTGAGCTCGGGCATGAGCGCGATCTGGCCGGCGAGGTAGCTCCGCGCGACGTCGGAGAGTGAGCCCTCGCTGCCCGCACCGTAGAACACGTTCGCCTTCTCGCCGTTCGCACCTGCGCTCCAGAGCGACTGATGGAGGTGCCCGCTCGACCCGGGGAGCTTCTCGTTCCACTTGGCCATGAACGTGGGCACGAGGCCGTGGCGGTGGGCGATCTCCTTCGCTTGCGTCTTGAAGAGGGCGGCCTTGTCGGCCATGCGCAGCGCCTCGTCGTAGCGGAGCGCGACCTCGTACACGCCAGGGCCCGTCTCGGTGTGCAGACCCTCGATGGGGATGTCGAACGCGAGCGACTCGTTCCAGAGAGACTCACAAAACGCCTTGTTTTCGGCCGTGCGGAGCCACGAGTACCCGAACATGCCCGGCGAGAGCGGCGTGAGCTTTTTGTAACCCTTCTCTCGGATCGACTCGGGGGTCTCCTTGAAGACGAAGAACTCGAGCTCGGCCGCGAACGTCGCCGAGTAACCGAGGGCCTTCGCGTCGGCGAGGACCTTCTTCAAGAGGCCTCGTGGGCACGCGGGGTGGGCGGCGCCCTCTTTGGTCACGAAGTCGACGAGGAACGCCGCCGTGTCGGGCTCGTTCGGGAGCACACGAAACGTCGACAGATCCACGGTCGCGTGGGTGTCGGGGTAGCCCGAGTCCCAGCCGGTGACCTTCACGTTGTCGTAGAGCACGTCGTGGAGATCCCACCCGAAGATGACGTCGCAGAAGCCGAAGCCGCTCTTCATGGCGCTCTCGAACTTGTCGACCGAGACGTACTTTCCGCGGAGCACGCCGTCGATGTCGAAGCCGCCCACCTTCACCTTGCGGATGCCCTTGGTCCGGAACGCCTCGAGGATTTCGCTGGGAGTCATGAGCCCGAGGGTACACGAGGCCCGCGGCCTTTCGGCGTGTGTCCTCGGCCGGGGGCCATTTCGGGCGTGACTCTCCGCGTCGTGGACGCACCCCGAAAAAAACGACGAGAGGCAGGCAACGAATCCGTCGGGGCTGCCGAGAGAGGGGGCACCATGCGACTCCTCCCTCTCGCGCCGATCCTCTTCGTGCTCACCCAGACCGTGCTCACGGTCGCCCCTTCGCAGGTCCACGCGGCGCCGCGAATGTCGGTCGCGCCCGCCCGAGCCCCCTCGCGCGCCACCCGCGACGAGGCCCTCGCGAGGGCGTTCGGCGCGAGCTTCGGGGGCAGCTTCCGTGCGACCCGCCAGGGGGACGCCGTCGTGCTCGATGCCGACCCGAAGGCGCCCCGGTCGCGTGCCTATCCTATGGAAAATACACGATTATTCCGCGCTGTGCTGCGGGCCGAGGCCGAGACGCTCGGAGGCGATCCGGGCGACGACTTTCGGGTGCAAGGGTACTTCGGCGAGCCGCCCCCGGAGCCCACCTACCTCGAGGCCGCGCAGCGTCTCGGCGCCACCGAGACGGCCTCGGCGCGGCCGCTCGTGCGCGCGTGGTTCGACGACGCCGGGCACCTCGTGCGCGTGCAGATCGTCGGTGAGGCCATGCGCGGTGTGTCGAGGCTCCCGAGGTCGCCCCGGTACGACGACGCGACCGCCTCCGTGTGTGCCCTGAGAGGCTCGGTCGCCAAGCCCGAGGGGCTCAAGGTCACCCTCGTGGTCGCCCGTCGTCACGACGGCACTCCGTACCTTGCGTGGAACGTGCGCGCGCTCCCGGGCGCGGGAGTGTTCGACGCCGACGTGGACGCGCTCACGTGCGCGGTGGTCGTGCACGAGGACAAGCGCTGACGCCGCGTCAGGGCGACAGATCGCTCACCTCGAAGGCGCCGCGCGTCGTGACCGTGCGGCGGACGAGCTGCGAGGCGACGGGGTCGTCGGGCGCGTAGGGGCGGAGCTCGTCGAGCACCTTCGAGAGGTTCTCTCGTTCACCGATGGCGCCGAGGCCGAGGGCGCGCGCGCGGAGCAGGTGGGCGACGAGCCGCTGGAGCCCTACGTCGCGGCCGGGGCCGGCGACCTCGTTCGTCAAAAATGCCCGTCGTTTCGCGGCTTTCTCGAGGGCGAGGCGCCGGTCGCTCGGGCCCTGCGGCTCGGGCTCGAAGCGGGAGAAGAGGCCGTCGGGGACGAGGTGCTTCGCGAGGCTCGGCTTCCACTTCGGGTCGAACGTGAGCAGCAGCGGGCGCGCGGCGCCGAGGGCCGAGAGCGACCACTCCTCCGGGAGCGTGCCGAGGGCGAGGTCGCGGTAGAGCCCGGCGAGCTTCGGCTCGAAGTCGACCGCGTCGCGCGCGAGCGTGCTCTTGAGATCGTAGGTCGGAAAGAGCTCGATGTCCTCGCGCGCGAGGCCCGCGGCGCGCGTGGCCTGGATGCGCTCGAGCACACGCGGGTCGGACACGAGCACGATCGCCGCGGGGGGAGCCGGGCCGAGCGACGCGACAGCGAAGGCGTGCGCCGCGTTCTTCGAGAGCGTCTGGCGGCGCGTGAAGGCGTCGTCCGCGGCGCGCACCGGGAGCGTCCACTCGAGCACGACGAGCAACGCCGCGCTCGCCGGAGCGAACGGTACCTTCACGGCGCGCACGCGGCGCACGAGCTCGAAGAGGCCCGACCCCGCGAACGCGCCTGCCGCGGCGAGCGCGACGAGCACGAGCGCCGAGTACCGAACAGGTCCGAACGACAGATCGAGGGCACGCGAAAGGGGCGCGCCGAGGGTGAGCACGAGCAGCACGGCGCCACGCGCGCGTGTCTCTCGGTTCGCGAGCGTGAGGTACGCGCCGAACGCCGCGGCGCCACCGAAGAGGAACCCGACGTCGTCTCGAACGAACACGCGCACGGACGAGCGCGCGAGCGCCGTTTCGCCGAGCGGCGCGCCGAAGAGCTCACGGCTCGCGGTCAGCGGGCTGCCCTTGGTCGCCAGAGCGAGAGCGAGCGGCACGAGGCCGAGGGCGAACGCCGCCACCACCCGGAGCGCGCGCCGACGTGACGGAAGAGACGGCTTTTTCCCTGCGAACGCCAGCGGCACGAGCGCCGCGACGAGCGCCACCGCGCCGACGAGGGGCTCCCACCCGAACGCACATCCGATCACGAAGGCCAACCGAGCGGCGCCCGGTTTCTCTTCGAGGCCGAGGTAGGCCGCGAGCAGCACGAGCGTGGCTCCGGTCGCCGTGCCCCCGACAGCGGAGCCCTCGACTTGCCAGGGAGGCGAAGCGAACGCGGTGATCACCCCGAGGGCCACGACCGCGTGCGAGAGGCGAGATTTTGGCTTCTTCGTGCCATCTCCACGCGCGAGGGGCTCGCCGAGGAGGAACGTCAGCCACGCCCCGAGCCCGCACACGACGGCCACGGCGAGGCTCGCTCGAAACGCACGTGTACCGAGGGGGAGGGCCATGAACGGGGCCGCGAGCCACGCATCGAGCGCGCGAAAGACGCCGGTGAACCCGAGCCCGAGCACACGGAGCGTCGCCGCGTCGTGGGTGGCCGCGGGGCTCGAGCGCGCCCCGAGGATGGCGACGGCGACCGGCGCGACGAAGCAGAGCCACGCGAACACGAGGCCCGTCCGCCCCCCGCTCGTGGGCGCGGGCGACGCGTCTCTCGTCGACGACGAAGGCTTCGGGTCGGAGGCCACGCCCCCACGTATCAGAGGGGCCGCGAGAGGGGAAAATTCCCAGTGAAGATGCCCCACCCGAAGCGGACGACGCCGCGCGTCGCCCGGCTCCCACGAACGCGGTCGAAGGTGCTAGCCTCCGCCCGGTTTCCCCCTTCATCCGTGTAGGAGTCCAAGTGGCAAGGTTCATCGACGAGCTCAAGCGCACCCACCACAACGCCGCCCTCCGTGGCGCGAACGTCGGCGAGGAGGTCGTCCTCTTCGGCTGGGTCGCGAGCTACCGCGATCACGGCGGGTGCGTCTTCGTCGACCTCCGCGACCGCGAGGGCATCACGCAGATCGTGTTCGACCCCGACCTCAAGGGCCACGGCGAGGCCCCGAAGGACGCCTACACCCGCGCGCAGGCCCTCCGGTCCGAGTGGGTCATCGGCATTCGTGGCGTCGTCGTGAGCCGCGGCAAGAACGTGAACCCGAAGCTCCCCACGGGCGAGATCGAGATCCACGCGATCGAGCTCACCGTCTTCAACAAAGCCGAGACGCCGCCCTTCGAGATCGTCGACGACATCGAGACGGGCGAGGAAAAACGCCTTCAATACAGGTACTTGGACCTGCGTCGCGCCCCCCTCCAGCACACGCTCCGCGTGCGCCACCGCATCAACCAGACGGTGCGCCGCTACTTCGACGACCAGGGCTTCCTCGAGCTCGAGACGCCCTTCATGGTGAAGTACACGCCCGGCGGCGCGCGAAACTTCCTCGTCCCGAGCCGCCTCCACCAGGGCAAGTTCTACGCGCTCGCGGAGAGCCCGCAGCTCTTCAAGCAGCTCTACATGGTGGCGGGCTTCGACCGCTACTTCCAGATCGTGAAGTGCTTCCGCGACGAGGACCTCCGCCTCGATCGCCAGCCCGAGTTCACGCAGATCGACGTCGAGATGTCGTTCGTCTCCCAAGACGACGTCTTCAAGACGATGGAGGGCCTCGTCTTCGGCATCTGGAAGACGGTGCTCGGCATCGATTTGAAGGAAAAATACCCGTCGGGGCGCTTCCCGCAGATGCCCTTCTCCGAGTCGATGGAGAAGTACGGCAACGACAAACCCGACCTCCGCTTCGACCTCCCCCACACCGACGTGACCGACGAGATCATCGCGCACGCGGGCGGTGGCGTGCCCTTCTGGAAAGACATCGCCGACAAGTTCACGAGCGGCCAGTACCGCCGCGATCTGCCCGCCGAGATCGTGAAGGCCATGCGCATCCCGGCCGACGTCGCGGGCAAGCTCTCGCGCGCCGAGCTCGACAAGCTCGAGGACTTCGTGAAGGGAATGGGCGCGAAGGGCCTCGCGCGCGCCAAGGTCGACGGCACCGGCGCGTGGACGCAGTCGCCGCTCGCGAAGATGCTCGGCGAAGGGCTGCGCGGCGCGCTCAACGCCAAGATCGGCGCAAAAGAAGGCGATTTGCTCTTCTTCCAGTTCGGCAAAGAGTCCGTCGTGCACACGGTCATGGCGAACCTCCGCCTGCACCTCGCGAAGAAGCTCGGCATGATCCCCGAGTTCGGGCACGGCGGGAAATTCGAGTTCCTCTGGGTCGTGAACCCGCCGCTCTTCGAGTACGACGACGACAAGAAGACCTGGGCTGCGGCGCACCACGCGTTCACGCGCCCGCACGACGAGTGCGTCGAGCTGCTCGACAAGGACCCGGGCAAGGTCCTCTGTTACCGGTACGACCTCGTCTTGAACGGCTTCGAGATCGGCGGTGGCTCCATCCGTCTCCACGATCCCGAGGTGCAGGCGAAGGTGTTCCAGGCGCTCGGCATCGGCCCCGAAGAGGCGCGGCAGAAGTTCGGCTTCTTGCTCGACGCGCTCAAGTACGGCGCGCCTCCGCACGGTGGCATGGCCATCGGCATGGATCGCCTCGCGATGCTCCTCTCGGGCGCGGAGAGCCTCCGCGACGTCATCCCGTTCCCGAAGACGCAGAAGGGCACCGACCTCATGACGGACGCGCCCAACCAGGTCACCCCGGAGCAGCTCGCCGAGCTCCGCATCCGGACGATCGAGCCCGCCGCAACATGAGGGCAAGTGCGCGAAAGTACGCGATATTTGCTCCGCTCCTGCTCGCGGCAGGGGCGGGGCTCGTCGCGCTCGTCGCGTGCGAGAACCAGTCGGGCACGTACGTCTACCGCGGCCGAAAATACGACCCAGGGACGAAGTGCCTCGAGGCCCCACGCGCGCTCGACGTGATCGAGGTCGAGCAGCTCCCCGCGCTCTGTGTCGACACGTGCCTCACGCAGAAAGACTACGACGGCGGGCTCGCGGTGTACGTGAGCCAGACGTGCCCTCCGTACCCACCGGGGTTCGACGTGAGCGGAAAAGAGCCTCTCTGCGTGCCGGCGCTCGAAGCTGCGAAGAATGCGTCGGGGTGCATCCCCCCACCGCCCGACGGTGGCCCCGACGCGAGCGGCGACGCCGACACGCCCGACGCGAGCACGCCCGACGCGAGCACGCCCGACGCCAGCGACGCGAGCATTCCCGACGCGGGAGACGCGAGCACGCTCGACGCTGGCGACGCGTCGGCCGACGTGGGGCCGGGCTGAGCGAGCGGCTGCCGCGGAGGCCCTGGTTAGGAGAGAGGCCGACGATTCGTGGTCGGCCTCGCGAGGCTTAGATTTAACGGTTTCGGAGCATCTCGGCGACCTCGGAGAAGCGCTGATCGAGGAACGCGCGGAGCCTGCCCGAGACGCCGCGTTCGTCCATCGCGCGGGTCATGCAGCGCAGCCACGCGTCGCGCATGTCGGCCCCGACGACGAGGTGCGCGTGCCGCATGCGGAGGCGCGGGTGCCCGTGCTTCTGCATGTACTCTTGGGGGCCACCGAGCCAGCCCACCAAGAAGAGGCCGAACCTGTCCCGGGCGCCACGGCTCACCTTCCCGTGCTCGTCGAGCTCGTGGAGCTTGGCGAGGGCGGGCTCGTGGGCGTCCATGGCGTCGTAGAAGGCCTCGGAGAGGGCCAGCGTGGCCTCGCGGCCGCCGAGGAGATCGTACGGGGTGACGGCGTCTTCGACTTCGGGCATCGCGCTCGCGACCATAGCGTGGTTCATTGCCGCGTCGATGGACTTGCCGATCGATCCGCACTCGCTCAGGCCCCACTACCGCGCGTTTCTCCGTGAGGGGCGCGTCCTCCTCACCGGGCACTCGCACCAAGCGTGGCCCGACGTGGCCCGCGAAGGCATGCTCGCGGCCTTCGACGCGGCCGCGGAGCACGTCGACGACAAGTGGGGTGCAGCCTTTGCGGCGGCCGACGCCGTGCGCGAAGGGGTTGCGTCGCGCCTCGGCACGCGGGCCCGCGACGTGGCGCTCGGGGCGAGCACGCACGACCTCGTCGTGAGGCTCCTGTCGGCTCTCCCGCTGGACAAAAAGAGGCACATCGTCACCACGTCGGGCGAGTTTCACACGCTCCATCGTCAGCTCTCGCGGCTCGCCGAAGAGGGCGTCGAGGTCGACTTCGTCGAGCCCTTCCCGTTGACGACGCTCGCCGAGCGCCTCGCCGCCAAGGTGCGATACGACACGGCCGCCCTCTTCGTGTCGACCGTGCTGTTCGAGTCGAGCTCGGTCGTCCCGAACCTCGCCTCGGCGGTGGCCGCGGCGCGCGCGAAGGGCGCCGAGGTGGTGCTCGACGCGTACCACCACTTCATGGTCCGGCCCTTCCGCGCCGCCGACTTCGGCGACGTGTTCGTTTTGGGTGGAGGATACAAGTATGCCCAGTGGGGCGAGGGCGTGTGCTTCATGACCGTCCCCGAGGGGTGCGAGCTGCGGCCCGTGGTCACGGGCTGGTTCTCCGACTTCGCCCACCTCTCGGCCCCGCGCGACGGCGCGAAGGTCACCTACGGGCCCTCGCTCGCCGAGCGCTTCGCCGGGTCGACGTACGACCCCACGAGCCACTTCCGCGCGGCGGCGGTGCTCCGCTTCTTCGACGAGCAGGGGCTCACGGTGGCGAGGCTCTCGGAGAGCTACACCCGCCAGACCGAGCGGATCGGCGACGCGCTCCGGGATCACGGCCACGACGTGGTGACGCCGAAGGGCGCGGACGCCCGCGGAGGGTTCGTCGCGGTCCGTGTCGCGAACCCCGACGAGGTCATCGCCCTGTCGCGCCGCGACGGTGTCATGTTCGACGCGCGCGGCTCGATCGTGCGCCTCGGGCCCGCCCCCTACGTGACCGACGAGGAGCTCGATCGGGGAGTGTCCGTGTTTGTCTCACATGCACGCCAAGCCGGGCGATGAGCGCGCGTACTTGGCGGCGTCCATCGTGAATCGAACGCGCACGATCGTCGTCGGAGCCTGATACGCTCTCCGCAAATCTCGGACGAGGGAGGCCTTATGAACATCGACAAGAAGCGCTTTTTGGCCCTGACGGGCGTCATCGCGGCCGCGAGCGGCATCGCCACCATGCAGGCGTGCACGCTCACCGTGAACGGGGGCGACCCCGACGGCGCGGCCCCCATCCCCACCGTCGACTCGAGCTCTCAAGATCCGGACGGCAGCGTGCCCGTCGACTCGTCCTCGCCCGACACGTCGACCAGCGACGCCACCACGGCCGACGCCGCCGACGGGGCCACCTGCCTCGGCGACGACAAGATGCTGAACCCGCCGTGCGCCTCGTTCGTGAACGAAGCGGGCACGACGTGCGCGGGCTCGCCAGCCGGCCAGTCGTACTGCCCGGCCACCAAGGCCCACTTCGTGAACGGTGTCTCGCGCGAGATCATGGAGTGTCTCAAGCTCGCGCCCACGTGCGAGGCCGCACCGAACCCGCTCGAGAGCTGCACCTACAAGGCGCTCGACCGCGCGTGTACCCTGCCGGCGGCCAAGGCCCCCTGCCAGCAGGCGCTCACGAACTGCATGCAGTCGGGCGTCACCCCGACCATCGACCAAGCGAAGTGCGAGCGGTACTACTCGGGCCTCAGCCCGCAGGGCCAGCTCGGGTTCCAGAGCTGCACGTCCGAGGGCTGCGGCCTCATCGAGACCTCGTTCTGTTTCCTCCCGGGGCAGTGAGCCTGGCCGCGCGGTGAGCCGACCCATCCTCGTTCCGGCGCCGCCCGCGTGGGCGAGGGACGTCCTCACCGTGGGCGTCACCGGCACCAACGGCAAGAGCACGACCACCACGTGGATCGCCGCGGCCCTCCGCTCGCTCGGGGGGCCCGTGGTGCGTGCCACGACGCTCGGCTTTTTCCTCGACGACGACGAGCTCGGCCTTGAAAAGTCCTACGACGGCTTCGTCGAGGCGATGCGGCGAGGCCACGCGAAGGGCGCACGTCATGCCGCGATCGAGCTGACGAGCGAGGCGCTCGCGCGCGGGTTCGCGAAGGCATGGCCGTGCCGCGTCGCGGTGTTCACGAACCTCACCCACGACCACCTCGACGCACACGGCTCGCCCGAGCACTATTTGGCGAGCAAAGCCCAGCTCTTCGTGGGGCTTTCGCCTGGGGACACGGCGATCTTGAACGCGCACGACGAGGCTTCTGCGCTCTTGGCCGAGGTGATCCCCGAAGGCGTGCGCAAGATCACCTACGGGGTGCCCACGCGCGGCGAGCCGTGTCTCCCGGTCGACGTGAGCGCCGGCGAGGTCACCCTCGACTGGGACGGCACGACCGTCTCGGTCACGGCCTTTGGCGAGGCGTGCTCCCTCCGCGTGCGCGCCGTCGGCGCCATCAACGCCGAGAACGCCCTCGCGGCTTGGCTCGGCGCGGAGGCCGCCGGTGTGCCTCGCGCGCAGGTGCTCGAGGCGCTCGCGTCGGTGCCCGCGCCGCCCGGTCGCTTCGAGGTCGTGCACCGCGAGCCGTTCGTCGTGGTCGACTACGCCCACACCCCCGACGCCCTCGCGCGGACCCTCGCCACGGCGCGCACGCTCGCCGATCTCCGGCCGGGCGCGCGCGTCACCGTCGTGTTCGGCGCGGGCGGCAAGCGCGACGTGCAGAAGCGCGAGCCCATGGGCCGCGCCGCGAGCGTCGCCGACACGGTGGTGCTCACGAGCGACAACCCCCGCGACGAAGATCCCGCCGACATCGCGCGGGAGATCGCGCGCGGCCTCGAAGGGCACCCTCGCGTCGAGACGAGGCTCGACCGCCGTGACGCGATCACGTGGGCCGTGCGCGGCGCCTCGCGCGACGACGTGGTCGTGCTCGCGGGCATGGGGCACGAACGGGAGCAAGAGCGCGGCGGCCTTCGCGTCCCGTTCGTCGACGCGGACGTGGCTCTCGAGGCGCTCCGCTGAGCGACGATTCAGCGCGCGAGCAACGTGCGCAGCGCCTCGAGCGGGTTGAACCCGAGCATCTGCGACACGTCCGAGTCGCCCGCCGCGTCCTCGAGGGTGTCCCGCACGAGCGAGAAGAAGGGCTGAAATCGCTGGATCGCGGGTAGTTTACCGAGCTTTTCGGCGGCGAGCCTCGCCCCGTCGACGCCGAGCGCGAGCGCGATCGCCGGAGGCATCGGCGACACGGAGACGTCACGAACGGCGATCGCCTTGCCCCAGTCGCCGGGCTTGGCCTCGCGCTGGAGGCGCTTGAACGTGTCGTGCTCCGCGAACACGCCGAGGCCGAGCTCTCCGTAGGTCTCGGTCACGGTGCGTGTAAGATACAAGGAGTCGCGGCGCCAATCACCCGAGAGGTGACCCGTGTGCGCGAGCACGTCTTGGGGGCCGGCGAGCACGTCGAACCCGGGGCCCTTCCTCCGGAGGATCGCGGCCGTGTAGAGCTCGCCTTCTTCGAAGAGTCCCAGGACGACACATTTTCCCGAGGGGCAGACGGCGTCGATCGAGCGCTGCACGACGTTCGGGGTGGGCGGGGGAACCCCGTGGAGTCGCCTCGGCCACCGATCGAGGAGCCCTTCGGCCGTCATTTGCTGGATGATCGAGACGAGGATCAGCGTCTGCGCGGTGAGATCGTCCGTTCGGCGGATGCGGGCGCCGAAGCGCTCCATGACCTCTTCGAGGGCGTTCCGCTCGGCGCAGAACACCCACGAGGCCTCGTTTCGTTCGGCCAACCGCGGGAGCAGCGCCGCCCTCTCGGGGCCCGCGGCGGGGTAGGGCTCGCCCGGCGGGAGGCGCCCTCGCACCGAGTGGATCGCCTTCACGACGACGCCCTTGTCGTGCACGAGAAAGAGGCCTCCCTTGGGGCGATCGACCTCGCGCTCGGGCGGCGCGCTCGGCTTCCACAGCGCGAGGAAGCGCGTCCACGACTCGTGTGTCCAGCCTTCGAAGCGTACGTCCGCGGTCAGCATCGATCCCTCATCTCTACCATTCGCCGCCCCGGTGCGTGAGCCCGAGCGATAGGCGTGCACCTTCGTGCTTCGCGGGCTAAGGAGCGAGTCGTGGACGCCGATACGCTCTTTCGCCGGTTCTTCTTGCCGCTCTACCCCGAGGGCGCGCGCAGCGACCTCGCCGCCGTCCGCACGGTGGACGCAAATCCTGCAAAGAATCCGGCCATTTACGCCCACTTGGGGGACGCCGCGAGCCGGTTTGCCGTGCTCTTCCCGAAGCTCGTCGGAGAGGGCGCCGCGGCGCTCGGGGAGCTCGACTTCACCGACGCGAGCGTGCACCGCCTCTCGGCCGCCATCTCGGCCGAGCGCCGCGACGCGTGGGCGAGCGAGGGCGCCGAGGGGACCGCCGAGAGCACGCTCTTCAACGTGGTGGTCCACGGCGCCGCGTACGTCGGCGCGTGCATCGTGAAGAACCACGGCGGCACGTTCGCCGTACGGAGCCCCTTGTGGGAGAGCCTCGTGACGCTCGAGTCGCGCCTCGGCACGGGGGACCTGCCCGTGTTCCACTGGTGGCTCAAGGCCCTCGCCGACGCCCCCGGGAATGGCGAGACCCCGCGGACGACGCTCGCCGATCGCTACCGCGCGCACGTCGAGGTGCCGCGCACGAGCCCCGAGGCGATGGCCCCGATCTTCGAGGGCGAGCGGAAGTTCCCGCGCCTCTCGAAGGTGCGGTACGACGTGCTCTACAAATACTTGAAGGCGCACGTGCCCGAGCTGAAAGACCTCGGAGATTTCCCCTCGCCCGAGCGCTTCGAGGAGCTCGAGCTCTCGTGGATCGACGTGCTCTCGCTCGCGCAGAACCGCATCTTGCTCTTCGTGGCGTTCGGCAAGCGGGGGCTCCACCTCTTCTTCTTCACGGCCCAAGGCTTCGACAAGTCGCTCTTCTACATGGCCGACTCGTTCCCCGAGCCCGTCGTGCGCGCGCGCGGCGACAAGCTCGAGGTGCACCTCGCCGTGGGCGAGAAGCCCGTCGTGCACGAGATGCCCTTCTGGGGCATCTGACACGGCGCGGGACCGTTCGCGCGGGCTACCGTTTCGTCGCAGGCGGGCCCGCGTGGTACACCAAAGGGACGATGAGCGAAGAACCGACGGACAAGGCCACGCAGCCCGTGGCCAAGAAGGGCAACGCCGAGAGCCCGAGCGACGGCCCGTTCTACGCGGTCAGCGTCGCGGTGGTCGTCGTGGGCCTCCTCTTCGGGTTCTTCGGGCTGCCCCGCGTCTTCCGCTCGAATCACGCCGCGCACGTGGGCAAAGAGGCGCCGTCGTTCGCGCTCCCCGTGCTCACGAACGGCGAAGAGGTGAAGGCCATGCAGGGGACCGAGGTCGCCCTCTCTTCCCTCAAAGGAAGCCCGGTGCTGCTCGACTACTGGGCCACCTGGTGCGGCCCCTGCCAAGCCGAGGCGCCCGTCATCGACCGCGTGTACCGTCGCCACAAGGAGCGCGGGCTCGTCGTGCTCGGCATCAACGTGAACTCTCGCGGAGACACCGAAGGGGTCGTCCCCTGGGTGCGCAAGAAGGGCCTCAGCTTCACCATCCTGCACGACGTCGACAACGCGGCCTCCGCGGCCTTCGACGTGCAGAACATCCCGACGCTCGTCCTCATCTCGCGCGAGGGAAAAGTCGCGGCGATCCGCACCGGCGTCACGAGCGACGAGGACCTCGATCGCCTCGTGAAGGACGTGCTCTGATCGTGAGCGCTACGCTACGACGAGCACCTCGCGCCGCTCGAGGGTGACGTCGAAGACCTCCCCGAGGCGCGCCGCGGTGAGCACTTCGTCGGCCGCACCGGAGGCCATGACGGCGCCTCCGCGCATCAGCATCGCGTGGGTCGCGGCGCGCGCGGCTCCCGCGAAGTCGTGCAGCACCAGGACGACCGTGGTGCCTCGCTCTCGTGTGGCCTCGCCGAGCACGCGGAAGAAGCTCGCCTCGGCTTTGGCGTCGAGCGACGCCGTGGGCTCGTCGAGGAGGAGCACGTCCGTGCGTTGAGCGAAGGCCCGCGCGAGGGCCACGCGCTTTCGTTCCCCCCCGGAGAGCTCCATCGCGGGTTTGTCGGCGAGCCTCGTGAGGTCGAAGCGTTCGAGCTCTTCGTCGACGATGCGGCGGTCTTCGTCCGTCGGAGCCCTCCACGGCGATCCGTAGGGCGTGCGCCCCATCGCTACGACCTCGCGCGCCGTGAAGTCGAACACCACCTCCACGTCCTGAGGGACCAGCGCGAGCCGCGTGGCCACCTCCGGCCGGCGGAGGCGGTCGAGCTTCACGCCGCACAAGGTCACGGCGCCCGACGTCGGTCGGAGGAGGCCCGCCATGACGCGAAGCATCGTCGATTTCCCGGACCCGTTCGGACCACAAACGGCCCATGTTTCGCCGCGCTGCATCGCGCACGTAACTCCACGTAGAGTTACTTCTTTTCCGTACCCGGCGGAGACCGCGTCAAGCGAGATGCGAGCACCCATGTCGAAAGAACCTGACTCTTCGCGTTAGCGTGGTTGTATTCTGGGTAAGGAAGGGTGGAGGCGAGAATGGAAACGACGAAAACGGAAGCAGTGGAGGCAGAGAGGCCGCGTCGCGTCATCAAGCGGTACTCGAACCGCAAGCTCTATGACACGAAGGACAGCCGCTATGTCACGCTGCTCCAAATCGCCGAGATGGTGCGAGGCGGCGAAGAAGTTCAGATCATCGACAACAACACGAAAGACGATCTGACCGAAGTTACGCTCGCGCAAATCATCTACGAGGAAAAGAAGGCGAACAGCCGCACCGTTCCTCTCCAGACGCTGAAGGAGCTCATCCACCAGCGCACCGAGAAGGTCCTCTCGGACCTCCGCGAGGGGCCCATCGGTCGCCTCATCCCCGGCGGCAAGGCCGATGGCGTCGTCGAGGCCAAAGAAGAGGCACCGCCCCCGCCGCCGCCGCCCGCTCCGGCGCCCACGCCCGCCGCGCAGGCGAAGCCGGGCCTCGTCGACCAGGCGAAGATGACGTTCGAGGAGTGGCAGCACAAGATGGACGACCGCATCAAGAGCGTCGTCCCTTGGCACGAGCTCCAGCAAGAGGTCCGCAGGTTGGCGACCCGCGTCGACGAGCTCGAGGCGAAGCTGAAGAACGGCAAGGGCTGAACTCACCGCGCTCACCTGCCACCCGGGTGGGCGCCTTGTTTTCGCCGTCGGAACGCACGCTCTGGATCTGGGCGTGCGTTCAGCTTTTTGTGCTCGGACACGACCGACGTTGGCCGTAACTCCATGAAATGACGGGGTTCGCGTTATTTGCGCCGCTGCCTTCCGCCCGCCCGCGTCGTGCGCATCTTCGGGGAATACCCGCCGAACGTCGGGGGTTTCGCCCATGAAAGGCGGCGCGTACGATGGTCCCGTTCCGAGCGAAACCGAGCATCATGCAGAAGGACCCCTTCGTCGAAGACGCCGTCTCTCATCTCGACGCGCTCCATGCCGTCGCGTGCCGGCTCACACGCAACCCGACCGAAGCGGAGGACCTCGTCCAAGACACGCTCGTGAAGGCGATGCGCGCGCGGGAGCAGTTCCAGGCCGGCACCAACATGAAGGCCTGGCTCTGCCGCATCCTGACGAACACCTTCATCAACAAGTACAGGCGAGGCGGCCTCGAGCGCTCCGTGCTCGACGGGCCCGACGCCGACCCGCTCGCCGACGGTTGGGTGAGCGCTTCGACGATGCGCCAGCTCCGGGACCCGGAGCACCTCGCGTTGACGCCCCTCGTGGCCGCCGAGGTTCAGCGGGCGCTCGACGAGCTCCCCGACGAGTTCAAGCTCGCCGTCGTCCTCGCCGACGTCGAAGACCTCACCTACGAGGAAATTTCCCAGATCATGGGCTGCCCGATGGGCACCGTGATGAGCCGCCTTCACCGCGGTCGAAAGCTCCTCCAACGCTCGCTCTACGAGCACGCGCTCTCCCTCGGCATCGTGAAGGCCGAGTCGGAGGTCGAGAACAAGCCTCGGGATCTCGCCGAGTACCGCCGCCGCAAGGGGGCCGCGTGATGTCGGCAGGGACCTCAAAAGGTAGGATCGTGGGGATCGCATGAGCACCTCGTGTCGTGAGAACGCCCGGCTCCTGGGCATCTTTTTGGACGGTCAGCTCGACGCCGTAAAGACCCTCGACGTCGAAGAGCACGTGGCCTCTTGCGAGGCTTGTCGTGAGCGGATCGAGCTCGATCGTGCCGTGCGCGCTTCTCTCAAGAAGGCCGTGTCCGCCGCCGCGGCCCCGAAGAGCGACGACTTCAAGGCGCGCATGATGGCGGCCATGATGGCCGAGGACGAGCGCCTCCGCGCGATCTCCGAAGAGCTCGAAGCCGACGACGAGGCCCCCGCCAGCGAGGCACCGGTGAGCGCCCCCGCGCAAGACGCCGACGTGCTCGTCCTCGCGCCCCGCCCTGGAAAAACGGTTCGCCGCTCGGGGTTCTCGTACCGCTCGCTCGTACCGCTCGCCGCGGCCGCCGCCCTCGTGTTCGCGTGGGGCACGCTCTCGCAAGGCCCTGGCCCCCGTGGTGTGGGCGGCGCGGCCAAGGCGGGCTTCGGCAGCAACGACGCCATCTCGGACCTCTTGGCCGAGCACTCGAGCCCGCTCCCCCCCGAGCGCACCAACGCGAAGGACATGCGCGCGCTCGAGCGCTACGTCGGCGTGCCGGTCCGCGCTCCCTCGTTCAAGAGCCCGCAGGCGAAATTCGTGGGCGGCAGGCTCTTCAGCGTCCAGCGCACGCACGCGGCCATGCTCCAGTATCAGGTCGGTGATGGCGCGCAGCCCCGCCGGGTGACCGTGTTCATCTACGACCCGCAGAAGGTCCGCATCGACGACGACGGCCTCTCGCCGCGCACGGTGGGCACGGCCGAGGTGCGTGTGGGGCAAGCCGACGGCCACTCGGTCGCGGTGACCCAGCGAGACGGCGTCGGCTACGCCTTCGCGACCGATCTCGACCCGATGGAGAGCGCCGAGCTCGTCGACTTCCGCACGGACGAGTGATCCGGGCCCGAGGCGCCCTCACCGCGCCGACGCAAGCCCGCCCTTGCGTGGGTCCGCCGCGGCGCGCAGCGTGCGCCGAGCCGGATCTCGTGCGTCCGAGACGGAGATCATCTGAACGGCGGGCGCGACGGGGAGCTCGTCTTTGACCGGCTCGCCCCGCTTTTTTAGGCCTTCCCGCACGTCCTCGGGCACGTCACGCTCGACGAAGAGCTCCCCCGACATGGCCACGTGCATGCGCGGGAGAGACACACACGCGCTCGGATCGCGCGCGAACACGAGCCGGCAGAGTGCCGCCTGAGTGACCTCGGTGGCGATGCGCTGCCCACCCGAGCCGCCGAGAGCGAGCACGGGGACGCCGTCTTCGAGCACGATCGTGGGGGCCATCGACGACACCGGGCGCGCGAGGGCTCTCGGGCGGTTCGGGAGCGGTCCCGGCGGCGCGAGAGGTCCGACGTCCGCGGGGAGGCTGAAGTCGTCGAGCTCGTCGTTCAACAAGACGCCCGTGCCGTCGGCGACGATGGCCGCTCCGAAGGGGGAGTTGATGGTCGTCGTGAGCGAGACCACGTTGCCGTCGCCGTCGACGACGACGATGTGGCTCGTGCCCTGCTCCCGAGACACGAGGCTTGCCATTTTCGTGGTTTTGTCCGGGGAAATGCGGGCTTTTGCGGCCGCGAGGCGAGCGTCGGAGAGCAGGGCGTCGACCTTGGTGGGGACGTCGGGGTCGAGGTCGGGGTCTCCGACGACACGCACACGATCGGCGAGCGAGAAGCGCATGGCCTCGGCGACCGTGTGGAGGTACGCGCTCGAGCCGTAGCCGAGCTTCGCGGTGGGCGAAGAGGCGTCGGCGCCGAGCATGCCGAGCGTCTCGAGGAGCATGAGCCCCCCTGCCGACGGCGCGGGCATCGTGATCACCGTGCGTGTGCCGAAGGTCTTCGTGAGGGGCTTCCGCTCCCGCACCGCGTAGTCCGCGAGGTCCTTCGCGTCGAGAGCTCCGCCCTGGGCCTTCGCGGCCTCGACGATCCTCTGCGCGATCGCGCCCTCGTAGAGCGCACGTTTGCCCTCGACGCCGAAGCGTTCGAGCGTCCGCGCCAGATCGGGGCGGGTGGCTCGTACGCCAAAACCCAAGGGATTTCCGTTGGGTATGAGATCCCTCGAGAGGGCCGGCGACCGCCCGATCTTCTCTCCGAAATGCCCGATCGCCGACGCCGTGTGGTGGCTCACGTAGAAGCCCCTCCGCGCGAGCGACACGGCGCTCGCTGCGTCCTCGGCGAGGGTCTTTCGGCCGAGCTTGCGCGAGAGCCACTCGAGCCCCGCGGGCTCTCCGGGCACGCCGACGAGGACTCCGCGTGACTCTCGTTTCTTCGCGAACACCTCGGGCTCGAACCCGCGCGGCGCGGTCTCGCGGAAGTCGGCCACGGTCGTCGTCTTGTCGTGTGCGGAATACACGAGAGCGAACCCCCCGCCGCCGATCCCGCTGCCGGTGGGGCTCGTGACGCCCAAGACGAGCGCCGCGGCGATCGCGCCGTCGGCCGCGCTCCCGCCCTGGGCCATGATCTCCATCGCGGCTCGTGTGGCGTCGGCGTTGTCCGTCGCGGCGGCCGCGACCTTGCCCTCGGCGCTCGGGGGCTCGGCGGCGCCCACGTCGTGGACGAACGGGAGAGAGAGCAAGACGACGGCAGCGGCCGCCGGTGCGAGGGGCGCCGTACGACGGGAAAACCCTGCTAAGGTCCGGACCGAGAACCGCGAGGAAAAAGGTGCCATGCGCTTCATTTACCTGATGGACCCGATGGACAAGGTCCTCCCCGACAAGGATACGACGTTTGCGTTCCAGCGCGCGGCCCAGGGGCGCGGGCACGTCTCGCTCCACTGCGAGCTCCGCGATCTCTTCGTCCGGGAGGGTGAGGTCTTCGCCCAGGTGCGCGAGGTCCACGTGTCGGACACGACCCCCGTGTTCCGCTATGGGCCCTCGCAGCGGGTCCGCCTGGCCGACGTCGAGGCGGTCTTCGTGCGAAAAGACCCGCCCTTCGACGACGCGTACCTCTACGCGACCCTCCTCCTCGAGCGCGCCCGGAACCGCACGGTGATCATGAACGATCCTCGTGGGCTCCGCGACGCGAACGAGAAGCTCTATCCGCTCCATTTCTCGCGCCACATGCCGCGCACGCTCGTCACGGCCCACCCGGAGCTCGTCATCGAGGCCATGAACGACTTCGGCGGCAAGGCCGTGGTGAAGCCGCTCTACGGCGCCGGCGGCGCGGGCGTGCTCATGATCCAGACGGGCGACAAGAACACCAAGAGCATCCTCGAGCTTCTCACGCGCGAGGGGCGCGCGCTCGTCATGGTGCAGGAGTACCTCCCGAAGGTCGTCGAAGGCGACAAGCGTATCCTCCTCCTCGACGGCGAGGTCCTCGGCGCGATCAACCGCGTCCCGTTGCCCGACGATCTTCGGTCGAACATTCACGTCGGTGGGCGCGTCGAGCCCTGCGACGTGACGCCCGAGGAGCGGGCCGTGATCGCCGACATCGCCCCGCGCCTCCGCGAGGACGGCCTCGTGTTCGTCGGGCTCGACATGATCGGCGGGCGACTCACCGAGGTGAACGTCACCTCGCCCACGGGCATCCAGGAGCTCTCTCGCCATCGCGGCGAGGACGTGGCCGTGCGCGTGATCGAGTGGGTCGAGAAGAAGGCCGCCGAGCTTCGCCCGACGATCGTCTGAGCCATCGATGCCCGTCACCCTCGTCGTTTTCCCGAAGGCCGCCTCGGCCGACGCCACCGTCCCCGATGGCCTCGACGCGTGCGTCACCTTCGACGGGACACGGGTCGCGATCGGGCGTGGGGGCTCGTGCGATCTCGTGCTCCCCGATGCGAGCGTCTCCTTGCGGCACGCGTCGATCCGCACGAACGGCGCCGAGTACGTGCTCGTCGACGAGGGGAGCACCAACGGCACGTTCGTGGGGGACGCGCGCCTCACCCCGCACGTGCCCCGCACGCTCCGCACGGGCGATCGCCTGAGGCTCGGGCGCGTGTGGGTCGAGGTGCGTGTCGGTGCGGCCCCTGTCACGCGCGATGTGGCCGGAACCACTCGGGATATCGCCCTCCGCATGGTGAACGACATGCTCTTGGCGGGGGGCGGAGACACGAGCGCGCGTCTCACGGTCCACGGTGGGCCCGACGACGGCGCCGTGCTCCGCCTCGCCCGCGAGGGGCGCCCCTACGTGGCCGGGCGAGGCGAGGGCTGCGATCTGCCTCTCGCGGATCCCGACTGCTCGCGTGAGCACTCGGTGTTCGTTCGGCGTGGAACCCAAACGTGGGTCATGGACCTCGGGTCCAAGAACGGCACGTTCCTCGGCTCGAAGAAGCTCCCGCCTCACACCGAGACGCGGCTGCACTCGGGCCGGACCGTTCAGGTCGGGCGCACGCTGCTCGTCATGGAAGAGCCCGCCGAGGTGGTGCTCGCCGGCCTCGAGGCCTCCGTCGACGACGTGATCCCTCCCGACGAGCCGCCGCCCCCGCCTCCTCCTTCGTCCGCGCTCCCGTCGAGCGTCGCGAGGCTCGCGCTCGTCGCTTCGGGTCCCGCCAGCATGCCCGGATCGAGGCCCGCGCCGAGCCTCGATCCCTCGAGCGGTCCGCCTCCGTCTGCGCTCCCCCCGTCGTCGATCGCGACGCCCCCTTCGGCGATGCCCGTGTCGTCGATGCCGCCGGCGCCGCGCGCCCCCTCGTCCTCGTCGCCCGACGCCCCTCCGGAGCCTCGTCGGGGCCGCGGGCTCGGGGCCGTCGACGTGCTCGTGATCTTGGTCGCGCTCGGGCTCATCGGCCTCTCGGCGACCACGCTCTACTTCCTCGTCGGCACGAAATGAAGGCTCACCGGGCCCCGTGTGGCGCTCGGCTCACGGCGCGGCGTAGGCCTTCGCGACGGGCACGATGCTGCGGGGATCGTTCGTGACGATCCCGTCGGCGCCGAGGGCGAAGAGACGCGCCGCTTCGCGAGGGTCGTCGATCGTCCAGTAGTCGACACGGATCCCGAGGGAGTGGCACTTGTCGATGAAGCGCGCGCCGTCGAGCCTCACGGGGCCCTGGCTCACTGGAATTTGTGCGGCGCGACCGTGCGGCCCGAGGCGCTCGAGCAAAAGCTCCGGGAGCGCCACCAGCGAGAGCACCTCGGTCGCGCCGAGGCCGGTGGTCGCGTAGCCGAGCCTCCGGGCGGCCCGCACGTTGCGCGCATGAAAGCTCGTGAGGCGCACCCGCTCTTCGGCCCCGAGCTCTCGAACCAACGCGACCGCCCGGCGCACGAGCTCGTCGCTCGAGGGCTTGAGATCGACGTTGAAGAAGGCTTCGGGGAAGGCGGTGAGCGCCTCGTGCAGCGTAGGCACGCGGAACGGCGCGCGGGCCTTCGGGTGCCTCCTGCCGACGTCCCACGTGCGAACCTCGGCGAGCGTGCACTCCGCCACCTTCGCGTCGTGCCCGGCCGTGCGCGTGGCCGTCGCGTCGTGGAAGACCACGATGGTGCCGCAGGACGTGAGGTGCACGTCGGTCTCGATCGCGTCGGCCCCCACCTCGAGGGCACGAGCGAACCCCTCCAGCGTATTTTCCGGGAGCTCTGCCGGCGCACCACGATGCCCGTACACGGTCTTCGGCGTCACGCTACGCTCGGTAGCAAAGATGGGCGCCCTCGGGGGCACAAGCCGCACGCAAGAGAGAGGCGAGCTTCGTGACGCTGTACGAACGAGTCTTCCCGAAATGGCAAAAAGATAAGCGGTTTCGGGTATTTGGTGACGAAAGTGGGCCGGGTGTGTCGCTCACGTGGCTCGGCACCGCGAGCTTCGTGGTCCGAACCGCGACGACGACCGTGCTCGTCGATCCGTACGTCACGCGGTTGGGCCTGCCGGGCCTCCTCTTCGGCCACGAGCCGGACGAGCGCGCCATCGCTTCGGCTTTCCCGAGCGTCGTGGACGCCATCGTCTGCGGGCACTCGCACTACGACCACGTCGCGGACGCGCCGCGCATCGCCAAACGAACCGGCGCCGTGCTCGTGGGCTCGGAGAGCACGTGCGCGTGGGGCGAGGCCGAGGGCCTCCCGAAGGACAAGCTCGTCGCCATGGGGAGCCGCGGAGGTGTGGTCACCGTCGGCGACGTGGAGATCCGCCTCGTGCCGAGCGCGCACGGAAAGGTGGTGCTCCACCGCGTGCCCTTTCCCGGCACGGTCGAGCGCGTGTCTCGGCTGCCTCGCCCCGTGTGGGCCTACAAGATGGGAGGCGCCTTCGGTGTGCTGCTCCGCGTCGGTGATCTCCGCATCTATCACAACGGCAGCGCCGACCTCGTCGACGCCGAGCTCCGCGGGATCTCGGCCGACGTCCTGCTCGCGTGCCTCGCGGGGAGGCGCTCCACGCGCGCTTACGTGAAGCGCCTCGTCGACCACCTGCGCCCCGGGCTCGTCGTCCCCACGCACCACGACGCCTTCTTCGCCCCGCTCGAGCGCGGCGTGCACCTCTTGCCGGGCATCGATCTGCCTGGATTTCTCGAGGAGTGCGCGACGTACGCGCCCGAGGCGACGCGCCTCACGCCGGATTACCACGAGCGACTCTGGGTGCCCTCGGGCGACCCTCGAGCCGCGTGCCTCGTCCGTGGCACCTGACGGCGCATCGCGCGCGAGAGGCTCCGTCGCTCGAGGGGCGAGGCGACCGGGGCCGTTTTTTGCCCTCGAATGTTCGGCAAATCCTCCCGCCCGAACGTATGCTTCGCGGCCTTCCGGTGCGCTTTCTTCGGCCTCTCGTCGTCGCGGGTCTGTCGCTCGGCGCGCTCGTCGCGCTCGAGGCCCCCGCCCGCGCGGCCTTCGACCCGGAGCTCGACTACCAGACGATCGAGTCGAAGCACTTTCGGATCACCTACTACCGCGGCCTCGAGGACGTGGCGAAGCACGTGGCCGATCTCGCGGAGGCCGCGCACGGCACGCTGAGCCCCACCATGGGCTGGGATCCCGAGGACAAAACCGAGATCTCGCTCACCGACACGACCGACGGCGCCAACGGCTCGGCGACCGCGCTCCCGTTCAACGCGATCCGCCTGAACGTGACCGCCCCCGACGACCTCTCCCCCTTGGGTGACGTCGACGACTGGCTGCTCGCGCTCGTCACGCACGAGCACACCCACGTGCTCCACCTCGACAACATGACGGGCCTCCCGACGCTCGTGAACCGCATCATCGGCAAGACGCTCGCGCCGAACCAGGTGCAGCCGCGCTTCATCACCGAGGGGTTCGCCGTCTACTTCGAGACCACGCGCACGAGCGGTGGAAGGCTGCGTTCCAGCCTCTGGAACATGTACATGAGGACCGACGTCCTCGAGCAGAGCTTCGCGACGATCGATCAGTTCTCGAACTACGTGAGGCGCTGGCCGCAGGGGAACATCTGGTACCTCTACGGCTCGTTCTTCGTCGAGTGGCTCGCGAAGACGTACGGCGAGGACACCATCCGCCGCATCTCCGAGGAGTACGGTCGCCAGCCCATCCCCTGGGGCCTCTCGCGCACCGTGCGCCGGGTCACGGGCAAGACGTGGGACGAGCTCTACGACGGCTTCCGCGAGGAGATGCGTCGGCGCGCGAAGGCCACGCGCGACGAGGTGATGGTGCGCGGGGTACGAGAAGGTGTGCGCCTCACGTTCCACGGGCAAAACGCACGTTATCCGCGCTGGATCCCGAAGAACGCGTACCCCGACCACGAGGGTGGTCTCGTCTACTACCGCGAGGACGCGCACACACGGCCGGGCCTCTGGGCGGTCGATCTCGAGCGCGGCCCCGACGGCGCGCCCAAGGTCTCCGCGAAGGCCCCCGAGACGGAGCTGCTCGTCCGCACCGCGGGAGACGCCTACGCGGCCTTCGAGCCCGATGGCTCGCTCGTCTACAACTCGCCGGCCGTCTTCTCGAACCTCTTCACGTACAACGACCTCTACCGCGTGGGCCGCGGCGAGAAGAGCCCCTCGGCGCTCGACGGCGTGCCCGTGCGCCTCACCGAGGGCTTCCGCGCCATCGATCCGACGGTGTCCCCCGATGGCCGGCGCGTCGCCTTCGTGACGAACCACCACGGGACGCGCTACGCCCAGGTCGCCGACATCGGCCCCGACGGCGTGTCGAACGTGCGCGAGCTCGTCCACAACGCGCCGTACGAACAGAGCTTCACGCCGCGCTTCTCGCCCGACGGAAAATACGTCGCCCTGAGCCACTGGTCGAAGGGCGGATACCGCGACATTTGGCTCGTCGACGTGGCTTCGGGCACCGTGCGCGAGATCACGCACGATCGCGCGCAGGATGGCGGCTGCTCGTTCTCTCCCGACGGGCGCACGCTCTACTACCACTCGGATCGCACGGGCGTCCCGAACGTGTACGCGCACTCGCTCGACACCGGGAAGACCCTCCAGGTCACGAACGTGCTCACGGGCGCGTTCTACCCGGAGGTGTCGCCCGACGGGAAAACCCTCGCCTACATCGGCTACACGAAGGACGGCTTCGACCTCTTCGCGATGAAGCTCGACGCCCAGCGGTTCCTCGAGCCCGTCCCGTACGTCGACACGCGGCCCTCGCCCACGCACCCCGTGCTGCAAGGCAGGTACGAGGCGAAGCCCTACTCGCCGCTCCGCACGCTTCGCCCGCGCCGGTACTCCCTCAGCACCGCGCCCGGCAATTTTGGCCAGGTGGTGAGCGCCTCGGTGGCCGCGAACGACATCTCCGGCCTCCATGGCGTGGCCGCCACGCTCACGCAGGAGCTCGAGCGCCCCGAGGTCCAAGGCAGCCTCTCGTACGCGTACTTCGGTCAGCGCTTCGACACGTCGGTCACGGCGTTCCGCAACATCGCCCCGCGCCCTTTCCAGGTGGGCTCGCAGAAGCTCACGGCGATCCAAGAGGCCGTCGGCCTCGCGACCGGCATCAGCTATTCGAAGTCGCGGCTCTACGACACGCAGTCGTTCGCGGCTTCGTACTCGCTCCAGAGCTTCGGCACGAAGCTCCCCACGTCCGACATTCGCTACGACCCGTACGAGACGCCCACGCGCCTTCGAAACGGCCTCGCGGGCGTCGCCGCGCTCGCCTACTCGTACACGAACGCCGAGCGGTACCTTCAGAGCGTCGGGCCCGAGCGTGGGCAGTCGTTCCAAGCGAACCTGAGCTTCGCCACGCCGGCCCTCGGCAGCGAGTTCTCGGGCGTCACGGCCAACGCTTCGGTCGCGCAGTACTTCACCATGCCGTGGCTCTCGCACCACTCGCTCGCGCTCCGCTTCGGCGCGGGCACGAGCGGCGGCTCCTACCCAGGAAAATCTGCCTATTTCGTCGGTGGTTTCGTCGACACGCCCGTGGTCGACAGCATCGCGCAGACGCTCGTGCAGGGCGGCATCGTGCTGCGTGGGTACCCGGCCGGGTTCCAGGGCGGGCAGCACTTCACGTTGGCGAACGCCGAGTACCGGTTCCCGATCGTGAACTTCGATCGTGGCTCGTCCACGCTCCCCATCTTTTGGAACCGGCTCACGGGCGCGGTCTTCTTCGACTACGGCGCCGCGTTCGACGTGTTCGGCGAGGCCAAGTACAAGTCGGGCACGGGCGGCGAGCTCTGGCTCGAGACGTTCCTCGGCTACGGCCTGTCGATGACGTTCCGCCTCGGGTACGCGCGGGGGCTCGCGAGCGAGGGCATCGACAAGATCTACTTCGTCGCCGCCGTCCCGTACTGAAAGTAGGGAAGGTACCTACAGCGGCGCTGCGAGGAAAAACGCGCCGAGAATTTGTGTTTTTTGCGCGCGTCTCCGTAGGGTGCCCTCATGCGTACGACCTTGCTCTCGGGCCTCGTCCTCCTCGCGATCGGCTGCGCCGGCCAGTCTCGCCCGGCCCGCATGCAGGAGGCGGCCACCGAGGTGAACTTGAACGCGCGCTTCGGGCGCATGGAGCTCGCGAGCGAGCACGTGGCTCCGCAGGGGCGACCGGCGTTCTTCGGTCATCGCAAGGTGTGGGGCTCGCGTGTGCGTGTGGTCGACTCGGAGCTCGTCGGCGTTCGCTTCGAGAAGGACGAGTCCGAGGCCGTCGCGATGGTCCGCATCGCGTGGCAGCCGGTCGACGACGGGGACCTCCGGGTCACCACCATCAAGCAGACCTTCAAAGACATTCGCAACGGCTGGTACCTCGTGAGCGAGGACCGCGCCGAGGGCGACGTGGGGCTCTTCGGCGAGAAGCCCGAGGCTCCGCAAGATGCCCCCCAGCAGGCGCCGCGGAAGTCCAAGTTCGACACCATTCGCTTGGGCCAATCGGGCTCGGCGGGTGGGCACGAGAGCACGATCGACGACCCATGACTTGACCGAGGGCCCGCGCCTCCGCACCGTTTTAGGCGTGAGCACCTCCGGCGGCCTGCGGCTCCTCGTGTTCGACACCACCTGCCGCCCGAAGGGCCCCGGGGTGGGCCTCTCCACGGCGTGGTCGGTCGGGGCTCGCCTCTACCGTGCCCGTGGCCTCGTCGACGCGTCCATGGGCGTCCGCTCGTGGGCCGAGGCGCTCTCGTTCCTCGCGTCCCACGGCGGCGCGGAGCCCATCCGCGAGATTCAGTATTGGGGCCACGGCACCTTCGGCAAAGTGTGGGTCGCGAAGGACGCGCTCGACACGTCGCGCCTCTCTTCGCCCGAGCTCCGCGTGCCCCTCGATCGCGTGCGTGACAGGCTCGCCGCGGCGCGCGAAGAGGGGCACGAGCCGCTCGTGTGGCTTCGGACCTGCGAGGCCTTCGGGGGCCCGTCGGGGCACACCTTTGCGGCGGCGCTCGCGTCGCGGCTCGGTGCTCGTGTGGCCGGGCACACGCACGTCATCGGGGTGCTTCAGAGCGGCCTCGTCGCCCTCCGGCCCGGCGAGACCCCGTCGTGGCCGTCGTCGATGGGGCTTGGTCCTCGCGGAGAGCGTGGGCACGGCCTCCCGTCGCTGCCCAACGAGCCGAACACGGTCCACTTCCTCACGTCGAGGCTACCCGCCTACCTCGGCTGACCCCTCCGCGACGAGGCCGAGGAGCCGACCTCCGGGCGACAAAATGAACACGAGCGAGCCCAAGAGAGGACTCGCTCGTGAGGAACCGAAGGGGCTCTGCCTTACTTGGCAGCGGCCTTCTTCGCGGGCTTCTTGGCGGCGGCGCCCTTCTTGACCTCGGGCGCGCGGCGACGAGCCTCGCGAGCCTTCTTCTTGGCCTGGGCCTTACGGCGCTTCATCTTCATCGAGTTGCGGCGGTCGAACTTGCCCATCGTCGTTCCTGTTCTGCGATTTTGGAAGCTGGCGAGGGCGAGACGCACAACGCCTTGCAAAAGGGAAGAGCACCTAAGACCAAAGGCCCTCGCTTGTCAAGACCTCGTGCCCTTTCGTGCCTTTTGGTGATGTGAGTTTTGCCGAAAGAGCATCTCCGCTGGCGGCCGAACCGGTCGTTCTATCGAAAATGCTTGGCCTTTTCCGTTGATTGCAGCATGCTTGTAGGTTTAGGCTGAATCGAATGGGTCCGTTCGTGCACCTTGCCTCGTGCCTCGACCTCGCTCGCGCCGATATCGCGGTCGCGCTCGAGTCCCGCGATGCTTGTTTTGCGCTCGGTGCCCGCCTCTCCTACGTCTCTCGCACCGGGGAGACGGCCGACGCGCTCCTCCGGCTCTTCGCGTTCCTCGCCTCGGGCTCCGCCGAGTGGGTCGACGGCGAGGTCCGCATGGAGGTGTCGAGCCGAGAGCCCGGGAGCGCCATGGTGACGTTCTTCGAGCGTCGCATCGATGGCTGCGACGTCGAGCTCTTCCCGCCGCTCCGCTTCCTCGTGAGCCCCGAGGATCTGCGTCACGCTGCCGCCGCTCGTCCCGAGTGGAATGGTCGCGTCGAGGCCCACGACGTGGGCCCGGGCATGCTCGAGGTCGGCTTCGCATCCCCGCGATCCACGGGGGTCAGCAAATCGGGCGTACGCGTCGCCACTCGCCCCGACGCCGTCGAGCCCGCCCGTCAGACGCTCCGCGTCGGCCCGAGCGACGAAGCCCTTCGCAAGCTCCGCGAGGACTGAAGCCCACGTCGGTAGCCGCGTTCACGTCGCCGTCCCTTCGTGGCGCCGGCGCCTTCGCGACCGCTCCGCAGATGCCGCCCGAGCTTCAGCCCGTGTTTTCCGCCACGGAGTCTTCGCGGTTGCGAACCTCGAGGCGGTACCGGCTGTTGATGGTCTCGATGTAGAAGACCTCGCGGCCCGCCATGCGAAGGACGCGCTTCACCGGGGTGGTCACGTACTCGTGCATCCCGTCGGGGAACTCGATCACGACCACGGAGCCTTTCCGCGGTGCGCGAACAAGACGCCCAGCGACGGCGCGAGAGCCTTTGCCGAGCTTGCGAAGGACGACGTCCACAATTCGAGGATAGCATCCGAATGCCCCTCGTCTACCGAGACTTCCACGCTCGTACGAAAGGTACGCCGGGCGCTGCGCGCAAGACCAGGTAGGAAGGGCGCCTACGGCGGAAATCGCGGGAAAAATGGCCCTCTCCGCGACGGCGCGTCGTGCGCCGTGGCGAGGATCGACGCGGCCCGAAAAGGCTGGTAAGGCCGCCCCCGATGGACCGACAGCGCCTCGCCGAGCACCTCTCCACGCCCTCCGACGGTCCGCGTGATCCCTCCGAGCTGCGCGGCTGCATCGAGGTGGTGTGCGGCTCCATGTTCAGCGGCAAGACCGAGGAGCTCCTCCGCCGCGTGAAGCGCGCCAAGCTCGCGCGTCTTCGTGTGCAGCTCTTCAAGCCGCGCATCGACAACCGCTACGACGAGGTCCGCGTGGTGAGCCACGAGGGGCTCACGGCCGAGGCCACGCCCGTCGGTACGGCCGAAGAGCTCGAGAGCCACGTCCTCGCGTCGACCCACGTGGTGGGCATCGACGAGGTGCAGTTCTTCGACCTGGGGGTGCTCGCGCTCGCGCAATCGCTGGCCGATCGCGGGGTTCGCGTGATCTGCGCCGGCCTCGATCAAGACTACCGAGGCGAGCCCTTCGGGTGCATGCCGCAGCTCATGGCGATCGCCGAGTACGTCACCAAGTTGCATGCGGTATGCACGCGGTGCGGAGGCGAAGCGAGCCGCTCGCAGCGTGTCGTGGCCCGCGAGGGCCAGCTCTTCGTGGGCGGCGCGTCGGACTACGAGGCGCGGTGCCGCAAGTGCTTCGTGCCCACCGTGGTGGAGCCGTCGCGCTGAAGCAGGCCTATTTCGCCTTGTGCCGGGCGACCTGCGCCGGGTGCACCTCGGGGAAGGTGACGCCCTGCACGTTCTCGGTCGCGAAGAAGCCCCGCAGCATCTCGCGCGCGACCACGTTGGCCTTCACCTTCCACACCGGGCCGTTGACGACCAACGTGGCGATGGCGACCTGACGCTGCCCGGGGGCGGGGTGGCTCGGCGCGAAGGCCGTGAACCACGTGTAGTATCTCTGTTTCTCGGCGTCCGTCAGGGTGCCCGTCTTGCCGGCCACCTGCACGCCCGCGAGGTACGCGTTGCCGCTCTTGTCGTGGAACGCTTTGTACGACGTCCCTTCGGAGACGGTCTTCTCCATCATTTGGGTGACCGCGCTCGCGACGTTCGTCGTGTAGAGGCGCTTGCCGACCTGCGGGGCCGGCGCGGTGTAGAGGGACTTGCCCGCCGCGTCGACGACCTCGGACACGATACGCGGGCGGATGGGCTCGCCTCCCCGCGCGACGACGGCGCTCAGCCACGCGGCGTGCAGCGGCGAGAGCGTGGTGTTCCAGAACCCGGCCGCGGTGCGGGCGTACGCGAGCCCACCCTCCGAGGGGATCTTGAGCGCGCTCGCCTGCACCGGCACGTCGAACGGGAGGGGATCGCCGAACCCGTACGCCTTGGCCGTTTCCTCGAGCTTCTCGGGCTTGAGGTGGCGGAGCGCGAGCCGCGCGAACACGGTGTTGAGGCTGCGCCCCATCGCCCCCGCGAGCGTCGCGCACCACTTGTCGCGCGCCGGATCGGGGACGAGGTCCTTGTCGGTGATGCGCTGCTCGCCGCCGGAGTAACACTCCTTCTGCTCGGGGCTCACGCCCGCGCTGTCGACGAGCGCCGTGCCCGTGACGACCTTGAAGACGCTCGCGGCGGGCGCCGTCGCCTCGATCGCGAGGTCGCGGGGGCCGCCCTTCTCGAGGTGGCTCGCGTAGGCCAGCACGTTCCCCGTGGCGACGTCGATCATGACGACCGCGCCCTCGGGCAGGTGCTGCGCTTCCATGTAGCTCGTCGCGAGCTTCTGCAGCCGCGGATCGATCGTGAGCTTCGCGTTGCGCCGCTCGGGCATGAGCGCGACGCCACGGCCCTGCTCGAAGACGATCTTCGAGAGATCCAGGCCCGCGAGCTGCGGCGGCGGGGGCTGCGTGAACTTCTGCCGCAGCGCGATCGCGTCGGCCTCGTCGCTCGACTCGGGCGCGACGAGCGAGGCCAGCGTGCCCGACTCCGCTTGCGACGGGCTCGTGCCGCTCACCTGTGCCGGGACGCGCTTGGCCGCCACGATCACGATCCCCAATGCCACGACGGGCACACCCATTCCGATCCAGCGCTTACGCATCGACGACGGGAATGACATGGCGGCACGCCCCCGGCCAAGTTCCCGACCTGCGGAAAAGTGGGAGAGGGCGCAACGTGCCCGAAAACGTGCTGAACTTCGCCGCGTGAAGGCTCCCTCTCTCCTCTCGCTCGTGTCGCTCTCGGTCGTCGCGTCGTTCGTCTCGTCGACAAGCGGCGTGGCCCACGCGGCCGACGTCGAGGTCGCGCCACGAGGAACCACTCCTGGGCTCTCGGTCACGGTCGCGCGCGACGGAAAGTCCGTCGCCTTCGCGCGAGCCGGAGGGAAGCCCGTCGAGGTCCAAGTGACCGGTCGAGCGGTCGCTGGAAAAAAGCCCGAGGTCGTGGCGCTCTCCGTGGGCGAAGGGCAGAAGATCGTTCACGTCCGCGTGACGACCGAAGAAGGGCCGTGGGAGGCCCTGCTCTCGCCCACGAGCGACGAGCCGCTCTTCGCCGGGCGCACGGGCTACGCACGCGGCACGTTCGGTGAACGCGAGGGGAGCCGTGTCGACGTGACCCCGAAAGGGGACGGGACGGTGTCCGTCGTCGTCTCGGATATTCGTGAAGATACGCGCATTTGCGGCGAAGAGAGCACCCCCCTGCGCCCGCGCGCGCTCGACCCGCGCACGCTCACGCTGCGAGGCGCCACGGTCCAGCGGCTCTCGGTCGCGGCGAGGGCTAACGCGCGCCGCGTCTCGGCCACGCGCGTCTCGGAGCCACGGCCGCCCATCGCGAGCCTGCTCTCGCTCGCCGGGGAGAGTGGAGGTCAGGGCCTCGCGAAGAACCTCGTCGACGGCCGCCGCGACACCGCATGGACCGAGGATCGCCCGGGGATCGGCCAAGGGGAGTTCGTCACGTTCCGCACGCCCACCGAGCTCGGGATCAAGCGGCTCACGGTCGATCTCATGCCCCAAGGCGCACCGGAGGACTTCGCCCCGCCGAAGCTCCTGTATCTCGTCACTCCGGGCGAGGTGCGCGCCGTCGAGATCCCCGAAGACGTCGCGTTCGCCGAGGGAGGCTCGGTCGAGATCGGGCTCGGCGAACCGCTCCGAGGCGAGTGTGTGTCGGTGGTGCTGGGCGAGGCCTACGCGCGAGGGGTGAGCTCTCCCCGGGTCGGGTTCTCGGGCCTCTCGGCCTACGCGGCGCTCGAGGACGTCCCGCTCGCTTCGATCGTGAAGGATCTCGGGGTGAACGGCGAGCCCGGGGAGGCGGCGCTCGCGTTCTTGAAGCGCGCCGGCGACAAGGGCCTCGCGGCGGTCGCCGAGGCCTATCCCTCGTCGACCCCGATGGGGCGCGCGCGCGCCGTCGACGTCGCGACCGCTGCCCCCTCGTGCGACGCCGCGGGCCGTGTCCTGCTCCTCGGGGTGGTCGACTCGGACAAGGAGGCCTCGCGAAAGGCCAGGGACCGCATCGAGCGCTGCGGGCGCGGCGCAGCCAAGTCGCTCGCCACGGGGCTCGTCTCCGACGACCCGAAGCTCCGCGCCGTGTCGGCGGAGCTGTTCGGTCTCGTGGCCCCTCGAGAGGCCCTCGCCCCGCTCGTCGCGGCGCTCGGTCGGGGCGACAAAGTCGAGCGCTCGTCGGTGCGCGCGGCCGTGGCCAGGGCCTCCCGGAACGCACCCCAAGCCACGCTCGATGCCTTCCTCGTCGACGCCACCACGCGTGAAAAAGTGGAAGCCATTCGAGCGTTTGGCGCGCGTCTCGGGGAGCTCGAGCACGCCGAGGCGGCGCTCTCTTCGCTCGCGCGCTCGGACGAGATGAAGGTGCGCTACGTGCTCGTCGAGCCCGCGCGTGCCCTCTCGCTCGCGCACCCCGAGCGCCCCGCGCCGCTCGCTTCGTTCCTCGACGATCGTGACGCGTACGTACGCGCCCGCGCGGCCGAAGCTGCCGCGGGGGTGCCTTCCCTCGGACCGAAGCTTTCGGCGAAGCTCACCGATCCGGAGCCGCGCGTGCGCGAGGCGGCGCTCGTGTCTCTCTCGTCGATGGGGGGCGCGCCGGAAGTCGAGGCGATCCGCGTCTTCGAGACCGACGAGTGGACCTTCGTGCGTGTGGCCGCGGCCAAGGCGCTCGGCGCGTCCCGGGCACCGACCCAGGCCTCGGTGGCGTCTCTCGAGAAGGCCCTCGAGGGCGGGCCGCTCCTCGTGCGGCAAGCGGCGCTCTCGGCGCTCTCGGCGCGGAGATCCACGTCGTCGGCCGGCGCCATGGCCAAGCTCGCGCGTGACGCCGACTCGCCCCTCGAGCTCCGTGTCGCCGCGACCCGCGCGCTCGGCGCTGTGTGCGCGTCGTCCGAGGTCGACTACCTCACGCGCGCGGCCGTGCGTGCGCTCGCCCCGATCGACGAGGCCGACCTGCGCGTGGGCGTCGCGGCGATCGACGCCCTCGGTCGTATCCATCCGCGTGATCTGAGCGAGCGCCTCGCGAAGCTCCGCGAGAAGACCGTACGACTTCCCCTGAAGAGCGCCGCCGACCGCGCCGTGGCCGAGACCGACGTGTGCCGGTGACACGCCCGGGAGCGCCCGGAGGGGGCCGCGGAGTGCCAGAATCGTGAGCAGTTACGGCTCTTTGTGGAGCCCTAGAAATACACGAACGACGTGAGCCCCACATCCGCCGAGAGCACCGTGCGCCTCACGGCCAGGCCGAGCGACACGGCTCTCAGGAGGTCGACGCGCAGGTCGAACGAGGCCTCGGCGGTCCACGGTGTGGATGCCCCGGGTAGCACGAGGAATCGGACGTCCGCGCCGAGCCGCGCGCTCTTCGTGAGGTCGAGGCGAACCCCTCCGGTGGGCCCGACGCCGAGCCGAAACGCGCTCCCACGGAGACCGTCGAGCGGGCTCGCGGCGTCGAGGGTGAGGCCCGGGCGCGCGAACGCCACGACCCCCCGAAGAGGCTCGATCGCGGCGCCTACCAAGGCCTCGGCGTGGGCCACGAAACAGCCCGCGCAGCCGTGGTCGCGCACCCGCTCGCCTCCGAGCCCGAATCGGTACGACGTTCCCGAGCCCGTCGCTCCGAGCGGCGCGAGCCTCTCGACGCGTAAGGCCGTGAGTCGCTCGAGCTCGACGCTGCGCGCGCCCGGGTAGCCGCGCAGGGAGACCTCTCCGGCTTCGAGTGTCCCGAGCCGAGGGAGACCGCGCGGAGGGTCGAGGGTCTCGTGGAGCAAGAGGCGCGCGCGCAGCTCGAGGTAGGCGCCGCTCCCTCCGACGTAGCCCGTGCCGACGGCCACGCGCCGTGCGCCGTGCGCGAAATGGGGCGCGTCGTCGGGCGTGGGCACGTCGAGCGGTGGGGAGTCGTCGGGGAGCGCGGCGCGCGCCGCGAGCAGGGAAAAACGAGCGGCCCGCGCCGGTACGCTCTCGTCGGTCTCGAGTAGCTCGGGGTGCTCCAGGTCGAGCCAGTCGATCGCGGCGTCGAGCACCTCGGCCTGGGTCGACGCGGGCAGCGCTCGGAGTCGCACCATGGCATCCGAAGGGGCGGGGACACGACCGAGCGCGAGCGCGATCGAGCGCCCTTCGGCCGACAGTCGCTCCAAACGCGCGAGGGCCACGGTGCGCGCGGAGGGCCTGTAGCGAACCCTGCCGACGAGCCCCTTCGCGTTCGCGACGGCGAGCACGGCCTCGGTAGGCAGGACGGGCCTCGAGAGCGCGTCGAGCAGGTGCGCTTCGGGCCGCACGACGTCGAGCAGCGCGAGCACGTGGTACGCGCAGTTCTCGGTGAGATAGAAGTAGTCGAAGCTCGTTTGTCCGAGCTCCCATAAGTGTTCGATAAAGCGGGTCTTTTCGTCGCTCGTGAGGGTGAGCTCGTACTCCCACAGATCCCGCGCGTCGTGGTCTTGGTACTCGCGCACCTTGAGGGCGTAGGGCATGGCCTTGAACGTGCCCCGGAAGCCTCCGAAGAGGCCCTTCGCGGCATAGGCGATCGCGCCCTCTCCGGCGACGTCGGCGGAGTAGTCGATGCCGATGTCGGCGAGGGGGTGCTCGGGCGCGCCCTCGCGGAGGATGCCCGTCTCGTCGCGCTCGACGCGTAGGAGCACGTGACCGAAGGCCGACGCCGGGCTCGTCACGTGGTACGCGCTGAACACGAAGAGCACCCGCTTCGGCCTGAGCCGCGCGTAGAACCCGTCCCGCGCCGCGCACACGGGCGTCGGGAGCGTGCCGAGCTCGAGCGTCTCGCCCAGGAAGCGCGCGCGCGCCGGGAATTTGCAGAGTGCATGGGAATCCCCCAGGGACGCGGGGGCGTAGAGGGCGCCGATCGTCGCCTCGAGCTCGGCCTCCGGATCGAACACGCCGCGTGGGGACAGATAGAACTCCGGGCCGTCGGGCTCGGCCTCGAGGCCGTTTCCGGCCGTGCGGTGCACGTGGAGGAGCCTCCTCCACTCGGCCGACTCGGCGAGGCGCGCGCGTTTGGCCTCGTCGATCGCGAGCGTCGCCGGGGAGCCCGAGGCTCGCGCGGGAGTGGCCACGAACGTCACCACGAGCGCCACGACGAGCCCGACGATGGCAGCGGCGAAGGCACGGTGCGGGGCTCCGCGCCCCGACGCGCTCACTCGGGCAGGTTCTCGCACGCGAGGGCCACGTCGGCCTTGAGGATCGTGCGGAGGCGCCTTGCGATCGCCTCTGGGCGCGCGTTCGGAGTGGGAAAAATCTGGGCGAACGAGGGCTTGAGCTTCCGGCCCACGGCCGAAGGATCGGCGCACCCCGCGATGGCGGTGAGGGTGGCGATCGTCTCTCCGGAGCCTCGGGCGACGTCCTTCGCGAAGGCCTCGCGGTTCTGCGCGACGAAGGCGTCGAGGGTCTCGTGGTCGTCGATCGAGTCGCAGTTCTGCGTGCCGCTCGTGATGGCGAACGTCTGCCCACCGCTCGTGTTCGTGGACGCGGCCGTGACCTGAAGGAGGCCGGGTTTGGTGCCGAAGATGATCGACCCGAGCCCGCACCCGGCGGCGCCGTAGTGGGCCTTCGGCCTGCGGCGCGCGCGCACCATGGGCTTCTCGGGCAGGGGGACCACGCTCGCGCCGTCGGTGGTGGTGGCTGCGTCGATCGGGGTGGCGTCGGTCGTGCCCCCGTCGATCGCCGGGAGCGCGGCGCTCGTGCCCGCGTCGGAGGTGCCGCTCGTGGTGCGGCCGTCGCCCTCGGCCGACGCCGTGAGCGTGGCGAGCACGAGCGCCGCGACGACGCCGAGAGCCGAGCCTTGTCCGATTCGCGTCATGCGCGGGACGCGAGGTTACGAGCCCGGCGCCCGCGCGGTCAACGACGGACCTGGGCCTCCGTGATGGAACTTTCCAGCGAGGGTGTTGTCTCGGTCGGGGTGGCGGGAGTGCGGCGTCTACCTGATGGCAGCTTTGCCACCCTGGAAGGCGCCCTGGAGCAACGCGGCGACGCGGGGCTCGAGGCCGACGTGCGCCCGCCCATCGACAACGCAGAGAGCGAGGCCTGGCCGCGTGGTAGCCTCGGGTCGGAGTCCGTGAGCCTACCGGAAGACGTCGAAGCGAAGCTCATCGAGCGCATCTTGCTGCGCGACGAGCACGCGTTCACCGAGCTCATGAAGGCCTACCAGGGGCGCGTCTACGGGCTCATCTTGCGCATGCTCGGCAACTCGGCCGAGGCCGAGGAGGTCGCGCAAGAGGTCTTCATCCAGGTGTTCAAGTCGATCGGGAGCTTCCGCGGCGACTCGAAATTCTCCACGTGGATCTACCGCGTGGCGGTGAACCACTGCAAAAACCGGGTGAAGTACCTCAAGGTGCGCCACTCGAAGCAGCAGGACGAGCTCGAGGCCGTGGCCGAGCGCATGCCCCTCGGGGACGGGCGCCGCGCCAACGTGGGCCAGATCGAGCGGCCCGACGAGGCCCTCGCGGGCCGGCAGGTGGAGCGCATCGTGCAAGAGTCGATCGCGCAGATCGATCCGAGCTTCCGGGAGTGCCTCATCTTGAGGGACGTGGAGGAGCTCAGCTACGAGGAGATCGAGGCCATCACGGGGCTGGCGGCCGGCACCGTCAAGAGCCGCATTTTCCGCGCGCGCGCGCAGCTCCGCGAGCTCGTGGAGAAGAGGCTCGGAGAGAAGATCGGATGAGCGACGACGAGAAGCGACCGGAGGATGGCGCCGACACGGAGCCGACCACGAACGAAGGGCCCCTCGACGACGAGGCCCTGCGCAAGCTCGTAAAAATGAGCTTCGCCGCCGCTCCTCCCGAAGATCCCTCCGGCTCCGGCGCGCCGCCGTCCGACGAGCCCGCCCCTGACGAGACCTCCGACGAGCCCATCCCCGACGACGCCGCCGAGGACGTGGCGATGCAGAGCCTCCTCAAGAAGGCGGTCGAGCGGAGCGACACCCAGGTCCCCGATCTCGTCGCCGGTGTGCAGCGAAAGCTCCGGAAGCGATCCCGAGGGAAGTTCTACGCCGACGGGTGGAGCACCGCGGCGTCCCGCACGGGGTACGCCGTGGTGGCCGTCGCGATGCTGCTCATCTTGGCGGTCGCCTACCTGGTGCTCGGCCCGACGGGGATCTCCGTGCGCTGAACGATAGCCAAAAAGGTCAAGTGTTTCCGTTGGTTGGGCGTGCTCGGCTCAGCGCCTCCCGAAGCGTGACTTGAGGGCGTCGAGGGCGTCGAGGGCGCGCGGGGCGAGCTCCTTCAGCTTGGAGACGAGGGGCCCGTCGTTCGACTTCGAGAGGTCGATCTCTCCGTTGCCCGGCCCGTACATGGCCTCCATCACGCCCTCGACGCCTTTGCGGACCATGCCTCGGAAGGGGACCTTGGCCATCATCCCGTACATGGCGGCGTTGCCTCGGCTCTTCCGCGACGGGTCGGCGCGAACCTCGGCCACGGCGGCTCGGAGGTCCTCGAGGTACGTGTCGATCACGTCGGCGTGTTTGGCCATCAAGGTCGCGTGCATCGAGCTCGGGTGCTGCTGGCGATCGACGGACCATCCGCGGTCCTCCATGGCGTCGGCGACGGCGTAGATGTCGATGCTCGGGTCGTTCGACGTGAACGCCACGATGGTCGATTGAGGGACGCCGAGCACGCGCAGCTCCGGGATGTTTCGGACGCCCACGACGAGCTTCTGTTTGGCCGTGAGGGTGCGCCGGGTGAGGTCGAGGTACCCCGCTTCGCCGAGCCCCTGGAGAGCGGCCCACGCGGCGGCGATGGCACCGCCGGGCCGAGTCCCGGGCATGCTCGGTGACGCGTAGATGCCGCCGGGCCAGTCGGTCGCGATGAAGAACTGGTGCTTCAGGTAGCTCATGTCTCGGTAAAGGAGCACGCTCGCGCCCTTGGCTGCGTAGCCGTACTTGTGGAGGTCGGCCGAGATCGAGGTGACGCCGTCGACGCGAAAATCCCATGGCGGGATGGCCTCGCCGAGGCGCTCGAGCCAAGGAAGCACGAAGCCCCCGATGCACGCGTCGACGTGGAACGGCACACCGCGCTCGCGCGTGACCTCGGCGATGGCGCCGATGGGATCGATGACCCCGTGCGGGTACTGCGGCGCCGACGCGGCGACGAGCACGGTGTTGCGACCGATGGCCCTCCGGAGCTCACGCAGGTCGACGCGGAAGTCGTCCCCGAGGGGGACGTGCCGGATGCGGAGCCCGAAGTAGTGCGCGGCTTTGTCGAACGCGACGTGAGCGCTCTTCGGCACGACGAGCTCGGGCTTGCCTCGGAAGCCGCGGGCGTGGGCGCGTTCGCGCGCGGCCTTCACCGCGAGGAGGATCGACTCGGTGCCACCCGACGTGAGCGTGCCCACGGTGTCCGGTCCACCGTGGAAGAGCCCTGCGGTGATGCGCACCACGTCGGCCTCCATGCGGCGGAGGCTCTTGAAGGCCATCGGGTTGAGGCCATTTTCCGAAAAGTAGAGCGAATACGCCTGCTTGAGGAGCTCCTGGTGGGCCTCGCCGCCGTCGTAGACGAGGCTCATCACGCGCCCTTCGCGCCACTTCGCGTCGCCCTGTCGAAGGGACGCGAGATCGTCGAGGATGGCGTGGTGCGGTCGGCCTTCGCGCGGGAGAGACGTCATGGCGCGACGGTACCAGAAAGGCATGCGCACGCCCGCCTCGCGCCGCCACGATCGCGCCGAGAGACCTGCGTGAGACGCCACGGATCGCCGCGCGCAAAGGCCGACGACGAATCGTCCTCGGCCTCTTTCGTACCCAAGGCGCTCGCTAGGCCGCGGTGATCTCGACGCGGAGGAGCTTGCGGCCGATGAAGACGTAGTCGCCGTGGGTGAGCTCGCGCTCGCCCTTCACGCGGATGAACGTCCCGTTGCGGCTCGTCGAGTCGTTCAGGGTGAAGCGCCCGCCGCTCTCTTCGATCTTGCAGTGCGTGCCGCTCATGTAGAGGTCGGTGGGGAAGTTGAGATCGCCGCCCTCGCGCCCGATCTGCAGGGAATTTCCGCGCGCGCACACGGTGGCGCCGAGGGCACCGCCCTGAAGGATCTGGGTGACGCGGAAGGCGCTCCCGTGTTTGGGCGACGAGTAGAAGAAGGTGCCGTCGGCCTCGGCGCCGTCCGTCTCTTGAGGGGGGCCATCGAGGCGGAAGACCTGCTCACCCGCGAGGAAGAGGTCCCCGGGCGCGAGCTCGATCTGGCCGCGGACGCGGACGTACACGCCGTTCAGCGAGTCTTCGTCGCGCACGACGAGCTTCTGCTGTCGGTAGAAGAAGTTCGCGTGCTTCGGGGAGACGAACGGGTCGTCGGGGAAGACGAGCTCGCCGCGGCGGCCGACGGCGTGGTTCTCGGCGTTGAGCTGATAGCTGAGGCCCTCGACGCCCTCGCCTCGGATGAGGATGAGCTTCGCGCGGCCCGGGGCCTGGAGCTGACCGAAGAACTGCGTCCGAGCGGTCATGATCTCGGCGGGCACCGCGGCGCCGCAGCGGCCGCAGAACTTGTGCCCCATGGGGACGGGCGTAGAGCACGAGCGGCACACGAAGTTCTTCGCTTGGTCCATGAGCTCCTCGATCGACAGTGCGTGGGCAGGCGGGTCGGCGTTCGGATCGGCGACCGCGGAAGGGTTCGTGGGGGTGACGGAGCGCGGAGGCTCGTCGCGGCCCTCGCGCCGGCGACGGAGCGGCTCCTCGAACATGTGCGCCGGGATGGGGCGCTGCCCCGCCGCGGGCCGAGGCGACACGCTCGGGCGATCGGGGATCGTGGCCTCGACGCCCGTCGGGGTCGAGCGGATCGTGCGCTCCGTCATGGGCGGCGGCACGGGCACGATCTCGTCCGGCAACGTGGGCAGAGACGGGCGCGACGACGGCGGCGGCGCGACGTGCCCTTGGCTGCTCGCGCTGCGGCGTGCGCCGAGGGTGAGGTCGTGACCGCACGACGCGCAGACGACCGCCCCGAGGGGAGCGAACGAGTCGCAGGTGCCGCACGCGATGCCGAGCTCGGCAGACATCAGCCGGAGAGCGTAGCAAAGATTTGCGCCCGGAAGACCCCGTCGTGACCTTGGGCAGCGCGAGACAAAGATTGCATCTTTTTCTATTGATTTCCGAAGGTTAGTCGACGAGCTCGAGGCGGCGTTCGGGGCTCTGGGGCCCCTTCTGCCCCCAGAGGCGGAAGAGCACGCGCCGGCACGTGGAGCCGCTCGGAGGCGCCGGGGGAGCCGTCTGCCCGGTGTGGGCCTCGGCCGCTGGCTCGCTCGGGGCGGGGCTCGTCGTCGGCGCGCTCGAGGTCGCGCGACCCGGCTTGGTGGCGGCGCGCGCGCGTTTGGGGGCCGTCGTAGCCGGGCCTCGCGGGCTCGCGATGCGCGCGGGCTTCGGGAGGTCGTTCGGATCTCCGTTGCCCATGGGCGGCTTCGGGACGCGCATCGCGAAGGAGCCCGCGCCGTCGGGAGAGGTGCATCGGACGACGTCCCCGGCCGACGGGCGCGACTCGCGGAGCACGAGCACCACGTCCCCCTCGGCGAGGCGCGCGGAGGGCGGCGCGGACGACGTGGCCAAGTAGGGCGAGGGCTTCGGGGCGTCGACCTCGTTCACCCCGTACGACACGTCGCTCACCGTCCACACGTCGAACACCGTGGCGCGCAGGACGAGCGCAGCGACCACGAGCGACGCGACGAACCAGGCAAATCCTCGGACGATGGCCCGCATCTCCGTGATCGTAGGGAGGTGTACGCGAGCGGGCCAAGAACCCTGCGAGACGCTACGACCTCGGCAGCACGATGCCGACCTCGGCGCCGACGACCTTCCCGGTGACGTCGCTCCGGTTCTTCGCGAAGGCCTTCCCCCCGTGCGCTTCGGCGATGCGGAGCACGAGCGCGAGCCCGAGCCCCGTGCCGACGCCGCGGCCGGGGGTTCGGGCCTTGTCGCCCTTCACGAACGGCTCGAACATGCGCGGGAGGAGCTCTTCGGGGATTCCCGGGCCACGATCGCGGACCACGATGCGGAGCTCTCGTGCGTCGTGCTCGACCCTCACGGTGATGGGCTCGTTCGTGGCGTGGCCGTGAGCGACCGCGTTGTTGACGAGGTTCTCGAGGGCGCGACCGAGCAGCGCCTTGTCGCACGAGACCGTGACGTCGAGCTCGATGCCGTCGTCGTCGAGCTCGAGCTCGGGCATGTCGGGGCGCGACAGCGTGGCGAGCCGGCTCCTCAGCCATGGCAAAACGGGGATGGTCTCGAGGCGCACGTCGCTGAGCCCGGCACGTGCCGCAGCCAGCAAATCACCGAGGATCGCGTCGACCTCGCGGAGCTCGCGGTCGATCGCGGCGAGCCGCTCCCCGTGCACCTCGGTCGCCTCCTCGCGGGCCATCTCGAGGCCGACACGCGCGCGGCCGAGCGGGGAGCGGATCTCGTGGCTTATCGCGGCGAGCAGCTCGCGCTGGTCGCGGACGACGCGCTCGATGCGCCCGGCCATCTCGTCGAACGAGTAGGCGACCTCGCGCACCTCGTCCGCGATGTGACGCGAGCCCCGCGCCGCCGTGTCGATGCCGGTGCGCGCGGCGAGGTCTCCCGTGCCGAAGCGCTCGGCGGCTTGCGCGATTTGCTCGAGCGGGCTCGAGATGCGCTTCGCCACCTTGCGGGCCACGGCCGAGAGCACGAGGCCGCCCATGAAGAGCCCGAAGAGGAGACGGATGGGACCTGCGGCGCCTGGGGCGCTCGAGCGCAACGCGAGGGCCCCCAGCGCCTCGCCGTCGCGGACGATGGGCACGTAGGTCGTCGTCCCGTCGAAGACCACTCCGCCCGTCGCGTGCCCGCGGCGTCGCCGCTTCGGGAGCACGTTCGGATCACGCTCGAGGCTGAAGTCGAGGCCGGTCGCCTCGCGGAGGTCGTGCACGATGGCGGCACACGCGCGAGGGTCTTCCCACTTTTGGGCGAGCTTGTTCTGCACGTGCTTCGCGACGATCTGCGCCGGGAACTCGGTGCCCTCGGGGCGCGTGACGCTCACCGTGAGCGAGCTCACCGCGAACGCGAGCAGGATCGCCGCGACGAACCAGAGGAGCAGGCGCGTCTTCAGCCTCGCGCTCCACCCGCGCCGCTGGGGCCCGCATCGCATGGGTTGGGGCCCACACCGCATGGTCAGGCCTTGCCCGCCTCGGCCGGCCGCACGAGCACGTACCCGATGCCGCGAATGGTGCGTATAACCTTCGGATCTTTCGGATCTTTTTCGATTTTTTGGCGAAGGTGGCTCACGTGCACGTCGAGCGATCGATCGACCGCCGGATCGTACGTGCCGCCCTTCAGCTGCGTCGCCAGGTCTTCCCGGGCGATGGTCTCACCGGCCCGCCGCGCGAGCGCCACGAGCAAGCGAAACTCGAACGACGTGAGCGCCACCGCGCGATCGCCGAGCTTCGCCTCGTGAGCGGGCACGTCGATCACGAGCTCTCCGACCTCGATGCGCTCGCGGGCGGGGGCCTCGGCCTTCTTGGTGCGCCGGAGCACGGCGCGTACGCGGGCGAGCAGCTCGCGCGGGTTGAAGGGCTTCGGGACGTAGTCGTCGGCGCCGATCTCGAGCCCGACGATGCGGGCGTCGTCGTCTCCGCGGGCGGTGAGCATGACCACCGGCACGTCGCTCGACGCACGCAGCGCGCGGCACACCTCGAAGCCGTCGATCCCGGGCAGCATCACGTCGAGCAGGACCGCGTCGAAGCCCCCCTCTTTGGCGCGCGCGAGGCCGAGCTCGCCCGTGGCCACGTGCACGACCTCGGCGTCGTTTTTTCCGAGGTACTCGGCGAGGAGCTTCGCCAGATCGAGGTCGTCGTCGACGAGGAGCACTCGCAGCATGCGCGTGTGACGATACAGGCGTTCGCTCTCGGTCCCAAGATCCACGGCCGTTGCCTTCCGAGCGGCCGCAGGTGGCCTCTCTCCGCCTCAGGGTGGGCCCGGAGGGCCGAATGGGCCCGCGACTCCGCCGAAAAGATTCGTAAAAGACGAGGCGGGCGTGCCCTCCGAGCTCGCCCGCGACCGTGCCTGTGCGCGAAAATGAGGACGATCAGAGCCGCGCGTCGGCCTCGACGGCGGCGCGCAGGTGGTTCTGGGCGCGGAGGGCCAGGGAGCCGTCGGGGTGGGTGCGGAGCCAGTCGCGGAAGGCCTCGGCCGACGCGGAGAAGCGGCCCTGCCGGTAGAGCACGACGCCTTGGGCGAACGTGGTCGGGTACGACGGATCGAGCGCGCCCAGCTTCTTGACCTTCTCGAGGCGGAACTCCTCGACGGCGGCGCGCTCGAGGGCCGCGAGCTCGTCGCAGCGCGCGCGATCCTTGGCGAGCTTCCGCGCTTCGGCGATGGCGCGTCGGCGTGTCTCGGACGCGTGCGGATGGCGTATGTAGAATGCATGCAGCTCGCGGAGCTCGTCGAGGCTCGGCTCGAAGTCGGGCTCTCCCGCGACCCCGGCCGTCTGGGCCCACGCGAGCTTGAAGAGCGTGGAGCGCACCGACCGTGACGGCAAGAGCTTGCCATCCACGACCCACCCCACGTCGCTCATGCGCTTCAGGAACGAGCCACCGACCTCGCGGAGCTCCGGAGGCTCGACGCCCGTGCGTTCGTAGTCGTCGATCGCACGGAGGAAGATGTCGAGCTGGATCGCGCGGAGGAGCTCCACCTCGGCTGGGGCCGTCCCTCGGGCTCGCACGAGCGCGCGCTGTACGCCGTCGCGTGCGCGGAGCACGTCACCGTCGGTCGGGGGGGTCGGGCTCGCCTGGAGCGACAGGAAGTCTCGGATGGCCGAGCCGAGGAGGCGTGTGTCGTCCGAGAGGCCCTTCTTCGCGCGCGCGACGAGCTCGCCGTCGTGGCGCTCGACGTCGGCGAGCGAGCGGGCGTCGACGAGAGGGAGCGGCACTTCGCTGGGCGGGACCGCGCGCGGGAACACGAGCGCGGCGACGAGCACCGTGACCCCGACCGGCACGAGGGCGAGCGCGCGGCTCCCCCACGACGAGACACGCTTCGCGTCGGGAGCTCGTGAGCCCCCGAGCGAGAGGAGGCGCGCGACCTCGGCAGGGAGTGGTGCGCGATCCCGCGCCGGAGTACCTTTAGTTTTCGACACGTTGCGGGCCTTGTGGGAATTGGGGCGCCTTCGCCGATTCGCCCCATGGTACCATCATGGATACCGTGGTCGAACAACGCCGACATAACCGTGCCGAGCTGGACGTGCCTCTCACGTTCGTGGTCAAGGGGAAGACCGAATCGTACGATGGGCGCGCGCGCGACGTGAGCGTCGGCGGCATGTTCATCGAGACGACGACACCGGCGCCGTTCGGCTCCGAGGTCGTGATCTCGGTCCGCCTCCCTGGAGGAGGGGAGATGTCTCAGCTCCCTGCGCGGGTCCGCTGGGGCCGCGGAGGTGGCATGGGGGTGCAGTTCGGTTTGCTCGGCGCCAAAGAGACGCACCTCATCACCGAGCTCGCCCGCACGATCGACTGAGCGCGGCGTACACGCACGATGGCGATCCTGCGCGCTCGAATGGCCCTCGCCCTCGCGTTCGTCGCGGGGTGCTCCACGTCGCGGCCGAAACCTGGGGTCGAGCCGGTGGCATCGGCGCCCGCGCGGCCCGTGATTTCCGCGCCATCCGCCTCGAGCGTCGCTCTCGGGAGCACCGACGGTGGCGCCGACGGAGCCTCGGCCACCGTGATGACCGGGACGCCTGCTCCGCCTCTCGACCTCCCTCTCTCCAAACCGTGTGCCGTCGAGATCTCGGGCCGCGACGGGGGCGCGGGCGACGCATGCATCCCGCTCGAGCGCGTTCAGCCCGAGGGTCGCCCTCTCGACGTGTGCCTGTCGCGGACGTCGCGCCTCGCGTTCCGCTTCGACGCATCCGGGAGGATCGTCAGCTCGCCCGGAGCGACGTACACGTACGGCTCGGGTCGCGACGGCGTCCGTGTGTCGGGCGGGCGATCGACCAAGCTGACGTTCGACGCGAGCGGGCGCATCGTGAAAGAGGGCTCCGAAACCCTGCGCTACGACGCGAGCGGTCGGCTCGTGCGGAGAGAGGGCGCGAAGCGATTCCTCGCCTACACCTACGCACCCGACGATACCTACACCACCACCCACAACTACCCGGATCGCGACGAGTTTTGTGTGGCCGACCGGGTCGAGGTCCGGCGCGATCCGCGCGGTAGGGTCGCGCTCGATCGCTACGATCACTGCGGCATCAACGAGGTCCCGCGGACGCTCCACTACCACTACGGATCGAACGACGTGCTCGACGCGATCGACGTCGACGTCGAGTCCGACGGGACGATCGACGCGACCGTGAAGCTCCGCTACGCGTGCCCTTGAGCGAGCTCCGCTCGCGCAGAGAGGCCGAGGAGGATTCGTCGTCCTCTTCGGCGCTCGCGGTAGCTGCTTGCGCTCAGTAGTCGAACTTCACGGGGACCGTGAAGCTGCGCGGACCCTCGATGTGGCGTGCGAACGCGGCCTGGGCGGCGCACTCTTGGATCGGGGGCGACAGGGGCGGATCGAAGCGGGTCGAAGCGACCGAGCCGTCGGCGCGTACGTCGACCGTGAGCGTGCTCTCGACGCTGATCTTCACGCCGGTCTTCCCCGCGACCTGCGCGGCGCAGCGTTTCACGTCGACCTGGAGGGCCGTCTTCGCGGCTCCTTCGCTCAGCATGACGATGGGGGCGGCCGAGGCTGACGGCGTCGCGGGGGTCGACCCCTGGGCCGCGACGTGTTTCGAAGGGACGGCGTGCGAAGGGGATGCGCTCGCGTGTGGCGGAATGCCCGGGAGAGGGAGCGACGGCGAGCGACCATCGGCGACGGCCTCGAGCACCCACGCCGCGCGCACGCCCGCGTTCGAGACGACGGCCGCGGACGGGCTCGCTCCCGCCTCGAGCTCGACGTGCGCGGGCGCCACGATCTCTCGCCCCGTGGTGCGACCGTCGGAGGGGGCCCCGATCGCGATGACCCCTTCGGTGAGGTCGACCGTGATCTTGTTCCCTTGTTTGGCCACGCGGAGGTGCGTCCCGTGGACGGCGACGCGCGTCGTGCCGGCCGGGCCCGCGACGTCGACCGCGAAGGCCTCGCCGTCGCGGACCGGGGTCACGTCGGCCTCGACGGCGCCACGCTCGAGCGCGAGCACCAACGTCTCGCCGCCTTTGGCGACCTTGATGCGGGCGCCGGCGGCCTCGCCTGCCGGATCGAGCGCCCACATGGCACGGCGAGGCGTACCTTTGCCCACTCCACGTCGCTCGAACACCAGCGGTTGGTCGGCGACCTCGACGGTGTCGCCCACGACGAACCCCTCCGGATCCTCGCTGTCGGTGCGGAGATTTCCGCCCTTCGGGCCACCTTTCACCGTGAAGGCGATCGGCGCGGCCGTGGGCATCGGCGACGCTTCGGGGGCGACGGGGCGACCGAGCAAGAACGCCGCGCCTGCCGCGAGCGCGAGCGACGCGACGACACCGGCCGCGAGCTGTGACTTCCGCGACCGCTTCTCACGGGCGATTTCGGTCTCGAGGCGGAGGAGGAGCTTCTGCTCGGCGAGCGAAAAATCGCCCGCGGGAGGCACGTAGCCCGTGGTCTCGGATTTGGCTTCGGCGAGGAGACGCGTGAGAGGGGAGGGCCCCGCGTTCGCGAGCTCGGCGTCGAGGTCGATGTCCTCGGGGAGCTCGTCGTCGTCGTCCGTGTCGTCGATCATGGTTCCTCCTCCCCCGAGCCGTTTCCGGCCTTCGAGAAGGTCGTTCCGAGAGAGGCGAGCGTGGGCTCGTCTTTCCACATCTGTTCGAGCTCGCGGCGGGCGTAGAAGAGGCGCGTGCGCACGGTGAGCACCGGCGCGCCGACGATCTCCGAGATCTCGGCCGGGGACATGCCCTCGAGCTCGTGGAGCACGAACACGTCGCGCTTTTTTTCGGCGAGGCGATCGAGGAGCCGACCGAACGCACGCATGCGCTCGCGGCGAGCGGCGTCCTCGTCGGGCAGGACCTGACCCTCGTCGGCGACGACGTCGGCGGGCGCCTCTTCGGCGTAGGTGGGGCGGCTCTTTGCGGCGCGCCGCTGCATCAGCACCACGTTCACCGTGACCCGGTGGAGCCACGTGGAGAACTTCGCCTGACCGCGGAAGTCCCGGAGGCTGCGGAACACCTGGATGAACACCTCTTGGACGACGTCGTCGAGGTCGCTCCGGGCGCCCATCATGCGGAAGACGAGCCGCTGCACGTCGGAGCGGTGCTTCGCGAAGATCTTCCGAAACGCCTCGGCGTTGCCGTTGGCGGCGTCTTGGAGGATCTTGGCCTCGTCGTCGCTCAAGAGGGCCTCCCCGCGCCGAAAAGGCACGACCGCGCCCAGGCCGAGGACGTCGGCGAGCGTCGGGGTCGGCGGACGAAGGGCAGCCTGCATCGTTCGAATACGATGCGACCTTTCAGCCGACCATTCACGGGGGGTACGTACGATTTCACCCCTGGTCGCGGCGCAGGCGCTTTTTGTTCGCCAGATCGTACACGTCGACCAGAACCACGAACACCACCAGCAAAAGCGCGACGAGGGCCATGCGTGCAGGCTGCACCCATCGCCCTCGACTGGCCCAATTTGTAGCAACGAATGCCCACGCGCGGTCGCGCGGTGGCGAACTTGCGCAAGGGTTTCAAGAGCTTAGCAGGGGCCATCGGCTCGGCGCCGTGACCTCCGAGGGATCCGCGGAGGTGGTCTTCCATGGTCGAAGGTGCCAAGCCGCCGATCCCCGCCCTTGAACGCCCGTGCGGGCTCGTCGCTCAGAAGAGGGTCTTCAGCTCGACCTTTTCGGCCTTCTTCAGCTCGAGGATCGTGTTCACGGCGCGGAGGATGCGCTGCTTCTGCGGGCCCGTGAGCGCCTTGCCGGCCATGGCCGCTTCGATCGCGCGGGGCGTGACGGGGCGACCCGAGCGGGGCTTCGCGGTCTGCTTCTTCTCGCCGCCCTCGGCCTTCTTGGCCTGGCGCTTCTCGAGGCGGATCTTGCGATCCTCGGGGCGGAGGGTCTCGAGCTTGTGCGACACGGACAGGATCCGCTGGACGTTGAGCTTCTTCTCGGTGATGAACGTGGCGAACTTGGACTCGGACATGGGATTTTCCTCGAGCGAAGGGCTCGGTGGGAGAGGCCCAGGACATCGGGCCGTCGTCCCCGCGCGAGCGCACGCGGAACGGCGCTTTTAGTCAAAGCGGATACGACACGCAAGGAGCGTCGGCGGAAGAGATCGCCTCGCTGAACGCGCGTTTATGGAATCAGTCGGTGGGGGCGTCCTTCTGGGCGTCGCTCGGGGCCCCGTCGTTCGGAGCGCCGCTGTCGGCTCCGGCCTCGACACACGTGACGAAACGAACCGCGAAAGAGCCGGCCCGGCACGAGGCGATCGCGGCGTTCGTCGAGGCGTCCGAGCAGGTCGGGTCTCCGTAGGTGCACGCGCCGCCGTCCTGGAAGCAGGCTCCGCACGGGGCGCCCTGCTCGGGCACGAGGGAGGGGCAGAGGTTCTTCGGCTCGGGGACCGGGGCGACCACCCACGCTCCGCCCCTGCACACCACGTAGGTGGCGCACGCACCGAAGGCGCACGTCGTCCCCTCGGGCTGCGTGCACGGCTCGCCTTGGACGGGGCTCGTCGGGGGGCATTCGGCGGGGAACACGGTGACGCTCACGTCGGGGACGGCGGCGTCGGTCGTCGGGCCGCCGCCCACGGTGCCGCACGACGCGATCGCCGCCGCGGCGCCGACCGCCACGACGCCGAAGATCATCCATGGGGCTTTGAACGAAGCGGACACGGGCCCTACGACCTTAGCAGCCCACGCCTCGCTTTTCCCTCACCCTTCGGGGCACGGGGACGATGCGCCAGGCCGTGCGCTGCCGACGAAGCCGCGGTATAAGCCGCGCACGCGGCAAAATGGCCGCAAAGAAGCCTGGCTCAAGGAGAAGCTCCCATGTCGACTCTGCCCCCCGTCTACATCGTCGCCGCGACCCGTACGCCCATCGGCGCCTTCCAGGGAGCCCTCTCGTCGATCGCCGCCCCCAAGCTCGGCGCCGCTGCCATCGCGGGCGCCCTCGCCAACGCGAAGCTCGACCCCGCCGCCGTCGGCCAGGTCTTCATGGGCAACGTGCTCTCGGCCGGCCAGGGCCAGGCCCCCGCTCGCCAGGCCATGATCCACGCCGGCATCCCGAACAGCGTGCCCGCCACCACGGTGAGCAAGGTCTGTGGCTCGGGCATGGAGGCGCTCATCCTCGGCGCTCGCGCGCTCGCCCTCGGGGACGCCGACGTCATCGTCGCCGGTGGCATGGAGTCGATGTCCAACGCCCCGTATTACTTGGACAAAGCGCGCACCGGCTACCGCATGGGCAACGGCACCCTCGTCGACGGGATGATCTTCGACGGCCTCTGGGACCCGTACAAGGACGTCCACATGGGCAACTGCGGCGACGCGTGCGCCAAGGAGTTCGGGTACACGCGCGAGCAGCAGGACGAGTTCGCCGCGCAGAGCTTTCGCAAGGCGCTCTCGGCCCAGAAAGAGGGCCTCTTCGACGCCGAGATCACGCCGGTCTCCGTGCCGCAGAAGAAGGGCGACGCGCTCGTGATCAAGGCCGACGAGGGCCCGTCGAAGGGTGACCCGTCGAAGTTCGCGTCGCTCCGCCCGGCCTTCTCGAAGGACGGCACGATCACCGCGGCGAACGCCTCGTCCATCAACGACGGCGCGAGCGCGCTCATCCTCGCGAGCGAGGCCGGCGTGAAGAAGCACGGCCTCACGCCGCTCGCGCGCATCACGGGTTATGCCGGCGCGGCGCAGGCCCCCGAGTGGTTCACCACGGCCCCGGCCAAGGCCATGGACGCGGTCGCCGCGAAGCTCGGCATGTCCCTCGGGGACGTCGACCTCGTGGAGATCAACGAGGCGTTCGCCGTGGTCGCGATGGTCTCGGCCGACCAGTGCAAGATCGATCGCGCGCGCGTCAACGTCCGCGGCGGCGCGGTGGCCCTCGGTCACCCGATCGGCGCGAGCGGGGCCCGCATCGTCACGACCCTCACGCACGCCCTCATCCAGCAGAACAAGAAGCGCGGCCTCGCGTCGATCTGCATCGGTGGCGGCGAGGCGCTCGCGCTCGTCATCGAGCGCTGAGGGAATGCTCGGGCCGTTCGCGGTCGCCGACGGGATAGCGAGGGTGGCCGCGAGGTCGCCCACGCTGCCTCCGGCCACGCACACGAACAGCTACGCGATCGGCACGCGCGAGATCCTGCTCGTCGAGCCCGCGACGCCCTACGACGACGAGCTCCGAGAGTGGCTCGCCTGGGCGCGCGGGCTCGTCTCGCAAGGGTGCGAAATTAGGGGCATTTTCGTGACCCATCACCACCCCGATCACGTGGGTGGGGTCGACGTGCTCGCGCGTGAGCTCGCGGTGCCGCTCCTCGGGCACGACGCGACCTTCGAGCGCATCACGCACGCCGAGCACCGCACCGAGCGGCATGTCGAGGGCGACACGATCGTGCTCGACGGCCCTTCGCCGAAGCGCCTCCGTGTGCTCCATACGCCGGGGCACGCCGTGGGGCACCTTTGCCTCTTCGACGAAGAGACGCGGGCCATCGTGGTGGGCGACATGGTCGCGAGCGAAGGCACCATCTTGATCGCGCCGGGCGAGGGCGACATGGCGCAGTACCTCACGGAGCTCACGCGGCTCGGAGCCCTCGACACGAGCGTCGCGCTCCCGGCTCACGGCGCGCCCATCGACGATCCGCGTGGGCACTTTCGGCGCTACGTCGCGCATAGGTTGCTCCGCGAGGCGAAGGTGCTCGCGGCCGTACGCGAGGTGGGGCGAGGTTCGCTCGACGACCTCGTGCCCGTGGCCTACGCCGACACGCCGCCCGCGATTTTCCCTATCGCGAAGCTGAGCCTCGAGGCGCACCTCGAGAAGCTCGTGGCCGACGGCAAGGTCACCCAGCGCGACGGCGCGTACCTCGCGGCCGAGCCTTGAGCGTCGTGAAGCTCCACGTGTGCACCTCGTGCGCGCGCCCGGGTGAGCGTGGCCGCGGTGTGGCGAGGCCGGGGACGAGGCTCTTCCTCGCCCTCCGTGAGCGGCTCGTCGGCGCTCCCATCACGGTCGCGGCCGAGCCCTGCCTCGGGCCGTGCGAGGACGCGTGCAACGTGGTGCTCGACCTCGGAGGGCGCGACGTCTTCGCGGTGACACGCCTCGACCCGGAGCGCGACGCGGAGGTGCTCGCGGTCGTGTGCGCGGGGTCGGGCGCCGCCGAGGCTCTCGTGGCCGCCTTTCCGGGGGCCGTGCGGCGCGTGCGAGGGTGGAAGCGGTAGCCACGCGGGTGCCGTAACATGTTGAAGTTAGGGTGATATTTGGCCTTCGTGGAGGCCCCCTGCGGCGAGTGTGTCGCCCGTCGTAGGGTCGACGAGGATGAGGCTGCCCGTGGCGCGGCTCTCGGAGAACGGATCGAAGACGAGGGGGCTCTGCGTCTCGAGGGCGAGCGTGAGCACGTCGTTCTGGGCGAACGGCCCACTGGGCGACGCGACCTTGGCGAGGGCGTCGAGGTCGTAGCGTGTCTCGACGCGCGTGATGCGCGCGCGGACCCGACGCGTGCCCTGCTTCACGACGAGCGGCGCACCTGGGACGAGGCCGCGGCGCGCGAGCACGACGACGTCGGCCGTGACGGAGGTCGCGACGCGCGGGGGCCGATCGGCGTGGGCGATCACGTCGCCGCGGGACACGGAGATGGCATCGTCGAGCGTGACGGTGACGCTCTCGCCAGCGCGCGCGGACCCCGCACGGCCGCGAGCCGTCGTGAGGGTGGCGATGCGTGAAGCGTGCCCTTCGGGGAAGACGCCGACCGCGTCGCCTTCGTGGAGTGGGCCGCCCGTGACACGCCCCGCGTACGCACGGAGGCGCGCGTCGGCCGGGCGCGCGACCCACTGCACGGCGAGGCGCCCTCGGCCTTCGGTGGAGCGTTCGCGGGCGCGGGATCGTTCGAGCACGGTGAGGAGAGGCACGCCGTCGTACCAGGGCATTTTCCCGCTCGGGTGCACGACGTTGTCGCCTCCGAGCGCCGAGATCGGGACCACGACGACCTCGGGGGTCGGTCCGGGCAGGAGGCGCGCGAGCTCGTCGATCGTGGCCACGACGTGCTCACGTACCTCGGCGAAGCGAGTGTCCGAGAAGCCCACGGCGTCCATCTTGTTGATGCAGACGACGAACGTGCCGACGCCGACGAGGCGCGAGAGCAAGACGTGGCGGCGCGTCTGCGCGACGACGCCCCTCGTAGCGTCGAGCAGCACGATCGCGACGTCGGCGCTCGAGGCGGCCACGGCCATGTTGCATGTGTACTGCACGTGTCCGGGGGAGTCGGCGAGGGAGAACCGTCGCGCGGCGCTCCGGAACGTGCGCCACGCGACGTCGATGGTGATGCCCTGTTCGCGCTCGGCGCGGAGTCCGTCGGTGAGGAGCGACAGGTCGACCCCCTCGAGCCCGCGACGTCGTGTCGCGGTGGCGACGTGAGCGAGCTGGTCGTCGAGCACGGCCCCGGCGTCGAAGAGGAGCCGCCCGATGAGGGTGCTCTTGCCGTCGTCGACGCTCCCGCACGTCGCGAGGTGGAGGGCGCGATCGTCCTTTGGCGAGGGTGCGTGGCTCATCAGAAATACCCTTCCTTTTTGCGGTCTTCCATGGCGGCTTCGGTCTGCCGGTCGTCGGCTCGGGTCGCGCCCCGCTCGGTGGTTCGAGCGGTCCGGACCTCGTCGAGCACGGCGTCGAGGGTCGTCGCTTCGGAGCGCACGGCGCCGGTGCACGTGGCGTCACCGACGGTGCGGAACCTCACCTTTGCCCGGAACGTGCGCTCGTGCGGCTCGGGGGGCGTGAACGGCGTCACGGCGTAGAGCATGCCGTCGCGCTCGAAGACCTCGCGATCGTGTGCGTAGTACAACGATGGGAGCGGGATGCCTTCGCGGGCGACGTACTCCCACACGTCGATCTCGGTGAAGTTCGAGATCGGGAAGCAGCGGAGATGCCCACCGGGTGGCACCTCCGTGTTGAGCAAGTCGAAGAGCTCCGGGCGCTGGGCCTCCGGAGCCCACTGGCCGAAGGCGTCCCGCACCGAGACGACACGCTCCTTCGCGCGGGCGCGGTCCTCGTCCCGTCGTGCTCCGCCGAACGCGACGTCGAACCGATGCCGAGCGATGGCATCGAGCAGCGGCGCGCTCTGCAGGCGATTTCTCGAGGCGCGCGGGCCCGTCACGTCGGCCACGAGGCCCCGGGCGATCGCGTCCTCGACGCTCGCCACGACGAGCGAGAGGCCCAAGCTCGAGACGCGCTCGTCGCGGTAGGCGATGACCTCGGGGAAGTTGTGCCCGGTGTCGACGTGGAGCACGGGGAACGGGATCTTGCCCGGGGCGAACGCCTTCTGCGCGAGGTAGAGCAGGATGGCCGAGTCCTTCCCGCCCGAGAAGAGGAGCGCGGGCCGCTCACGTTCTGCCGTGACCTCACGGAGCACGAAGATGGCCTCGTCCTCGAGGTCGTCGAGATGTCTTCCCATGGAGCCTCCGAGGCGCATGTGAGCTGCGCCGTGAAATGTGTCTAGCATAACAGATATGTGTCCGCTATAGCGATCATGTCCGCACCGGTGGACGAAAGGTCGCCATGCACAACTCTCCCTTCTGGATCGTGGGAACGCTCGGCATCGTCGCGATGGAGGCCTCGTACGTGCCTCAGATCGTGCGCCTCTGGCGGCGCGGTCAGGCGCACGATCTGAGCGTGTTTTTCCCTGGTTTGAACGTGTTCGGCAGGCTGCTCGCCGTCGTTTACGCGACGCTCAACCACGAGCTCGTGTTCGGCGCGGGCTTCCTCTTCGGCATCTTCGTCCGCGGCAGCCTGCTCGCTCAGGTCGTCGCGCTGAAGGTGAAGAAGCGGGAGGACGCTATAACGGACGAAGCGTCTGTCCCCTCTCCGGCGCTCGCTCCTCGGGAGCCCGCATGAGCGCCGTCGCACGACCTCGAGTCCCGCCTCTCGACGCTCGAACCGGAGGCCCGCCTCGCGGAGCTCCTCACGCGCTTCGGGGACGGCCTCCGCATTGCTTCTAGCTTCGGCCTGGAGGACGCGGTGGTCGTGCACCTCGCCGCGCGCGCGGGCAAGCGTGTCGGAGTCGTCCCGCGGGTGTTCATGCTCGACACCGGCCGCCTCCACGGCGAGACGTACGACCTCGTCGAGCGCTTTCGAGACACGTACGCGATCCCGATCGCGCTCTACGCGCCGGCGGCCGAGGACGTCGAGACCTACACGCTGACCCGCGGGCCCAACGCCTTCTACAGGTCCCGCGCCGATCGCGAGGCGTGCTGCGCCATCCGGAAGGTCGCGCCGCTCGGGCGTGCGCTCGCGGGAGCTTCGGCCTGGGTCACGGGCTTGCGACGTGAGCAGAGCGATGGCCGCTCGGGCGTGCGTCTCGTCGAGGACGACGCGGCGAGGCCGGGGGTCGTGAAGGTGAGCCCGCTCTACGACTGGACCTGGGACAGGCTCGTCGCCTTCGCGGAGCAGGAAGGTGTCCCGGTGCACCCGCTCGTCGCCAAGGGGTACCCGTCGATCGGCTGCGCGCCCTGCACCCGTGCGATCGCTCCGGGGGAGCACCCTCGCGCGGGCCGCTGGTACTGGGAGGCGCCCGACAAAAAAGAATGTGGAATACACAAGTCGCCAGGCGACCTCTCGCGAGGCGCGGAGAAGAAGCGGAGGTCCGCGTGAGCCCCTACCCGGTGTTTTTGCGGCTCGAAGGGCGAACCGTGCTCGTCGTCGGCGCGGGCCCGGTGGCGGCCGAGAAGGCGAAGAAGCTCGCCTCCGCGGGGGCTCGTGTGCGTACCGTCTCGCCGGGGGTGAGTGAGGAATACACGCGTCTGGGCTTGGCCGTCACGCGTGAGCCGTTCGACGAGGCGCACCTCGAAGGGGTCTACTTCGTCGTGGCGGCCGCGCCCCCCGAGGTGAACCGTCGTGTGTTCGAGGCCGCGGAGCGCCGCGCGATCTTCGTGCTCGCGGTCGACGATCCGGCGCACGGGTCGGCGTTCGGTGGGGCGGTGATCACGCGCGGGGACGCGACCGTCGTCGTGGGGACGGGCGGGCGGGCGCCTGCGCTCTCGGGGCTGCTTCGTGAGGCGCTCGAGGAGCTCTTGCCCGTGGATCTCGCGGCCTGGGTCGACGTGGCGTCGCTCCTTCGGCCTGCGTTGGCCGCGCGAGGGCTGCCCCTCGCCAAGCGGCGCGAGGCCGTGCTCTCGGTGCTCGTGGAGAAGTACGCGCGGCACCAAAAGGGGGCGGCATGAAGGGCCGTGTGACCCTCGTCGGCGCGGGCCCGGGAGATCCGGAGCTCCTCACCGTGCGCGCCGCGCGCGTGCTCGCGTCCGCTGACGTGGTGCTGTACGACGCGCTCTGCGACGCCCGCGTGCTCGAGCTCTGTCCCCGCGCGCGGCGCCTCTTCGTGGGCAAGCGCGCGAACCGTCCGAGCCTCGCGCAGGAGACCATCTCGCGGCTCCTCGTGCGCTACGCGCGGAGAGGGCTCGCCGTGGTCCGCCTCAAGGCGGGGGACCCGTTCGTGTTCGGGCGAGGTGGCGAGGAGCTCGAGGCGGTCACGAACGCGGGCATCCCCTGCGACGTGGTGCCCGGCGTGACGAGCGCCTTCGCGGCTCCGCTCGCTGCACGAATTCCCGTGACACATCGAGAGGTTGCACGTGCCGTGCTCGTGGTCACCGCGCACCCGGACGACACCTGGCGTGCCCTCGTCCACCCCACGGTGGGCAAAAAGCTCACGTGGGTGGTCCTCATGGGGGTCGAGCGTCGCGCGGAGATCGCCCGGGCGTTCCTCGCCGCGGGGCATGAGCCCGAGCTCGGGGTCGCGCTCGTCTTCGCGGCCAGCACGGCTCGAGAGTCGGTGCGACGGCTCACGCTGCGCGAGCTCGTCGACGACACGCTCGCTTCGGAGGAGCAGGGGTTGCCCGGTGTCTTGGTCGTGGGGGACGTGACCCGCCTCGCGGAGGTTCGCGAGGCCATTTCTCGTACGGAAGGAGGTGCGGCATGAGCCCGCACGGAGAGCTAGGAGCGCGTGTGGAGACTGCCTCGCCGAGGTTCGCGAGCCAGGGCGACGTCGATCTGTTCGTCGACATGCTCGAGAAGTTCGAGCGCGGGGAGATCGACGCTGAGGCCTGGCGCCTCTTTCGCCTCCTGAACGGCAACTATGGACAGCGGCAAGGTGCGGGGCCGACGATGCTCCGCGCGAAGCTCCCCCAGGGTGTCGTGAGCGCCGAACAGCTCGACGTCTTGGCCGACGTGGCCGACAAGTACGCTCGAGGGTTCTTGCACGTGACCACGCGGCAAAACGTGCAGTTTCACTTCCTCCCGGAGGAGCAGGTCATCGCGGCGATGCGCGAGCTGGCCGACGCGGGCATCACGACGCGCGAGGCGTGCGGAAACTCCGTGCGCAACGTGACGACCAACGCCGACGCCGGCGTCGCGGACGACGAGGCCTTCGATCCGAGGCCCTACGCCGAGGCGTTCACGCGGTACTTCTTGCGGCACCCGCTCTCGTCGACACTGCCTCGAAAGTTCAAGGTCGCCTTCGCAGGCGGTGGTGCAGACCACGCCTTCGTGCTCGTGAACGACATCGGCTTCACGGCGCGCACGGACGCGCACGGCGCGCGAGGGTTCCGTGTGACGGTCGCGGGGGGCACGTCGACCTATGTCGTGAGTGGTCACGAGCTCTACGCGTTCCTGCCCGTGGAGGACGTGCTCCGGGTGTCCGAGGCGATCGTGCGGGTGTTCCACGCGCGCGGGGATCGCGAGAACCGCAAGAAGAACCGGATGAAGTTCCTCGTCCGCGCGATGGGCTTCGCCGCCTTTCGTGAGGCCGTGCTCGCAGAGCTCGAGGTCGTGCGGCGCGAAGGGATCGCGAGCTTGCCCTTCTCTCCCGACGCGGCCCCGATCGAAGGCGCTCCACGCGAGCACGTGCGTGTGCCGACGAGCCTCGACGAGCTCGGCGCCCTCGTC